>JAGWBD010000129.1 GCA_021296065.1 Anaerolineae bacterium
GGCACGGCAAAGTCGTTGAAAGGATCAGCGAAAGTTTCGGAGCGGGCCGCAAATACCGGGTCCGAGGGCACGGCGAAGGGCAGCCGCACGATGACCAGGGCGCGCAAATCGTCACCGGGAATGTCAACACCTTCCCAAAAGCTGCGTGTGCCCAGCAACACTGCCCTTTCGCGTTGGCGAAAGGCATTCAGCAATCCACTGCGGCTGCTGCCTCCACTTTGGGAAAGCACCTCGATTCCACCCAGGGCCAGTCGCGGCGTGATTCCCCGCGCTGTTTGACGGAGCTGGCTGTAACTGGTGAAGAGTACCAGCAAGCCGCCGTCGAGCGCGGCTGCCAGTTCCACCAGGCCCCTTTCAACCGCGACTTGATAGTTCTCCCTTTGTGCCGGTTCAGGGATGTCCGAGGGAACAAAGAGCAGCGTGGAGGCGCGATAGTCAAAGGGAGAACCAAGGTCAACAGCACGCAGGTCGTCGGCATTGAGCCTTTGCCGCAGGAAGTCAAAATTGCCGCCGCTGCGCAGCGTGGCGCTGGTCAATACGACGGTTTCCAGGGATTCCCACAAATGCTCTTCCACGATTGGCCCGGCATGCAAGGGGGTTGCGTGCATGGTAACCGGGTTGCCCCGGTCGGCAGCGATTTCCAGCCAGTAAATCCGGTTCTCTTGCGGATTCTCTACAAATGCCTCCAGTTGCTGACGTGTCATCACGAACCAGCGGCTGATGTTCTCGATTGTATTGAGGCTGTCAGGCAAATCTCCTTCTGCGCCCAGGGCCAGGGGCCCAAGTTGCTCAGTCAGTCGACGCAGGGCGTCGCAGATGCCGAAGAAGAAGCCGGACAGGGTCTCGTACTGTTCGACGACGGCATCGAAGCTGGTGTGATGGCGCTATTGTGGCACGATACGGAGCCGCATCGTGTAGTTATTGCGGGGAGGACCGACGTCGTCCGCAAAGGAGCGACAGGACGAGAACAGCCTGCCGGCGTGGTGTTGCAGCAGTGTGGCCGCCTCGGCAATAGTATCGATCATCTCTTTCAGGCGTTCCTGGACAGCCGCTGCGACCAGTCCCTGTGATGCGCGCAACAGTTCTCCCAACACGCCACTGTTGGCCGACCCCAGTTCCGCCAACTGCAGGCGCAGCAATCGTTCATCGAGCCGAAAGGCAAAGGCCTCCGAAACCGCCTCCTCAAGATGTTGGGCCTCGTCCAGAATCAATGAGCTGTAATTTGGCAATACACGATGTTCACTGGCGGCATCTGCCAACAACAACGCATGATTGACGACAACAAGATGGGCGCATTCGGCAGACTTGCGGGCCTTAAAAAAGGGGCAACTGCCTTTCATTTCGCTGCGGCATCGTTCCAGACTGCACAATGGGTCTTCGGCACTAAGGCGCGACCAGACGTGGCGTTCTCCCGGGCCGCGCAGGGAGATTTCGCTTCGGTCGCCACTTCGATTTTCCAGCAGCCAAACGATTAATTTGCACAGCAGCCGCAGTTCGTCCTGGTTCACCGGCTTGCGACGCCGCAGGGCAGCAAACCGGCGCGGACACAGATAGTTGCCGCGTCCCTTCAGAAGTGTGGATCGCAAGGGCTCTGACAGGGCCATCTGCATATCCGGCAGGTCCTTGTTCAGCAATTGCTCCTGCAGGTTGATGGTATTGGTCGAAATGATCACGCGCCGCGAATTCACCTGGGACCAGCGGGCGGCGGGCAGCAGGTAGGCCAGTGACTTGCCGACACCTGTACCGGCCTCGATCATCAAATGCTCCCCCTGGTTGAAGGCCTGGACGACCTCCTGCGCCATCTGCACCTGCTGTGGTCGCTCGCGAAAGCCAGGAAGTTGCCTTGCAAGCGCTCCGCCCTCGCCCAGTTTCTGGCGGATTTCCTCGAAGTCCAGTGGCAGGGGCGCATCTTCCGGGGCCAGCAGGGGCATGCCTTCCTGCAGGGGAGGAAAAAGCGTGCTGCCATGGGTTGATCGGATGACATCCGGCGTTGACAGCAGGTCCCGGGCTTCCAGTGCGGCGCGGAAAACGGGTTCCGCACTCCAGGCCAGGCCGCTTGCCGCGCTGACGATTTCATTGAGTGTGGCAAGCGGCAGGTCCAGCGGCTTCAACCACAGTTGCGAGTTAAGGCCGGCGGTTGCGCGCGCGTCATCAAGGGCCCGATGGGCCTCTTTCAACGCTATGCCGGTTTCGGCGGCCAGATTGCCCAGGGAATAACGCGATGCTGCCGGCATCAGCACCGGCGCAAGTTCCGCCGTATCCAGACGCAGGTTGCCACGCAGGGCACCCTGGCGGGCAAGAAAGTCCATGTCGAAGTTGACGTTATGGCCGATGACGGGAGCGTCTGCGACAAAATGAACGATTTGCGGCAACACATCTTCGATGGCGGGCTGGCCGACCAACTGTTCCGGCCGGATGCCGGTGATGTCGGTGATTTCCCGGGGCAGGGGCACGTCAGGACTTACAAGTTGCGAATACTCGTCAACCACCTGGCCGTCGCGCATGCGCACGGCACCAATCTCTATAATGGAGTCTCGCTGCGGATCCAGACCGGTCGTCTCAAGGTCCAGGGCCACCATTTCAACTAACATGTGAATGTTCCGGTCTCGTTTTCCCAGGCGAAGAATTCAAGGTAAATGGTCCTTGCGTCTAGATGAAAGCGGAGGCATCAGGCGCGCGCAGACGATTGGCCAGCAACAGTACGCATAGTGCCAGAACCACCAGGACCAGACCGGTCTGGATCGCCGTATCAAGATTGCGCTCCAGCGCATTGTAAACCAGCAGGGGCATGGTCTGTGTGCGGCCCTGCAAACTGCCGGCAAAGAGAATGGTCGCGCCGAATTCTCCCAGGGCACGGGCCCAGGCAAGCGTCAATCCTGCGCCCAGCGCACGCAGCGAAAGGGGCAGAGAGATTTTAACAAACAGGGCCAGCCCGGTAGCGCCATCCACCCGGGCTGCCGCTTCGATTTCTGCAGGCACATTGGCGAAGCCGGCCTGGGCGGCACGCAGATAGAAGGGGGCCGCGACAAAAACCTGGGCCAGCACCACGGCTGTCGCCGTAAAGGCAATGTCAAGGTGCAGCGAATCCAGAACACTGCCGAGCAACCCCCGTCGTCCCAGCGTAAGCAGCAAGGCAAGACCCGCCACGGCCGGGGGCAAAACCAGCGGCAATTGCAGCAAAATTGAAACCAGCCTGCGAAAGGGGAAGTGCCAGCGGGCCAGGACCCAGGCCAGGGGCGTACCGAATACCAGCACCAGCAGCATGCTGATGCCGGTCGTCACAAGGCTGAGCGCCAGCGCCTGGGGCAGGGCAGGGTCCGCCGGACTGCCTTCAGATCCCGCTGCCAGGCCCTGCAACAACAACACCAATACGGGTAGCAGCAAGAAACCGGCAGCCACCGTGGCGATCAGCAGCAGCGAGGCGGCAGGCAGGCGCTTCATGCAGCTGCGGCCGTCTGGCAGGAGGACCAGTTCCAGGGCGGAGTCTCCGGTATCGCAGGGATAAAGCCATGGTCCTGCAGGCGTCGCTGGCCTGCGGACGAATGCAGAAAGGCGATGAATGCGCGGGCCAACTGCTCATTGGCGCTGTCGGCAAGGACAGCTACAGGATACGTTGCTCTCACGTTGATGTCGTTGGGCAGTGGAATGACAGCGATCCTGTCCGCCAGCGCGGGGGTGATGTCGCTTCGATAGACAAAACCGGCATCTGCGCTGCCAAAGGCGATTCTGAACAAGACCTGCCGCACGTTGTTCTCTTCGGACGCAAGGTTTGCCAGGACGTCCCCCACTTCAATCTGTTGCTGCGTGGCAAGCCGCTCCAGCACAAGGTCCGAATAGCCGCGCACCGGAACGCCGGGAGAGGCAAACACCAGTCGCAGGCCCGGTCTGGCGAGTTCAACGGGCGCATTGAGACCCGCCGGATTGTCGGATGGAACTACCAGCGCCAGACGATTGTAGGTAAAGACTTGCGCGTCGTCGACCAGACCGGCATCCCGCAGGCGTTCGATTTGTGCCTCGTCCGCACTGGCGACCACGTCGGCCCGGGCTCCCAGCAGAATCTGATTGGCCAGCGTTGAGGAGGAGGCAAGGTTCAGGACAACGTCGACCTCAGGGTTTAGTTGCTCAAATTCCTCCTCAAGAGCGAGGAAAACGTCGGAAAGGGAAGCTGCTGCAAATACCAGCAGGGGGGTCTGGGCCAGAGTCCTGCCGCCTGGCACGCACAGATAAATCAACATCAACCAAGGCAGAACGAGCCGTCGTACCCTGCGCGTTTCCGGATCAGGTCGGGCCAGTGAATTGTGCAATGTCAAATGAGGGCAGGGCTTGACACGGAGGCCATGCGGAGTCATGATGGGCCTTCGTAAGGGGGCGTAGTGTAGCGGTTAACATGCCACCCTGTCAAGGTGGAGATCGCGGGTTCGAAT
>JAGWBD010000130.1 GCA_021296065.1 Anaerolineae bacterium
GGACCCCTCCATGAGGGAAGAGGGTCGGGCCGACGATTGGGGTCTGCTTTAGCCGGACAACCCCGAACCGGCAGGCCTGTGACCGGCGATGAAGTCGTGCGGGTCGATGTAATTTCGAATCAGGGCCAGAAAGTTGCGGCCAGGCCAGTGACCTGGCTGGCGTTCCAACGCCGATGTTGCGCAAAGGTCAAAATGCAATCGATGGTCCTGGCCGCCAGCGGCCTGGGCCGCGCTGGCGATCTGCTCTCCGCGTTGCACCCGATCGCCGATTTGTACCTGAATGCCTTCAATGTGCATGTAACGGCTGCAGAGCACCCTGCCGCTTCCTCGTAACGGGTCGTGGCGGATGATCAACGTCGCGCCCACACCTGGCAGATGACCCGCAAAAGTCACGATACCGCTGGCACAGGCAAATACCGTGTTGCGCGCAGCCGAATCGCCATGGCCGAGATTGACTCCTGGCAAGTAACCTTCCTCGCTGCCAGGACGCTCGGCAAGTTGGCCGAATGAATCCCTGGCCTGCCAGTCGCCCGGCCACATGCGGGATCCGCGTCGTTCGCCAACTGCCCCCACCGGCGAGTCGTATCCGTCCGCAAGATGGTCGGAATTGTTGCCATTTTCCGGATTTAGGCTGCCCCCAGGAAACTCACGCCAGCGTACCGCGTCAATGGCAAGCTCGCGGTCATCTTCGCCGGTCATGTCAGTGACAAATACGCTGCCGGCGCCGCTTTCCGCGGAGTCCAGTGCATAGACGCCCAGCGTGACCCACTGGTTGTTGTAGCGAGACTGATCGACCTCGACGGCCACCGGCGACGTGGCTCCGCGTACGCCCTGCAACTGATAGCTGGCATTTTGGGTGGAGGCATGGTCTTCAGGCACAAACACCGCCACCTCGCAGGTGATCGAGCGTTCCAAAGTTGGGGTCCAGTGCGCCCACGCCAGGCTTCGGCTCGCCTGCGTCGGCCGATACCACACTGGCCAGCCCAAAGGCCCGGGGAAACTGCCAAAGCCTTCTTCGCCCAGGTAACTGCCTTTTGCGAAACCGGCGTCGTCGGGTCGGACCAATACCATCGCCCCGTTTCGAACCACAGGGCTTACCGGGGTGTCATCCACGGGATTGTCAGACTCGCTGACTTCCCTGAACTGTGCCTCGCCAATGACACCCAGGCGCCACAGTGCCGTGCCAGGCGCGCCATATCGCAGTCTCGCCAGTGTATGGGCCACGCGGATTTCCGCAGATTCCGCATCGGCCTGCAGCACGGGAATAATGGGCAGGCCGTAATCCTGCCAGACGTCCCAGGCCTCCCTCAGCGCAACTTCCGGCAAGACCCCGAAGGTCACCCAGTAGACCTGCGGATGCACACTGTCGACAAAGGGTCGCCATTCCTCCGGCCAGATGTGACGAAAGTGATGGCGGCGCGGGTCCACCGATATACCAATATGAAAATTGCCCGGAATCTGGCGGCGGATGCGCAACATGAAGGGCCGAATGCCTTCGCGGCCGCCGGTCCAGAAACCTGCGTAGGGTTCAACGTCCAGGATCAGGGAACGAACGCCGGGCCGCTGGCAGGCCTGTACAATCAGGTCCGTCTCGGCTTCGCTGTCCAGACCGCGCGCCACACACCAGGCGTGGAAATTCATGCCGTAGCGTCCCAGCGCGCTCACCCAACGATCAATGCTTTCCGGACCCGTCAGCGCCAGCTCCGCCTTGCTGTCCCAGCGCCCCTGCCAATCTGCGCCGGTTTGTTGGGTGCTGTCACTGATTTTGACAAAAACCTCCGTGACGTGGGGCGCAACGCGGTTGAGGCGCTGCGCCAGCTCGTCGATGCTGTTGTCTTGCAGGACCGCGCCTTTCCAGTGCCAGACCGCCACGCGCCCGTCATAGGGTGTAGGAAGTTGGTCCGGCTGACAGGGCCAGTCCTCAAAGGGTTCGAAATCCACGACAAACGCCGCCAGCCAACCGGCGCGCCAGGATTGCTCGACCCAGACCCAGTCATTTTGCGTTCGGCTGTGAGGGAAGTATCGCAGGATGCTCTTGTCTTCAATGTCACCGATGACGCGATACTGTTCGCCAGGGCCGGCCCGCAGGTAGGCCCAGGCGCCATTAACATTGGTGAGGGCCGTCTGTGGCGCACCAGGCTGCTCCGGCCGGACGACTGATGCGGGACCGGGGCTCATTTGGCCCCCTGAATTGAAGGGAAGGTCACTCGCACGTCAGCCTGGTGAGACCCCGGCACCCGGGTCGGAGCCAATGCGCACGCGGCCGCTTCCCGACACAACGCTGCCAATCAGGCGGGCAGCCTCACCGGCTTCCAGCAGGGCGTGCAAGAGTCCCTGCGCCCGCTCCGCGGGCACTGCCATCAACAGACCGCCGGAAGTTTGTGGGTCATAAATCATGGATTCTTCGATTTCACCCAGGTCCGTGCCCAGCGTCGTCCACTCGGCAAAGTACTCTCGATTGCGTGTGGTCCCCCCAGGGGACAGGCCAGCTTCGGCACAGTCTCGCGCGCCTGGCAACCAGGCCAGAGCGTTGAAATCAATGGCAAAGTCCAGATTATCGGCGCGCAACATTTCCCGTGCGTGTCCCGCCAAACCAAAACCGGTGATGTCAGTCATGGCGCGCACGCCATGCGAACGCGCCAGTCTGGCAGCCTGGCCGTTGAGTCGGCTCATGCTGTCGACGGCGACCGCCAAATCATTGGGGTCCGCCTGCCCCCGTTTCAGGGCCGTGGTGATCAGACCGGTCCCCAGGGCCTTGCTCAGAACAAGCCGGTCCCCGGCCCGGGCGCCTCCCTTGGTCAGCAACTGCTGCGGCGCCACCAGCCCGGTGACGGCCAGGCCATACTTCGGCTCGTCGTCCGTCACCGTATGGCCGCCGGCAATGACGGCGCCCGCTTCGAGAACCTTTTCCGCCCCACCGCGCAGAATCTCGGCCTGGACGTCGGCGTCCAGCGATTCCGGAAAGGCCACCAGATTGAGGGCCAGAACGGCCTCCCCGCCCACGGCGTAAACGTCACTGAGCGCGTTGGCGGCTGCAATCGCGCCAAAGTCATAGGGGGCATCGACGACCGGCGGGAAGAAATCAACGGTGGTGACCAGGGCGCGGTCGTCGTCCAGCCGCCAAACGGCGGCATCGTCCGGCTCACCCAGGCCGGCGAGCAAATCAGGATAGCTTTCTGAAGCGAACAGTAGTTTTAGCGGCTGCAACACGTGCGCCAGGTCACCAGGACCGCATTTCGACGCTCAGCCGGCGCTACCAGCCAGGCTGGTTAGCCGTACTTCCTCACGTGTCATCATGTACTCCTTTTCGATGAAGAAAGTATAGGAAGGAGTCCCATTCCTGACAAGCAGTACATTCGACAGCAAACGTAAATTTCCTGCATGCTTGCAAGGCGAAGTGGTAAGGGGTATGCTGACGGCATTCGGGGCGTGGCGCAGCCCGGTAGCGCGCTTGCATGGGGTGCAAGAGGCCCCCGGTTCGAATCCGGGCGCCCCGACTGGCCTGGACATTCATCCTTCCGCCGATGAAGTCTTCGGTCCAGGCGACAGGAGACCTCGTCTGATCCACCCGAAAGCGACCTTCAGGAGAATAGCGATGAAACTTGCATTGAGAGTTACCCTTGTAATAGTCGTTTTGTGTATTTCTTCACTTTCCGCCATGGCCCAGGAAGGCGGCATCGTTGTCCGGGGCAATGCCGGCGCCGATCCGACCGCCTTCGCGCCCCTGCTCACCAACGAGACCGTCACCTCCGACATTCAGGCGCTCATTTTCCCCGATCTGCTTAGCGTTGACCCCTCCACGGCCAGTATCGTAAACGGCCCCGGCCCCAACGCTCTTGCAACCGGCTGGGAACTGTCCGAGGACGGCCTGACCTACACCTTCAGCCTGCGAGAGGACATGTACTGGACGGATGGCGAGCAGATTAACGCCGACGACGTCATGTTCGTCTGGGACTTCATCCAGAGCGGGGCAGTGCCAACCCACCTGAGTTTCGTCGCCGATGAAATTGCCAACGTTGAGAGGATCGACGATTTCACCATCGCCGTTTCCTTCGCCGAGGCCGATTGTGACGCCATCAACAGCATCGGCTCGCTTGAACCCTATCCCTCGCACATCGCGCCGGAAGACCTGACCACCATGCCCGACCAGGAATTCAACCAGAACCTCAACGAGAGTTCCGGCCCCAATTCCTTCGGCGAGGTACGGCCGGCAGAGTCCATTTCGCTGCTGGCCAATCCGGATTACGTCGATGCCGAACTGGGCTACGTCAACAACGACGCCTTCGTGTTGCTCAACGTGCCCGACCTGACGGTGATGGTCGAACGCTTCCTCGCCGGTGAACTGAGCATCATTTCCGGCCCGCAGGAAGCGCGGCGCGCCGAG
>JAGWBD010000131.1:0-4671 GCA_021296065.1 Anaerolineae bacterium
AGAGGCATGGCGGCGAGAAATCGCCGGTAGCGAACAAGGCCAATGAAGACCAGTCCCGCGCACAAGGCAAGCAGGGAGGCCCTTGAATAGGTAAGGAAAAGAGCCAGGACCGACAGGGCGAGAATGGCCAGAGTCAACCAGCGCCAGCGCAAGACCGGCCTGGCCGCGAACAGTTGGGCAGCGATCAAGGTTGACGCGACCGCCAGTGTACCGCCCAACAGATTGGGATCTACCCAGGTGCCGATAGCGCGTTCCGGAAGGGCGGGATTGCTTTCGATGTAGCGAATGACGCCGCCATTTGGATAACCGATGCGCGCCAGCCTGACCAGCGCTCGCTCACTAAAATCATCGGGCAACACGTAGAGCGTAACGGCGACCAGGGCCTGCAGGCCGACCAACAAGACCAGCAAAACGACCAGACGTCTCAGCATCTCTGGTCTTCGCAGCATGTCCACCAGCACGAAGGCCATGCTGATCGCAAGCAGGGTTTCCGCGAATTGTCGCAGCCGATTTGGGGTTGGGGCTGCAAAACGCAGGCCCAGGGCGAAACTGAGCAGCAGCCAAAGTATGTAGAGGAAGATCAGTAGATGCACGGGCGTCAGTTGCAAACGGCTGCGTCGGCCCGTCATCCACTGCAAGAGCCAGACCAATACGAAAGCGCCGAGCGCAACATCCGGCAGGGTAGGAGTCACGATCAGCTTGAAGGGCAGGGTGCCGAAGGGCAGCAACAGCACTACTGCAAGCAGGACATGAAGCGCTGCCTGCAGGTTGGTCAGCACATATAGACCTGCCAGCAACCCGAGAATGGCGCCAGTGGCGGCTGTCGGGCCTGCCAGAGTCAGCAACAGACCTGTTAGCGCTCCGGTGGTCCCGATTGCCAGACCGATGGTCAGGATTTTGCGTGATTCATGGCGCGTCAGCGCGGTCCTCCCCGACAGGTTCATGATTTATGAAGGCGCGAACGCAGCAATACAGCCAGACTGAGCAGAAGAGTCAGGGTGCTTAGCAGGGCGCCAAGCCGCCAACTCAACGGATCGTACTCCAGTTCGACGAGGTGCTCGCCCGCAGGCAGTGAAACAGCGCTCAGCGCCCCATAGGCCCGCATTAATGGCCTTTCCTCGCCATCAACAAAGACTCGCCAGCCTGGGTAATGTGGCTGGGACAGGCCGAGAATTGCATTGGCGGGAGCGCTTGTTCGGACCGCAATGTATTCGGGCGCAAAGGCTGTCACGCTGGCGGAGCCGCCACTGGCCTCAGCGGCAGGCTCCGGAACAGGCGCGCGATCAAGGATGATGACCTGGCGTTCGTCAAAGTCCGGATGGTCCAGCAACTCTCGCGCCCATTCGTCGCTATCCAGGACCTCGAACTGTTGGACCATGTGCGCCCAGGGACGAGGGTCTTCAAGCCGGTGAAGGCGGACCGGGCCGAATTGATCATGCCCTTCCGCAAGGGTACGGACGGGAACCGGCAAGGGTTCCTTGTCGCTGAATACATAGCGCACGGCAAACAGTTCCCAGGCCAGCGGGTTGACTTCTTTCCATCCGATCAGGAGCCTGGGGCCGGTCAGAACCAGGGGGCTGATGCCGCGTATGTCCGCAACCTGGTAGAGACTGCCATGGTTGGCATGCACCACCCGCAGGCCGTCGACACGAAATGGCTGGTCCTGGTCCGCCAGTACAGGGACAAGGACTTCTGGCGGTGTCAACGACAATTGCTGGTGCGAGGGGACGCCCTCCCACGTGCCGGGTGCGTCCATATTGGCTGTGAACAGATCAAACGCGAGCAACAGCACAAGCAGCCAGACCCAGGGGAACGAGGTCGGTCTGGTGAGCAATTTTCGCAGGCTAAACCAGCAGGCGACCGTCAGGACCACCGCCAGAAGCGCGGCGCTCAGGATGTCGGGAGTCTCGAACCCGGGCCAGCCCAGTGGGGCCAGCGCCATGACCAGTATGCCGACAAAGACCATCCCGCCAAGCGTGCGGCGAACGACAGGCCAGTCGAGTGTGTTGGCTTGAGTGTCAGTCAGTCTGGCGAAGGTCAGGCCGGCGGCGACCGCCAGGCTCTGGCTGACCAGAAAGGCGGCGCGTTCCTGACCGCGAAACCAGCGCAAACCGGGTAGCACATTGTAGAGCAAGGGAAACAGGGCCAGATTGCCGCCCATGCTCAGCGCCAGGGCGAACAGGGCAGCAAACAGCCAGAATTGTGTCGCCCGCACACGCTGCTGCACAGCGATCAGCACCAACGCGAGCCCCGCTATTCCAATGTATAGCGGGGAAAACAGGCTGAATTGCGCCGGAAAGAGGAATTGCAACAGGTCCCGCACCGGGAAGCCATTGCCCTTGGCATCGAAACCGAGTTCGGCGCGGCTGGTTAGCAGCAGGTATTCGATTCCAGGCAAAAGCTGGACAGCTGCCAGACCCAGTGCCAGCAGGACGCAGTAGGCCAGCATGCTCAGGAAGTGATGCCAGCGCAGACGTTTCTCCCAGGTGCGCCAGGCGATCCAGGCGACCAGCATCATGCTGAGTTGCCAGCTCGTCTGGGAATGGCCGGCGAGCCAGGACAGACCCGCGGCCAGGCCGCTGACGATCAACCAGTGCCAGCGCAGAGGCCTCGCTTCAGTCGCTTCGAACACGCCAAGAATCACCAAAGGCAACCAGATGGCGGATTCCAGAATTGCCAGCTGCAGCGGTGGATAGCCACTAGTCCAGCCGCAATAGCCGCAAATGATGGCCGCCAGCATGGCGCCAGGCACACTGCCGGACTGCTTGCGGGTCATTCGCCTTAGCAACAGGTACATCAACAGGGAAAAGGCCAACACGTGGGCCGCCATCTCCAGTTCAAGCAGGAAATAGCTCCAGCCTCCGGAGAGACTGGCGACAGCGATCGTCAGCAGGCGCGGTGGATAGAATGCGGCGGTCTGCGGATCGGCAACGAAAGGCATTCCACCGTTGTTCCAGGGGTTCCACAAGGGAACCTCACCCTGGCTCATGCGATGGAATTGGTATGCGCCAAAGGCGAAAAACTGGCCGGAAAAGTCCCCCTGGCGCAGCGAAGCCCTGTCTTCAACGACGGGGGTAAAGAGCCGCCAAAAAAAGACCAGCCACAGCAGGAGCAGGACGCCCACGGCTACCAGGTCCTTGCGCTCAATGCGGCCGATCAAGATTTCTCCCCCAAAACACTTTTTAAAATGTCCAGCGTGGCGCCAGCGATGACATCCCAGTCAAAGGTCGCTGCCAAACGAGCAGCTCCGCCGCGCAGCGTGTCGCGAATCTCTGGTGATTCTGCCAGCATTCCCAATGCCTTTTGCAAGGCGGGTTCGTCACCCGCAGGAACCAGCCACATGTTGTCCCCGTGCACGAATTGCGGGACGTCCACTGCAGGTTGCGTGGTCACAATAGCACATCGGTGGTGAATGGCTGCCATCAGACTGCCACGGCGAAAGGATGCGCCGTCCACAAAGGGCAACACTGCCAGGTCGCTTGCCCATAGCCAGGCAGCGACGTCGGCGTCGCCCAGAAATCCGGTTCGCAGCAAGGCGTGTTCCAAACGCAACTGAAGGACCATTGCATCCAGTTTCTCGCCAAAAGTGATGTTTCCAGGGTCGCTGTCGCCGGCCCCGCCGCCGACGAAAACCAGGCGCAGGGGCAGGCCGCTGTCGCGCAGGCGCGCGAGCGAACGCAGCAACGATTCGAGCCCCTTGCTGTGGTTGACGAGACCGAACCAGGCCAGCAGAATCTCTTCATCTTGCACGCCGGCATTCCGGCGCCAGACGGCCGCGCTGAAATTCGCCGGCCTGCAGGCAAGGATGTTGCTGCCGATCGGGACAAATTCGCAATTGCTCGCATTTCCGCGCAAGCGGTCAAAGTCCTCCTGGTTGGTACAGATCGCCGCCGCCGAGTAGCGGGCCAGCCAGGAGATTGCGGCCTTGCGAATGCGGCCGGCTTTCGGAAAAAGCCAGGGCGCCCGCAGGTCGTGAAATGTTGTGACCAGTGGCAGGGGATGCAAAGCCTGGGGCAACAAATGCACCCAGGGGGACATGCCGAAGGCCGCCGTCTGAAACTGCAGGTTAACGATGTCCAGTCGCTGGCGCCGGGACCAGCGCCGAATCGCCCCCAGGGTGGCGGCATGCCAGGAGTCAGTCTTGCCGCTCAGCGACAGATCGTCGCTGCGGGCCCGCAAGTCCGTAAAGATTTGAATCTCGTGGCCTGCTCTCTGCATCCTTCGTGCGAGAATCTGGCTGTATGCGCCGACCCCTCCTGTCATCGGCGGAAACTCACCACTGACGATGCCAATGCGCATTAACTCTCCTTCAATCCGGAACGCATGACCTGCCAGTAGGCGCGCACCCTCTGTTGTCGCAGAAGTCCCTTTGCCGCTTCCAGCAAGAGTTGATGGAGGAACATGAGCAGGAGAAAGACCCGCAACAAACGGGCACTGCCCTGACCGTGCCATTTGCGCACGTAGCGCAGCTTGCTTTGATGAAAGTGGATCTGACTGTGGGCCTGCACCTGTTCACTGCTGCGACCGCCATGGTGAATGATTCTGGTGTCGCCGACGTAACGCACACGCCAGCCTGCCTCCTTCGCCCGGCGACACCAGTCCAGTTCTTCCGAATACATCACGTAGACGGGGTCCAGACCACCGATTTCCTCATAGACCTCGCGCCGCAGC
>JAGWBD010000131.1:4822-6145 GCA_021296065.1 Anaerolineae bacterium
GAGCGTGTGGGGCCCCACAGCGCCCACGTGAGCATGCTCTTCCAGTTCCTGCACCATGCGGTCGATGGCATCGCCATGGACCTCGGTATCCGGATTAAGCAACAGGATAAACCGACCGCTCGCACGCCTGAGGCCCAGGTTATTGCCCCTGGAAAAGCCAACGTTGTTTTCGCATGCCAAAAGCTGGACTTTTTGAAAACGGTCTTGCAGCATGGAAACGCTGTGATCGCTGCTGGCCGAGTCCACCACAATGACTTCGGTGGTCAGCGCCGAATCTGCCAGGCTGCTGTAAACCGAATCCAGACAGGCCTCCAGCAATTCAGCGACGTTCCAGCTGACAATAATGATCGACAGGTCTGTCATGCCCCGAGTTTACTTCATTGCGCGCGTCGCGGTCAGAGGGGCAGGTTAAACAGCATTCCTGCGTTGTCCGCGGTTAACTGTGCCATCTTCTCTGTTGACACAGCGTGCAGACCGGCAAGTCGGTCCACAATGTATGGCAACCAGGCAGGTTCGTTGCGCTTGCCGCGCCTGGGGGTCGGCGCGAGAAAGGGCGCATCTGTTTCAACAAGCAGTCGATCCGGCGGCACCTGACGGGCAATGCCGCGCAGTTCCTCGGCCTTGCGAAACGTGACTGGACCCGTGAACCCCAGAAAATAGCCCAGTTTCAGGGCTTGCCATGCGACTTCTGCGCTGGCCGAAAAGGAGTGCAGGACGCCGGGGCGCTCACGCATGGCGGGGGACAGGGACCTCGCGTGCTCCGCCAGGATGGGCAGCAGGTCTTCAGCCGCCTCACGGTTGTGTATGATGACCGGCAAGGCGCACTCCGCCGCCAGACGCAATTGCGAACGAAGCGCACGCCGTTGGGTTTCAGGCGGGCACCTGTTCCGGTAATAGTCCAACCCGATTTCCCCGATTGCCACGATGCCGGGCTGGCACGCCAGTTCGCGCAGACGCTCCAGAGACGAATCGTCGAAGTCCTGGCAACTGTTGGGATGGATGCCGATGGCGACGTGCACCTGCGGCCAACGTCGGTACAGGGACAGAGCGTTTTTGCAAGACTCAAGGTCAACTGAAGGATTGACGAAGGAGGTTACACCTGCCAGTTGCGCACGTTCAAGCACCTGCTCCAGGTCTTCAGCAAAGCTGTCGAAATCAAGGTGACAGTGGGTATCAATCATGCGCGCAGGGCATCACGGCAATGCTGCAACAGGTCACTCAGGGACTGGTCAAGCGCGAATTGCGGCTGCCAGCCGGTTGCCTCTCGCAAGCGGCGGTTGTCGCCCCGCTTAAGCGGGACATCAAGAGGGACGAAACGCGACT
>JAGWBD010000131.1:6185-6835 GCA_021296065.1 Anaerolineae bacterium
GTATGCCTTGCCAGAGGCCACGTTGTATGCCTGCCCCGCGGGCCCTTTCATCAGGAGCAGGATAAAGGCCTGCACGACATCCCGCACGTCGCAGAAATCCCGGCGGGCTGCCAGGTTGCCCACAGCAATTGCGGGGGCTTGCTCCCCTGCTTCTATCCGGGCCACCTGCCATGCGAAGTCGGCAGCCACGAAACCCTCTTGCTGGCCGGGGCCAACAAAGTTGAAAGGGCGGGCCCGCAGGACGGGTAGTCGTCGTTCCAGACCAAATTGCAGGGCATGCATGTCCTGGGCGATCTTGCTGACGGCATAGGGGCTGGTCGGGAGAAAGGGGCTGTCTTCCGTGACTGGGTCGTCGGCGGGGTCGTATATGTCGGACGTCGATATGACCAGCACGCGCGGCACACTGGCAAGCATGGCGCAGGCCTCCAGCAGGTGAATCTGGGCCAGCAAATTGTTCCTGATCGTGGCCCATGGCTGCGCGAAGGACTGTCGCGGGGAGGACATGGCGGCCAGATGAACGACAAAATCCGGCCTTGTTTCGTACACCAGTTCCGCAGTTCTGGCGCCATCGCAGAGGTCGAGTTGGTGCAGCGTGACACCATCGATTTGTTGTGAGGGAGTGAATGTTGTGCCATGCTGTCTGGCATCCG
>JAGWBD010000132.1 GCA_021296065.1 Anaerolineae bacterium
AGATAGAAATAATCGACGTTGTGCGGCTCCAGGCCCTCCTCCAGCAGCTCCCGGAAGATCGGCCGCGAACCCGCGCAGGGGAAGGTCGCGTACATCGTCGCCTCGGAGGTCGCGCGGTGGTCCGGGTGGTTGATGTAGAAATTTTGCGGCGGGATGATGGTCGTCGGGTCGGTGGTCATCACCACCTGCGGCTTCAACTCACGGATCAAACGCGTCAGATCGCGGCGCAGTTCCAGCGTCGGCTGCATCGTGCCGTCGGGATAGCCGAGGAAGCGCACGTCCTGCACGCCCAGCACCTTCGCCGCCGCCCGCTGCTCCTTCACGCGCAGTTGCACCAGCTCCGGGCGCACGGAGTCCGCCTCGTTGCTGCCGGAGCCGCCGTCGCTGGTAATGCAGAAGGTCACCTCGGCGCCGTTGTCCACCCAGCGCGCCGCCGTGCCGCCCATGCCGAATTCGATGTCGTCCGCGTGCGCCACCACCAGCAGCGCGCGTTCCGGCGTGTAGAATTCTTCCGTCATCAGTCCTGTTTCTCCATGTCTGCGTTCAGGCCGGACTCAAGGCTGTCAATCATACAACGCATGAAGGCGTCCGCAACAGCGCCGTCCAGTATGCGATGGTCGAAACTCAGCGAGAGATAACACATGGGCCGCGCGACGATCGCGCCCGCGTGCACGACGGGTCGCTGCTGCAGCGCGCCGACCCCCAGTATGGCCGCCTGCGGCTGGTTGATGATCGGCGTGCCGACCAGGCAGCCGCCCGCGCCGAAGTTCGTGATGGTGAAAGTGCCGCCCTGCGCCTCGTCCGGCTGCAGGGAGCCGCTGCGGGCGCGCGTCGCCAGGTCGGCGATGGTCCGCGCCAGGTCGGGCAGCGCGAGGCGGTCGGCGTGGCGGATGACCGGCACGATCAGGCCGTCCTCAAGTGAAACGGCGATCCCGATGTTGCGTTCGTGGTGCAGGAAGATGCCGTCAGCGCGCCACTCGGCATTGAGCAAAGGGTTCTCGCCCAGGGCCTGCGCCGTCGCCGCCACGATCCAGGCCACGGGCGTCAGGCGCAGACCGGGATGTTCCGCCTGCAGGGCTTCCCTGCCCGCCAGCGCGGCGCCCATGTCAGCCTCGTAGACCGCCGTGACCTGCGGCGCCGTCCGCACGCTGGCCAGCATGTGTTCCGCAATGCGGCGGCGCATGGGCGTCAGCGGCAGCAATTCCCCCGGCGCATCCGGCGCAGCGGGCGCAGCGGTCTGCGGCCTGCTCGCCAGCCAGGCCTCGACGTCCTTGCGCGTCAGCCGGCCCTCACGACCGCTGGCGGGGATGGCCGCAGGGTCCAGATCGTGCTCAGCCAATAGCCGCGCCACCGCCGGCGACAGGCGTCCCGCGCGCGCGGCCGGCGCAGGCTGCACCTCGTCCGCCACGTCGCCCGGCTCGCCGATCTCGGCCAGAACCGTGCCCACGGCGACGGTCTCGCCCTCCGGGACGTGGATGCGCAGCAGCACGCCCGCCGCCGGCGAGGGAATCTCGGTGTCGACCTTGTCGGTGATGATCTCCAGCAGGGGTTCGTACTCGGCGATCGCGTCGCCCTCGCGCTTCAGCCAGCGGCTGACCGTGCCTTCGACCACGCTTTCGCCCAGCTTCGGCATCTGCAACGAGGTGCGCATTGGAGGGTTCGCGCTCCTAATACGCCGCCAGCTCGCGGATGGCAGCGAAAATGTCATCCGGGCCCGGAAGGAAATAATCGAACATGCCGCGGTTGAAGGGCGCGGCGGGCACGTCCGGCGCGGTCAGGCGTTTCACCGGCCCGTCGAGGTATTCGAAAGCCTCGTCGACCAGCAGGGCGGCGATCTCCGCGCCGAAGCCCATCGTGCGGGTGTCCTCGTGCACCACCAGCGCCTTGCCCGTCTTGCGCAGCGACCCCAGTACACTTTCCTGGTCCAGCGGGTGCAAGGTGCGCAGGTCAACGACCTCCACGTCAAGGCCGTCCTCCTGCGCCGCCCGTTCCGCGGCGATCTCCGCGTAAAACGCCATCAGCCCCCAGGCGAAGAGCGACAGGTCCCCGCCTTCCCGTGCGATGCGCGCCGGCCCCGGCAGCAGCGGCGCGTCCTGCTCAGGCACCTCGCCGCGAATCTGCCGGTAGCCGTACTTGGTCTCGAGGAAGAGCACGGGGTTGGGGTCCAGAATCGCGCCGTGCAGCAGACGCCGGGCATCGCGCGGCGTGGAGGGCACCACGATCTTCAGCCCTGGAATGTGCGCGAACAGGGCCTCCACGCTCTGGCAATGGTACAGCCCCCCGCCCGGCACCGCGCCGTAGGGCACGCGTATCACCAGCGGCACCTGCCAGCCGCCAGCCGAGCGGTAGTACATGCGCGCCGCCTCGCCGACGATCTGGTTGAAGGCCGGGTGGATGAAGTCCGCAAACTGAATCTCGCAGACCGGCCGCAGGTCGGCCAGCGCCGCGCCGATGCCCACGCCGATGATGCCCATCTCCGTCAGCGGCGAATCCATGACCCGCCGCGCGCCATACTTCTCGTAAAGGCCCTGCGTCGCGCGAAACACACCACCGCGCCGGCCGATGTCCTCTCCTGTGACAAACACGCGCTCGTCCTGCGCCAGCGCCTCGTCCAGCGCCGTCCGTATGGCCTCAATCAGCGTCATTTCTGCCATCAGGTCAGGCCCTCCGGCAAGGGCGCCAGCACCGGCGAGTCGGCCTCTTCCGGCGCGGGTTCGGGCGCAGCCTCCGCCGCCCGCTGCGCCTCGTCCACCTGTGCGCGCGTCCGCGCCTCCAGTTCGTCGACACGCGACGGCGTCAACAGGCCCCGCTCAAGCAGGGTCTGGCGGTAACGGACCAGCGGCTCGACCTCCCCGGCAGCGGCGACCTCCTCGCGCGAACGGTAGCTGCGGTCGTCGTCGTCGGAGGTGTGCGGCGTCAGGCGGTAGGTATGCGCTTCAACCAGCGAGGGACCCTCGCCCCTGTACGCCCTTTGCGCGGCCCTGTGCATCGCAGCATGGACCGCCAGCACGTCGTTGCCATCGACCGACTCGCCCTGCGCGCCGTAGCTGGCGGCGCGCGTCGCTACGGAGGGAATCGCCATCTGCTCCGTCTGCGGCACCGAGATCGCGTAGCGGTTGTTTTCGACCAGGCAGACCATCGGCAGACCTTGCACGCCGGCCCAGTTCATGCCTTCGTGCCACTCGCCCTGGTTGGTCGAGCCCTCGCCCAGGCTGGTCAGGGCCAGGCGCGGCTGCGTCGCGTCCTGCGGGTCTACCAGACCGGCCCGCTGCCGGTAATGAATGGCGAAGGCCAGGCCCGCGGCCTGCGGCACCTGGGTCGCCACCGTCGAGGAGCCGCTGATGATGTGGCGTCCGCGGTCGCTGAAGTGACAGGGCATCTGACGGCCGGCGCTCCAGGGGTCGTCACGCCGGGCGAAGAGGCCCAGCATGAAGTCCAGCGCGCTGCAGCCGAGGGCGATGGCCATCGCCAGGTCGCGGTAGTAGGGGACGACGTAGTCCACACCGCGCTTGATGGCGAAGGCCGCGCCCACCTGGGCCGCCTCGTGCCCCATGGCGCTGACGTGAAACTGCACCCGGCCCTGGCGATGCAGCGCCCATGCGCGTTCGTCCAGGCGCCGGCTGAGCAGCATCAGTCGATACATCTCCAGCAACGTGTCGTCGGACAGGCGCTGTGAAGGTCCCGGCCCGGTCTCATCCGGCATGCGCGTCCCTTTCCATGGTGGTTTGCGGCAGGCCCTCGGCCAGCAACTCGGCCACGTCGCGCAGGACCGGCCCGTCGGCATCGCCCTTCGAACTCTCCAGCATCTGCAGGCAGAAAGGACAGCCGGTGGCGACGATGTCCGCGCCGCTGGCTGTGGCCTCGGCGTAACGCTCCGCCCCTACCGTGCGGGCCCCCGCCTCCTCTTCCTTCCAGAATTGCGCGCCGCCCGCGCCGCAACAGAAGGAATCGCCACGACTACGCGGCATCTCCACCAGCTCGCCCTGCAGACTGCCCAGGGCCTCGCGCGGCGCGTCAAACACATTGTTGTGGCGCCCCAGATAACAGGGGTCGTGGAAGGTGATGCGCGCGCCGGGCCGGGCCGGCGGTTGCGGCAATCGACCCTCGGCGCGCAACTCTGCCAGCAACTGCGTGTGGTGTACGACCTCGTAATCCCCGCCAAACTGCGGGTACTCGCTGCCCAGGTTGTGCAGACAATGGGGACAGGTGACCACGATGCGCGGCGGCGCCATTTCGTTGAGCGTCTCCACGTTGCCACGCGCCAGTTCCTCATAGAGGTACTCGTTGCCGGCCCGTCGCGCCACGTCACCGCTGCAGTTTTCGCGTTCCCCCGTCACGGCATAGTTGACGCCGGCGGCGT
>JAGWBD010000031.1 GCA_021296065.1 Anaerolineae bacterium
AGGGCGGCGAGCTGGACATCTCGCTCAACGTGGACTATCTGATCGACGTGCTCAACGTCATCTCCGACGAACGCGTCCTGCTGCAGAGCAGCGGTCCGCCAGGGCCAGGCGTTCTGAAGCCAAAGGACCGCGATGACTTCATCCACGTCATCATGCCCATGGCGCGCACCGGCTGAGCGCCAGGCCGCAACCAGGGGTTTCCACTTCGCAATTCGGCTTCAGCGCGCCCAGGGATAGTCGCCGGGCGGGTGTTTGAGCAGCTCCTCCTCGATGAGGTCCGCGCCGAGGCCGGGCCGCTGCGGCAGTTGCAGGTGACCGTCGCGAATCTGCAGCGGGTGACTGAGCAGGTCGTCGCGCCAGGGCACGTCGTCGACGTCGATTTCCATAATGAAAAAGTTGGGCAGGGTGGCGCAGACGTTGGCCGCGATCAGGGTGGCCAGGGGACTGTGGCAGTTGTGCGGCGCGAAGAGCGTATCGTGGGCGTGGGCGAGGTCGGCCAGCTTTTTGCCCATGGTGATGCCGTTCCAGCTGAGGTCGGGCATGATGATGTCCTGGGCGCGGCGCTGCAGGAAGGGCAGGAAGCCTTGCTGGCCATAAAGGCTTTCGCCGGTGCAGATCGGCGTGCGCGTTGCGTTGCGGATGACCTGCAGGGCGTCGGCGTCGAAAGTCTCGACTTCCAGCCACATCAGCGCGTAAGGCTCCAGCGCCCGCGCCAGCTTGATGGCGCCGCCGAGGCGAAACCAGAAGGCCACGTCCAGCGCGATATCGACGTCCGGCCCCAGGGTTTCGCGCAGGGTCCCGATGATCGCTTCGGCGCTGCGCAGCACGGGCGCGGAGGCGTCGCCGGTCGTGTTGCGAAAGTGCGCCAGCCCGGCGCCGGCGTCAGGCAAATCGCGCAGGGCCATCAGGTTGGTCTTGACGGCCGTGTAGCCGCGTTCCAGTACCTCTTCGGCCAGGCGCCGCAGGTCGTCCGTGGTCTGGCAGGGCGGCAGGCCCAGCAGGTCGGCGTGGCTGTGGCGCGTGGAGCCGCAATGCGACCAGTAAAGGCGCAGCTCGTCGCGCAGCTTGCCGCCCATCAGTTGCCAGACGGGCGCGTTCAACGCCTTGCCACGAATGTCCCACAGGGCGGAGTCGATGCCCGCCATGGCCTTCCAGGCGATGCCGCCGCTGTGACGGGTGGAGGCCGCCGCCAGGTCCCACCAGATGGACTCCACCTGCATCGGGTCGCGGCCGATGATGAAATCGGCCAGTTGGGCGACTGTGGCCGTCACCGGGCCGGGCGCGCCCCAGTCCGTGCAGTCGCCCCAGCCGATCAGGCCGGGCTCGCTGGTCTCGATTTTGACGAAGGTCCAGGGACGGAAGCCGCCGTCAACGATGAAGGTGCGCACTTTGGTGATCTTCATACGGTCTCCCTGCGACGCAAACTGAAGACGAAGGCCGGCACCCACAGGAGCCAGGCGGCCGCGCCGACGATCAGGGCGCCTGGCAACCATACAGGCCGGTAACGAAGGGACAGCTCGCTGGTCCCATCCGGGACGGGGGTGGCGCGGAACATGAGGTTGGCGCGCAGCAGGGGTGCAGGCTGGCCGTCAAGCGTGGCCTGCCAACCAGGGTACCAGGCATCGCTGATCACCAGCCAGGCCGCTGCCGCGCTGTCCACTGTGAGGTCGATCTCCGTCGCCGTGTATCGCGTGATGCGTGCCGTGCCGGGCGGCCCTGCGTCTCTCGGCGCTGCTGTGACAGGCCGCTGCGGCGCCGCCGTGTGGATCAGCACGCTGCGGGCCGGGTCGAAGTCGGCCCCCCGCATGCGCTGCAGCGCCGTCTCGTCATCGGGCTCGTAAATCGCCGCGGGCACGAGAAAGGCGCGCGGCAGCACGTCGTCGCTGGCGTAGACCTTGACGTCCCGCGCAAGCAGTCGGCGCCAGGGGTCAGGCGTGAGCTGGCGAAAATCGCCGCTGCTTGTGTCGACCAGGCTGGCCGCGACGATGCCGCCCGCGACCTCGCTATGCAGTTCAATGTCTTGCGGCGCCATGGCTTCATCGACTTGCAGCCGAAGGTGCAACAAATCGTAGACCGGGACCGGCTCGCTGACGATAGCGAGTGGCAAACCCTGGCCGTCGCCATCGATAAAGAGCGCTTCCGGCGTGACGCCCGACTCAACCAGCAGGTCCAGCGCGTCCGCCGTAAAGCCATCCGGGTTGGCAGCGCGCAGGGTTGTCGTGAGCCCGCCCAACTGCGCCAGCTGGGTGTCGAAGCGCACATGCTCGTGCCACAGTTCCTGGGTGCGGTCGGCGATGAGGTAGCGCAGGTTGGCCAGGCGCAGCCAGCGCCTGTCGGGCACGCAGACGCGGCGGCAAATTTCCTGAATCTTGCCCAGCGACAAATGCAAACGCCCGTCGGGGTGCGGCTCATCAGCCAGAAGCTGGCTGAAGGCCGTGTAGCCGCGCGTCGGCAACAGGCCGCCACCGAAGCCGTCCATGCCCGGCAGGCCGCGCCCCGACGCGAGATTGGGCGTCAGAATCTCCTGGCGCTTGAGCGCCACCAGATGCCAGCGGGCCGCCAGCGGCGACAGTCCCAGGTCCGCGTGGCGGGCTTCCTGCGCCCCCTGGTCCGCCGTCTCAAACAGCAATTCGCTGACCGTGAGGAAGCGTTCCGGCGGCGTCAGGTCCTCGTTCCAGGCGCGCAACTGGCGCACGGTGGGTCGCTCTTCGCTCCAGGCGTCGGCGGGTACCAGATGATTAAAAGGCAGATTGCGGCCCGCCAGATAGAGTTCGGCGCTCAGCGCGAGGAGGAGCAACACACTGCCGCGCGCCGGACCCAGGCGGGGCAGGGCGCGCAGCAGGAACAACAGTGCAAACAGCGCCAGCGCCCAGGCCAGCCAGGTGCGGGTCGTGGGCGCGGCCGGGCCGATCACCGCGCCGGGGTCGTGAACGACGAGGGGACTGGCGAGCATCAGGGCCAGCAGGATGAGCCCGACGGCAGCGATCTGTCTGACATGCGCTCGCCATGCCTGACGCGTCAGGGCCTGCAGGGCGATGCCGCCCAGCATGGCGCTGCCCGTCGCGAATAACAGTAGCCAGCGGGCCGGCACGCGAAAGAGGTTGAAGCCGGGCAGACGCGCCAGCGGGTACCAGAGGGGGTTGAACTCGCCGAGGGCCAGCAGCAGACCGACCAGGGCCAGTGCGGCCCACAGTGTTCGCTCGCGCCGAAGCCCCGTCAGACTGGGCAGGAACAGGGTCAGCAGCGCCAGCCCCAGACCGATGACCCCGCTGTAAGCCACGAATTCGCCGAAGAGCAGGCCGTCAAATCCAGGCAGCAGTCCGCGCGCGGCCACCAGCGGATTGAAGGAAAAGGCCAGTACCTCGTCGGGCGAGAGGCCGCCGCTGCGTTGCGACTGCCCGCTGAGTTCAAGCGTCGGCAGCAACTGGGGCAGGGTCAGCAGCAGCGCCAAAGCCAGGGCGGGCAGAAGCAGCAGCAGGGCGCGCGCCACCCGACGCAGACGGTCGGACGCCGCCCCCGACAGACCGGCTTGCGTGGCAGCCGTCAAGGCCAGAGCGGCCACGCTGATGAAGATCGTCTGTGTATGCCCGCTGAGGAACTGCAGCGCCAGGCCCGCCGCCAGCAGCAACAGACAGGAGCGGCTGCCCTGCAGGGCGCGCAGCAGCCACAGCAGCAACCAGGGCAGCCAGGCCATGCCCTGCAACTGGTTGATCTGCTCGACGTGGGCGCCGACGAAGCCGCCCAGGCCGAAGAGCAAGGCTGCGGCCAGCGCCGGCAAGATATCAAGGCGCCGGCGCGCCAGGCGGTACATGCCCCACAGGGCGAGAAAGACGTGCAACAGCACGCTGAGGCGGATACCCTGTGGCGCGTCCAGCGGCAGCAGGGGCCAGTTGAGCGGGTAGAAGCTGCCCGCCTGCGGGTTGGCCAGCAGAGGCGCGCCCATGAAGATATCGGGCGACCACAGGGGCAGGTCGCCGGCCATAAAGGCCGCGTTACGCGCCGTCCACAAGGGGTAAAAGTAGTTGAAAGCGTCGCCGCGGCCGAGAATCAGGCCGCTGAAGGCCAGCGGCGCAAAATGCAGCAGCGTCAGCGCCAGCAGCAACAGCGGGACGCCCGCGGCGCGCAATTGCGGCGAGTGGCGCATCGGCACTCCGGCTTGCGGTAAACTGGGCGCCGAGTCTACAGGCAAGCGACTGTGATGGCGAACGGGAGGCGGAGGCAGCCATGTTGCGCGGGATTTCCCCATTAATTTCACCGGAACTGCTGGACGTGCTGTACCGCATGGGCCATGGCGACGAACTGGTATTGGCCGATGCCCACTTCCCAGGCGAGTCGGTCGGCCAGCGGGTGCTGCGGGCGGACGGGCTGCGCGTCGCTGAGCTGCTGGACGCGATCCTGCCGCTATTCGTGCTGGACAGTTACGTGGAAGCGCCGGCGCTGACGATGGAACCCGTGCCTGGCGACGATTTCGACCCGGGAGTCGAGCGCAGCTTCCGGGCCGCAATCGACCGCCACGCGCCGGATACACCGGCCATCGTCCGTCTGGAGCGCTTCGCCTTCTATGAGCGAGCCCGCGCGGCCTACGCGGTGGTGATGACCGGCGAGACCGCCAAATACGGCAACATCATCCTGGCCAAGGGCGTGACGCCGGTGGCCGACTGAAGGGACGGGACATGAAGCGCTTCACGAACAAGGTGGCGGTGGTCACCGGCGGCAGCACGGGCATCGGCCGGGCCTGCGCGCAGGAGTTCGCGGCGGAGGGCGCGGCGGTGGTCATCGCCGACGTCAATGAAGAGCAGGGTGAGGCACTGGCCCTTGCGCTGGTGGCCGAGGGCGGCCAGGCGCTGTTTCAGCACACGGACGTCGCGCAGGAAGAGTCGGTGGCGCGCATGGCAGAGGCGGCCGGCGAGCGTTTTGGCGGCATCGACATCCTGGTCAACAGCGCCGCAATCCAGAGTTACGGCTCGGTGGTCACGACCAATGAAGACACCTGGGACCGCACCATCGACGTCAACCTGAAGGGCATCTATCTGGCCTCGCGCTTTTGCATCCCGTCGATGGCATTGCGCGGCGGCGGGTCGGTGGTCAGTATCGCCTCGGTGCAGGGCATTATGAGCCAGCCGGACGTGGCGGCCTACGCCGCCACCAAGGGCGCCATCATCGCCATGACGCGCACCATGGCGCTGGACCACGCGGGCGCGGGCGTGCGCGTCAACGCCCTGTCGCCCGGTTCGATCGACACGCCCATGCTGCGGCACTCGGCGGAACTGTTCTTCCCGGACGCGGTGGCGGAGACGGTCGAATCCTGGGGCGATCTGCACCCCCTCGGCCGAGTGGGGCAGCCGCGCGAGATCGCGCGCGTGGTGCTCTTCCTCAGCAGCGACGACGCTTCCTTCATGACCGGCGCCAACGTCGTCGTCGATGGCGGCCTGTCGATCGGCCTGTTCAGCCCCTCGCAGGACTAGCCCTCCGAATCCGGCCCGCGGGTCTTGCGGCCGAGCAGGACGGTCCCGTCATCCAGGCTGAGCAACCAGTCCGCCAGGGCGTTGGCGGCCAGGTGCAGGCCTTCGGTGGCGCGCGGGTGGCCGTACATGGCCGGCTGCAGGGTGAATTCGCCGGGCCGGTTCTGCCGCTCCAGCAGCAGCAGGGCCAGGTGCTGGTCGATGTTGGCTTCCTTAACGTAGACGTCGAAAAGCAGCGAGCGCTCGCCGAGGAAGACTCGGCTGCAGCTGACGTGCGTCGCGCCATGGTGCCACTGCCGGGCTTCGAAGCGCGCCCGCATGGCTTCCAGCGAAAGGGGGCTCTGCAGGACGACGTGCGGCATGGGCAGCTCCTTCGCGCGCGGCGCGGGCGGCGGCGGGGAATCATTGCGGCGCCAGACCATAAAATAACAGCAACGCCCTTCCTCGCGCGCGACGCGTTCGTAGCGGGTGACGACGCGACCGGGCAGCGACCCGACCCAGGGCGCGTCCAGGCGGTTGTCGAGGCCGGGCGTGGCGGCCAGCAGCTCATGGCTCATGTCGGCGTAGGCGCGGATGTCGGTGGCGAGGTAGAGATCGGCGCCGGGCCGCAGGCGATTGACCAGCAAATCGAGCGTATTGCGCTGCATCAGGCGGCGATGGCCGTGGCGCTCGCGAAACCAGGGGTCCGGGAAATTGATGTGCACTTCGTCGATCGAGGCCGGCGTGAAGAGGAATTGCAGCGCCGTCTCGGCCATGCTGTGGACGAGGCGCAGCTGGCGCAGGCCCTGGCGCTCGACACTGCGTTCGACGCGGGTCAGGCAGCGGTTGGAGATCTCAAGGCCGACCAGGTTGGCGTCCGCTCGCTCCTGCGCCAGGTGCAACAGGAAGTGCCCCTGACCGAAGCCGATCTCGAGCACCAGCGGGCGTTCGGCGCCGAAGAGCGCCGCCCAGTCCGTCGGCCAGGGCAGGCGGCGGACGTTCAGTCGTTGCAAGCGTCCGGCTCCAACGTGGCGCTTGCGGGCGGCCGCTGCAGCAGGCTGAAGCGGTTGGCGGCGTTGTCCGGCCCGTCGGCGCACCAGCTGGCGACCTCAACCAGGCCGCTGGCGCCTACCAGCGCCTGGTGTTCGGCGGCGTCGCAATGGTGGCAGTAGCGCAGGGCGTAGGCGCCGCGGCGCCAGTCCAGCAGAAAGTCGTTCTTCTCGACCGCGTCGGCCAGGTCCTCCGGCCAGGGGACGATGCGCCGGCTGAGCCGCTCGAAATCGGCGAAGCGCCAGGTGACGAAGGTCAGCAGGCCGCCCGGCGCGACGGCCCGCCCCAGCGCGCGCACCAGTTCCCGCCGCTGCGCATGGCCGGGGATGTGGTGCAAAAAGCCGAAGCAGACCACCAGGTCGAAGGGCCCGGCGGGCGGCGTCTCATTGACGAGGTCGCGCGCCAGTAACTGCGCGTCCGGCAGGCGATCGCGGGCCATCTGCAGCATTTCCGGTGAGTAGTCCACGCCGGTGTAGCGTATGGGACCCAGCTGTTCGATCAGGTAGCGGGCGAAACGGCCGTTGCCGCAGCCGACGTCGAGCACGCGCGGATTTGGCGGCAGGGCGGCGACGTGCGGCAGCAGGGGCTGCCAGCCGACCCAGGGCTTCGCGCGCGAGCGATCGAACTCTTGCGCAACGTCGCGGTAGAATTTGCGGTTGATGGCGGCCAGGCGCTGGCGCGTGGCAGTATTCATCAGGTCAGTATAGCGCGGGCCCTGCAAATCAATCTGGCGAGTGCGTCGACTGGCGGAGCATAATGGGAGCGGGCAGGGACTGAATGAACGCTGAAACCGTCATCATCAAACGCATCGGGCCGTCCTCGGCGCTGAAGGTCGGCACGGCCGTCGGGCTGGTACTGGGCGTCATCTATGCCCTGCTGGGCAACCTTGTCATCGATGATGCGGCGGAGCGTCTGGCGCTGCTCTGTGCCGTGGTCTTTGGCGGCGCGATCGGTGGCGGTATTTCAGCGCTGGTCGCCGCCTGGGTCTACAACATCGCGCTCAACCTGACCGGCGGCCTGCAGCTGGAGGTCAGCTTTGAGGGGGATGAAGCGGGCAAACACAAGGGCGTGCCGCCCTCCGTCGGCAGCATGATGTCCCACGACGAATGAGCCGCCGACCGCCGCAGACGCTTGAAATGGACGAGGCGCAGCGCGCGCAGTTGCTGCCGCTGCTGCATGAGATCGTCGCGGCGGAGGGACTCTCGCCGAAACGGCTCAACCGTCTGCAGCGGCGCTTCCCCAGGCCGGAGGGCGGTCTCTACAGCCGCAGCGACCTGATTCACGCCTGGCGCGAACTGGCCGGGACCGCTGGTCTGCCGCGCTGCGAGGAACGCGAGGATGTGCTGCTGCGCCTGCGCCGCAAACCGCAGCGCAGCGCTTCCGGCGTGACGCCGGTCAGCATCCTGACGCGGCCGCATCCCTGCCCGGGCGAGTGCATCTTCTGCCCGGCCGACGTGCGTATGCCCAAAAGTTACCTGGCCGACGAGCCTGGCGCGCAGCGGGCCGAGCAAAACGCCTTCGACCCCTACCTGCAGACCTGGACGCGGTTGCAGACCTACTGGCACACCGGTCACCCCACCGACAAGATCGAACTCATCATCCTCGGCGGCACCTGGTCCTTCTACCCGGAGCACTACCAGGTGTGGTTCATCAAACGCAGTTTCGACGCCCTGCACGATTTCGGTCGCGGCATCGACCGGCGCGCGGAGGTGCTGGCAGCCCTGGCAGCGGAGTCGGCGCTGCATCCGGAGGCGCCGCGCGTCAACGCGCAGGTGGACGGCCGGCTGATGCAACGCAACTACAACCAGGTGGTGGGCGAGGTCTGGCGCGACGAGTTGCAACGCTCGCCGGCCCACGAGTACGCGACCTGGGAGGAGCTGGAGGCGGCGCATCAGGAGAACGAGACCGCGGCCTGTCGCTGCGTCGGCTTGGTGATTGAGACGCGGCCCGACCACATCAGCGAGGAGGAGGTGCTGCGCGTGCGGCGCCTCGGCTGCACCAAGGTGCAGATCGGCATCCAGAGCCTGAATGACGCGGTGCTGGCGGCCAACCGCCGCGGCCACGACGTGGCGGCCACGCGCCGCGCCCTGCGTCTGTTGCGGCGGGCGGGCTTCAAGATCCACGCACACTGGATGCCCAATCTCTATGGCTCGACGCCGGAGGAGGACGTGGCCGACTTTGCCCGTCTCTTCGACGACGTCGACTTCCGGCCCGATGAACTCAAGATTTATCCCTGCTCGCTGATTGAGAGCGCGGAACTGATGCAGCGCCATGAGGATGGCAGCTGGCGGCCCTGGACGCACGACGAACTGCTGGCCGTGTTGACGGCCTGTCTGCGGCGCACGCCGGAGTACTGCCGCCTGACGCGCGTCATCCGCGACATCCCTTCCACCGACATCGTGGTCGGCAACCAGCTGACCAACTTCCGTCAGATCGCCGAGGAGGAACTGGCGCAAGGGGGCGAGCGCAGCCGCGACATTCGCGCGCGCGAAATCCGGCAGCGCCAGGTGCGGGCGGAAGAGCTGCAACTCGACGAACAGCGTTACCGCACGTCCTGCAGCGAGGAAGTCTTTTTGCAGGTCATCACGCCAGAGCGCGACATCGCGGCCTTTCTGCGTCTGTCGCTGCCGACCGACGCGCCGCTGACGGCGGAACTGCGCGACGCGGCCATGGTTCGCGAGGTGCACGTCTACGGCCAGTCGCTGCGCCTCGGCGAGGCCGCCGCCGGCAACGCGCAACATGCCGGACTGGGCACGCGTCTGCTGGAACGCGCGGCCGTCCTGGCGCGAAAGGCCGGTTACGCGCGTCTGGCCGTCATCTCGGCGACGGGCACGCGCGATTACTATCGCCGGCGCGGCTACGTCGACGGCGAACTCTACCAGTGGCGCGACCTGGCGCAAGAGGCGGCGGCGACCTGAGCGCCCGCTTGCGCTATACTGCGGCGGAATCCCTTCCGCCAGCAGGGAGTCGCGTTTGACCCGCCATGCGGCTCCGCCGGAGCCCCCGGAGAGCCAGGAAACCCGTCAGGAGAGCGAGCTCGGGGTGGCGCGCGCCACCGGTCTGCTGGCGCTGGGCAACGTCTCCAGCCGGGCGCTGGGCCTGGCGCGCGAGGTCACGTTGGCCAATCTCTTCGGCGCCAGCGCCGCCATCGACGCCTACAACGTGGCCGTCATCGCACCGCGCGCGCTCTACGATCTGCTGATCGCCGGCCACGTCAACAGCGCCATCATTCCGGTATTGAGTGAAGTCGAGGCGCGCGACGGTCGGCGCGAGATGTGGCGTCTCTTCGCGGCGCTTTTCAGCGTGGTGACGGTGCTGCTGGCCCTGCTGGTGCTGTTGCTGGAGCTCTTTGCGCCGCAGGTGGTGTCGCTTTTTGGCGGCGGCGGCCTGTCGCCACAGACCTTCGAACTGGCCACCGGGCTGCTGCGCATGACGGCGCCGGCGCTGCTCTTCCTCGGCTGGTTCAGTCTTTTCGCCGGCGCGCTGTATGCGCTGCGCCTTTTCCTGTGGCCGGCCTTCGCCGGCGCGGTGTTCAACGCGGGCATCGTGCTGACCATGCTGGCGCTGGTGCCGCCGCTGCAGCCGGTGGCGGGCGCGGATGCCGCTGGAGCAGCCCCGGCGCTGGCGCGACCGCAAGACGCCATCATGGTGGCGGCGCTGGGCTGGCTGGTCGGCTCGCTGTTGCAGATGGCCTTGCAGTTGCCCGGCCTGTGGCAGGCGCGAATGCAATTGCAACTGGTCTGGCGTCATCCGGCGCTGCGCCAGATCGCGCGGCTTTACGCGCCGGTGATGTTGTCGCTCTTGCTGGACGCGCTGGTGATTCGCGCCGTCAGCTACAATCTGGCCACGCGCAGCCCCCAGGGGGAGGGCGCGCTGGGCTACATGGCCTGGGCCACCACGCTGACGCAGTTTCCGCAGGGCCTGGTGGCGACGGCCATCAGCCTCGCCATCCTGCCCACGCTGTCGCGCCAGGCGGCCCGCATGACGGAGGCGGCGCGCGCGGCCTTCCGCGACACCCTGGGCCTGGGCCTGCGCCTGGCCATCACGCTAATCCTGCCGGCGGCGACGGCGCTCTTCGTACTGGCCACGCCGGTCATCGTGCTGCTCTTCGAACAGGGCGCCTTCACCGCCGCGGATACGGCGATCACGACGACGGCGCTGCGCCTGTATCTACCGGGTCTGCCCTTCGCCGCGCTGGACCTGTTGCTGGTCTATGCCTTTTACGCGCGCCAGGACACGCTGACGCCGGCGCTGGTGGGTGTAGTCAGCCTGGTCGTATACATGCTGGTGGCGGTCCTGTTATTTCCCACCCTTGGCCTGTTCAGCCTGATGATTGCCGACAGCGTCAAGCACCTCGTGCACGCCGCGATCTGCGGGGTCATTCTGGCGCGGCGCGTCGAGGGACTCAGTCAGCAGCGCCTGTGGACCACCTTCGCCCGCTCCGGTCTGGCGTCCCTGCTGACGGGCCTGTTCGTCTGGCTGCTGCTGCCGACGCTGTTGCAGCGCGTCGGCTCGGGCAGCTTGCTGGCGGAACTGTTGTTGTTGCTACTTGGTGGCGGCGCCTTTGCGCTGGCCTTCGCGCTGCTGGCCTGGGTATTGCGTCTGCAGGAGTTGCGCTGGCTGTCGGGCCTGGTGGCGCAACGCATACGGGGAGACGGGGCATGAAAGCACTGTTGCGCTTCTGCGCTGTTGTGGCGCTGCTGGTATTGGCGCAGCCCGTATTGGCGGACGACGACGTGGAAGCGGCCTCCTGGGACCTGCTGCGGCCGACGGTGCTGGCGACCTGGCCGCACGACCCGAGCTCTTTCACCCAGGGTCTGCTATGGCATGAGGGCTACCTTTACGAGAGCATCGGCCTTTACGGGCATTCGGCGCTGCGCCAGGTTGAACTGGAGAGCGGGACGGTGGTGTGGGACGCGGTGAGGGAGCAGGAGCGCGAGATTTCGCTGCGGCATCTGCAGCTCTTCGCCGAGGGCCTGGCGCTGGCCGACGGAAGGCTCTATCAACTCACCTGGCGGGCCGGGTTTGCCATTCGATACAACCTGGAATTCTTTACTGAGGGCGCAGAGCTGGAATACGACTCCCTGCCCTACGAAGGCGAGGGCTGGGGCCTGTGTTATGACGGCGAGGCACTGGTGATGAGCAATGGCAGCGCCACGCTGGTCCGGCGCGACCCGCAGGACTTCAGCCTGCTGGAAGAGCTCCCGGTCACCCTCGACGGCGCGCCGCTGGGCGAATTCGTTTCCCATGACGAAGAGGTGCTGCCGCTGTCAGACATGGAGGAGGGGCGGGTCTACGCGCAGCTGGAACTGCTCAACGAACTGGAGTGCGTGGATGGTCTGGTCTACGCCAACGTCTGGCTCAGCGACCTGATTCTGGTCATCGACGGGACCAGCGGGGAAGTGCGTTCGATCATCGACGCCAGCGGCCTGCTGTCGGCAGAGGCGCAGGCGGACGCCGACGTGCTGAATGGCATCGCCTGGCTGCCGCAGCGCGAGACCTTTGTATTGACGGGCAAGTTGTGGCCCACGCTTTTCGAGGTGCAGTTTCTGCCGGTGGACGGCGAAGCGGCGGACGACACGTAAGTCTTTGTTCACATTCCGCCGCCATACTGCGCCTGTGAACAAAATCCCTGTGCAGGGAGGTGCATCATGCGAACGCGATTAATACTCTATCTGACGCTGTTGCTCGTGCTGGTGACAGGCGTCACGCCGGCGCTGGGTCAGGAGCCGGACAGCAGTTACGCCGGCAGCCCGGACTATCCCGCGCCAACCTTTCCCTACGGGCTGGACTGGCTGAACGTGCCCGCGCCGCTGAACTGGTCGGACCTGCGCGGCAAAATCGTCATTCTCGACTTCTGGACCTACGGCTGCATCAACTGCATCCACATGATCCCGGTGCTGGAGCGGCTGGAGCAGAAATACGCCAACGAGCTGGTGGTCATCGGCGTACATTCGGCCAAGTTTGAAAATGAGGGACAGACGGAAAACATTCGTCAGATCGTGCAGCGTTACGAGTTGCATCACCCGGTCATCAATGACCATCAGTTCCAGGTCTGGCAACAGTGGCGACCTTATGGCGTCAATGGCTGGCCGACCTTTGCCGCCATCGACCCGCGCGGCAACATCCTCGCGGTCCAGTCCGGCGAAATCCCCTACGAGGCCTTCGTCAACGTGCTGGACGGCATGGTCACCTACTTTGACAGCACCGGCGAAATTGATCGCGAGCCGCTGCAACTGGAGCTTGAGGCCGACCGCCTGGCGACGACGGCGCTGGCCTTCCCCGGCAAGGTGCTGGCCGACGCGGCGGGTGGGCGTCTCTTCATCAGTGACAGCAACAACAACCGCATCGTCATCGCCGACCTGGACAGCCATGAAGTGCTGGAGGTGATCGGCAGCGGCGAGCGCGGTCTGTTGAACGGCGAGCTGGCGCAGGCGCGCTTTGACAAACCCCAGGGCATGACTTTGGTGGGCGATACGCTCTACGTGGCGGACGTCAACAACCATGCCATCCGCGCCGTGGACTTGCAGGCGGGGCGCGTCGACACGCTGGCCGGCACCGGCGTCCAGTCGCGCGTGTGGCCGCCCGCCGGCGGGCCGGCGCTGGAAACGGCGCTCTCCAGCCCCTGGGACGTGGAGGCCGGCGAGAGCGGCACGCTTTACATTGCGATGGCGGGCCGGCACCAGCTCTGGTCGCTGGATCTGGTCGCTGGCGTGGTGGAGCCCCTGGTGGGCAGCCGCCGCGAGGGGCTGCTGGACGGCCCCTTCGAATCTGCGGAACTGGCGCAGCCCAGCGGCCTGCACTACGAGGACGGCCAGCTGTATTTCGCCGACAGCGAATCGAGCAGCATCCGGGTGGCGGACACGCTCAACGGCGAGGTGCGCACGCTGGCCGGCCCGACGGACAACAATCTCTTCATCTACGGTGATGTCGAGGGGCCGGCAGGTGAGTCGCGGCTGCAGCATGCCCTGGGCGTGACCAGCGACGGCATGGGCGGTCTCTACGTGGCGGATACCTACAACAGCCGCATCAAACATCTTGACCCACAGGAGATGCTGCTGGGCAATCGCTACGGCCTGGGCGGCTCAGGGGGTTATCGCGACGGCGACGCCTCGATCGCGGCCTTTGACGAGCCTGGTGGCCTCAGCTACGCGAACGGAAAGCTTTACGTGGCGGATACCAACAACCACAGCATCCGCATCATCGACGTGGCCGACAGCGCCGTCAGTACGCTCAACTTCAGCAATCCGGAACGTCTGCAGATTGCCGGGCGGCCCACCGTCATCGCCGGCAACGCCGCCGCCGGCCTGCAATTGCGTTTGCCGCAGCAGAGCCTGACGCCCGGCGCGGGTGAGATCTCGCTGGATATCGTGTTACCGGAAGGCTACAAGCTCAACGACCTGGCGCCCTTCAGCAGCGAGTGGAGCAGCGGCGGCGAGGCACTGCTCATTGAAGAGGAAAACCTGCAGCAATTCCTGCATGAACCGGCGTTGCCGTTGCGCGTGCCGGTCACGCTGCAGCCGGGTGAGGACCTGCTGCGCGGCGATCTGACGATCTACTACTGCGAGGCGGTCCGCGACAGCCTGTGTTTCATCGAGCGGGTGACCCTGGAGGCGCCGCTCAACGTGGCGGCGGGCGCGGGCGGCACGAGCATCCTGCTGCAGCACGAAATCGTGCCACCGCCAGTGACGAGCGGCGGCTTCTAACCCACGCGACGGCGGCGGCTACTCGTTGGTCAGGCCGCCGCTGTCGTGCTCGACGAAGTTGACGTTTAGCCCCAGGTCCGCAAATTCGGGGCATGGAAGGTCGCGGCCCAGCACGTGGGCCGCGGCCAGTTCGCCGGCGGCGGGCGCGGACATGATGCCGTGGCCGACGTGCGCCACCGAAATGACCAGCCCTTCAAGCTCCGGCCAGGCGTCGATGATGGCGCGCTGGCTGGGAACGGGGATGCGTTCGCCATTCTCCTCACGCCAGGCGTTGCTGGCATCGCGCGAGACGTAGTAGCCGACGCGGTGGTCCACGCCGCGCAGGTAGCGCGGACTGGCGAAGCCCTCGCCATAGTCGTGGCCGAACTGTCGCGCCAGCAAAAGCAGGGTCGCGGAGGGGAAGCGCGGATCGCGGCAACGTTCGGGCGGCATCACGGGGTCGATCAAGTGCTCGCGCGCCGGCTCGTCGGGGAAGAGCTGGCGCGTGTTCCAGCGATACTCAAAGCCGAAGAGGGCGCCGTGCTGCGCTTCCGGTCGCACGTGGGCGAAGGGCGCGGAACTGATCAGCAGGGGCGCGTCGAGCGGGAAGTCCTCGTGGCGCCAGGGCGTGGTGAAGCTCTGGCGCGGGACGAGGTGGACGGGGATTTCGATGCCGGCCGTGCGGCCCAGCGGGCGCGACCAGGCGCCGGCGGCGATGACGACGCGCGGCGCGTCGACGCGACCACCGCTGTAACGCGCGCCGCGCACGCGGCCGCCTTCCGTCTCGATCACGACGTCGGCGCAATCGAAGAGGACTTGCATTTGCATTGTGCCGCGCGCGAAGGCCTGGATCATCGCATTTGAATCGAGCCAGCCGGCGCGCGGGTCGTACTTGGCGGCGCGCACGCGCGGCCCGACCCAGGGGAAACGGCGCTGCACCTCGTCCCAGTTCAGCCATTCGATATGCTCCAGGCCGAGGCTGTGCAGATGCTCGACGTCCTCGCGCAATTCGGTCACCTGGCGCTCCGTGAAGCCCACGTAGAGATAGCCCGGCTGGCGCATGCCCAGCGCATTGTGCGCGCCCGGCGCGATCAGCTCGTCGGCGTTCTCAAAGACCTCGAGGCTGCGGGTCATCAGGCGCATCAAACAGGCCGCGGGCCAGGCGGTGCGGTAATTCTCAAGCGAGGCGTTGCTGGCGCCGGAACCCAGTTGCGCGCCGCGCTCCAGCAGCGCGATGCGCAGGGTCGGGTCGGCGCGACCCAGGGCCCAGGCCGCCGCCGTGCCGGCGGGCCCGCCGCCGATGATGAGAACGTCCGCCGTGGCTGTGCTCATGGAATCGTCGCTCTCCCTCGCTCCACGCCCATCGGAAAAAGCCTACCACAGGACAGAGCCTGGCGTTCCATGATTGACCCTCGCCAGGGCTTTCGTTACACTGGTCGCAGCCCGAAATGCCAAGTCAGCGCGGCTGTTCGTAGCCCGACTGGTTGACAGGCGCTCCCGGCTTGTACGGCGGAGACTGCAATGGACAACGCAAACGGCGCCGCGCTTCCCGATCGCGACACGCTGCTGGACTGGTACCGGCAGATGGTGTTGATTCGTGAGTTCGAGGAGACCTGTTACGAACTCTACGAAGAGAAGCGCATCACCGGCGTTTATCTGCATCTCTACAGCGGCCAGGAAGCCGTGGGGGTCGGCGCGCTGGCGGCAATTGAGCCGCGCGATCACGCCATCACTTCCTATCGCGATCACGGCGTGGCGCTGGCGCGCGGCGTCGATCCCGGCCCCTTGATGGCGGAGATGATGGGCAAGCGCAGCGGCGTCAGCGGCGGCAAGGGCGGGTCGATGCATCTGGCCAGCCGCGAGCACAATTTCTGGGGCGGTTTCGCCATCGTGGGCGGTCATTTGCCGCTGGCGGCCGGCATCGCGCTGGAAGCGCAATACAGCGGCCGCGACGACGTGGTGCTCTGCCTCGTCGGCGACGGCTCCACCAACAACGGTTACTTTCACGAGGCGCTCAACCTCTCCGCAGTCTGGCAGTTGCCGGTCGTCTGGTTGATCGAGAACAACCTCTACGGCATGGGCACGCGCATCGAAGAGGCCTCCGGCCAGCCCCTGTTGCACAAGCGCGCCGTGGCCTACGGCATGCGCGACGGCGGTCGCATCGACGGCCAGGACGTGGTGGCGGTGAACTGCGCCCTCAACGAGGCGGTGGCCCACGCCCGCAGCGAGGGCCCCGTGCTGCTCGAGGCCCTGACCTATCGCTACCGCGGTCATGGCGTCTCGGACCGCCAGTACAGTGAGCGCCTGAGGGACGAACTCGAGGAATGGAAGGCGGAGCGCGACCCGATCACGCGGCTCGGCGCCTGCCTCGAAGAGGCGCATCCGGACAGCCGGCCGGCCATGAGCGCGCTGGAACAGGCGGCGCGCGACCAGGTGCTGGCCGCAGTGAAATTTGCCGAGGAGAGCCCGGCGCCCGACGCCGCCGACCTCGTGCGCAACGTCTACGTGGAGTAGGGCGATGGCAGCCAGAAACCAGCCGATGCGCGAGGCCTTGCGCAAGGCCCTGCGCGAGGAAATGCTGCGTGACGAGCGCGTCTTCGTCATGGGCGAGGAAGTGGGCAAGTGGCAGGGCACGCATCGCATCACGCGCGGCTTTTACGAGGAATTCGGCGCCCGCCGGGTGCGCGACACACCGATCTCCGAGATGGCGATCTGCGGCGCGGCGGTCGGCGCCGCCATGGCCGGCCTGCGCCCGGTCGCTGAAATGATGACGATCAACTTCGCCTTTCTGGCGCTGGACGCCATCGTCAACCACGGCGCCAAAATCCGCTACATGTTTGATGGCCAGTTCAGCGTTCCCATGGTGATCCGCGCGGCCAGCGGCTGGGGCGACCAGGCCACGGCCTCGCACTCCCACGCGCCGGAGCCGATTTTCGCGCATTTCCCCGGCCTTTACGTCGCCGCGCCGGCCACGCCGGGCGACGCCTACGGCATGCTCAAGACTGCTATCCGCGACGAGAACCCGGTGCTATTCAGTGAAAGCATCGCCCTTTACCCCAAACCCGGCCCGGTGCCGGACGACGAGGACTACCTGGTGCCGGTAGGCAAGGGCGCCATTCGCCGCGAGGGCGCGGACATCACGCTGGTGGCCTGGGCGCGCGGCGTGGAGTGGTCGCTGCAGGCGGCGCGGCAACTGGAGCGTGAAGGCGTCGACTGCGAGGTGGTCGACATGCGCTGGCTGCGGCCGCTGGACATGGACCTGGTCTACGACAGTTTTCGCAAGACCAACCGCTGCGTGATCGTCGAGGAATCGCTGCCCATGTACAGCTTTGGCAGCGAGATCGCGGCCGGCATTCAGGAACACATGTTTGATTACATGGATGCGCCGGTGAAACGTGTGTCGGCCATGGACCTGCCCCTGCCTTACGCGCGCGACATTGAGCTAATGGCCCTGCCCGACGCCGACAAGGTGGTGGCAGCAGTGAAGGAGATCGTCTGATGGCCGTGGACATCACCGCCACTGTGGATGGCACGCTGCTCAACTGGCTGAAGGACGTGGGCGACGTGGTGAGCGATGGCGAGGTCATCGCCGAAATGGACGCCGACAAGGCCACCCTGGAAATCGAGGCGCCGGCCGCCGGCGTGTTACTGGCGCGCAGCGCCGAGGTCGGCGACAGCATCCGCGAGGGCGACCTGCTTGGTCAGCTGGGCGAGCCGGAAGAATCCGTAGCCGGCAATGGCGCGTCAGAGTCGGTGGCGGAAGCGCCCGCCGCGGCCAATGGCGCCGCGGTAGAGGCGGCTGCTGCGGAAGAAGAATCGCTGCCGGAAGGGCGCGCGCGCATTTCGCCCATTGCCCGCCGTCTGGCGCGCGAGCGCGGTATCGACCTGGCGCGGGTCAAGGGCAGCGGTCCCGGCGGCCGCGTGGTGCGCGCCGACATCGAGAACTATCGTGAGGAAAAGCCGGCCCCGGCTCCGGCGCCCGCCGCGACAACGTCGCCGGCAGCGCCGCAGCGGACGCCACCGCCCGCTGGCGAGGACGTGGAACACGTCAAACCCGACAGCATGCGGCGTCGCATCGCGGCCACCACCATCGAGAGCCAGCAAACCATCCCGCACTTCTACATCACGATGGACATTGATGCCGGGCCGCTGCAGGCCTTCAGGCGTCAACTGAACGACGCGCTGGCCGAAAGCGGGACGCGCGTCACGGTCAACGATCTGGTGGTGCGGGCCACGGCCCTGACCCTGCGCGACTTTCCCAACCTGAATTCACACTGGTACGGCGACCGCATCGTGCGTTATCGGCGCATCAACGTCGGCATCGCGGTGGCGCTGCCCGCCGCCGGTCTGATGTACGTGGTGGCTCAGGACGCTGACTCAACGCCTCTCGACGAGCTGGCGGCCGGCAACCGCGCCATGGCGCTGCGCGCGCGCGAGGGCCGCGTCAAGCTGAGCGACCTGACGGGAGCGACCTTCTCGACCAGCAATCTGGGCGCCTGGGGCGTCTCCCACTTCGCCGCGGTCATCAACCCGCCGGAAGCCGGCGTGCTGGCCTTCGGCGCGGCGCAGAAGGTGCCGGTGGTGGGGGAGGACGGTCAACTGACCGCGGGCGAGCGGATGAGCGCGACGATCAGCATCGACCACCGCGTCAGCGACGGCGCGGAAGGCGCGGCTTTCATGCAGCGCTTCCGCGAGTTGCTGGAGGGTCCGCTGGCCCTGCTGGGCTGGCCAGGAAGCTCTTGAGGCCGCCCCAAATTGACCTTTTCCCACAGCGAACTGCCTGACGCCCTCGACTCCGTCAACAGCATTCCCCTGATTCCCTTCGACGCCGGCCGCATAGACTACGAGGGCCATGCGCGCAACATCGACTACCTGATGCAAAACAATCATCTGTCCGACGGCCGACCACGCGTCATTGGGCTGGCCGGCACCAGCCTGGTGCATCACATCCCGCCGGAGGAGCATTTGCGCCTGGTGGGTCTAACCGGTCAACAGATGGGCAGAGAGGGCCTGTTGCTGGCCGCGCTGGTGCCCAACCCCCTGGCGCTGGCCGGCGATTTCGTCGACGCAGCGATGGCCTTGTCGCGGCCGCCCGACGTTTTTCTGATCATGCCGCTGACGGGCACTTTCAGCCCCGAGGGACTGTACGGTCAGTTGATGGACTTCACGGCCCGCTACGGTGAACGTCACGGCGCGCGCTTCCTCTATTACTATCGCAGCGCGCGCGACCGCGACGCGATTCTGCGCCTGCTGAACGACTCGCCGCACATGGTCGGCGTGAAGATTGGCACCGACGAGGAGGACGTGCCGGCCTTCGTCGAGGGTGTTGGCAGGGACCGCATCGTCATCTGGGGCGTGGGCGACCGCTCGACGGCGGCGGCGGAACTGGGCGCGCGCGGCCACACCTCCGGCATCAACGTCGTCTTCGCGCGCGCCTCGGACGCCATCAATAACGCCCAGCGCAGTGGCGACTTCGCGGCGGCGCGTGAGGTCGAGGCGCTGATCGAACCGCTGGAGCAGCTGCGTTTTGTGAATGGCCGCGCCTGGAACTACGCGGCGGTGGCCGAGGCGATTCGCCTGGGCGACTTCGGCGACGTAATCGCCGGCAACGGCGCGCCTTTCAACCCGCAGGTGCCGACGGAGATTTCCGCGCAAATCCGGCAAATTGTGGCGGACTTGCGCGCCTGGCACTAGACTTCTACGCCATGTCGCCTGGCACCCTTCAATGCAGACTCCGGTATTGAGCAGAGATGACAGCAACTTCCGTTGAGGAAGGGCGCAGCGGACTGGCCCTGCTGCGTTCATACTGGCCCGCCTGGCTCGATGTCTTCGGCTGGGTTGGACGGATTTCCGAAACCCGTTACTGGGCCTGGTTGATGTTGCTGCCGGGCTTTTTGCTCATCGCGGTGGTCATTTTCTACCCGGTCATTTCCGGCATCTGGCTCAGCCTGCACGAGTACAATTTGTTGAGGCCCGCGCGCGGCCAGCCTTTCGTCGGCCTGCAGCAGTTCATCGATCTGCTGGAAGATGAGAGATTCTGGCTGTCGCTGCGCAACACGGCCTACTTCGGCGTCTTTAACGTGCTCAACCCATTCGCGCTGGGTCTGGTCATCGCCCTGGCGCTGAAGCGGACGGTGCGCGGCGCCGGCCTGGTGCGCACCCTGATCCTGATGCC
>JAGWBD010000133.1:0-1284 GCA_021296065.1 Anaerolineae bacterium
ACCGTGCCGGGCCCGGCCCTCACAGTTGAAGAAGTCGTGGATGGTTCCGGACCGGAATTCCTCGAAAATCTTGAGGAAGTGCTCCTTGCTGCCGGAAACCTGGTGCGCCTGAAGGATGAATGGTTTGTAAGAGATTTGTTGCTTGACGTGGGAGAGGCCAACCTCAATCTTGCTGAGGCAGTGCTGGACATGCACGCCGGTGGGCCCTTCCAGACGACAGAGATTCTGGAACAGTTTGGTGGCCTTGCCGGCCCACTGGCGCTGCAGGAATTCTCAATGAATTTCGCGCTGTTGCATGACGACCGGTTTGATGAGGTTGGCCCGACCGGCGCCGTCCTGTGGTTCCTCAGGCACATGGAACCACAGGAAGTGCAAGCGACCCCGTTGCCCCTGCTTTATTCACGGCAGGACCATGACCGCAGACTTCTTGACGATGACATGCTTGACCTCGAGGCGGAGATCGATGACGAACTCTCGCCCCTGCGATACGCGGGCGATGAAATCTCTGGCCCGACCGTTACCCTGATTTACCCGCATCGCCGACTCGGAACCCTGCCCCTCAATCCTCGCCTGCGCACTTTCTTCCCTACTGCGCGCCGCAGCGAACGCGTGTATGTCACCCTGGTCGATGCCAGGGATGGCGAAGAGTTCACCGGCTGGATCGTGAGGAAGGCCCGCTATGTCTGTGGCCTGGGCCCCTATTTCCGCAAGTACGGCCTTCCCGCAGGCGCTTACGTTGAGGTCAGCCGTGATGAGAAGGCTGGACGAATTGTGCTCAATCTGGACAAGTACCGGCCGCGCAAGGAGTTGGTGCGTTTGATCACTCCTGTCAACAATCAGCTGACCTTTCGCGAAGCGAGAGGCACCATTGGCGCAAGTTACGACGAGTTGATGGTGTTGGGAACGGAGGAGCCCGCAGCCGTTGACGCCCTGTTTGAAGCCAGCCTGAAACCGGCAAGACCTTAGGCTCACCACATCAGGGACGCGCTGCAGGCGCTGGCTCCACTCTCTCCCCAGGGCACTGTGCACCTGAAGACGCTTTACAGTGCAGTCAATGTGCTGCGGCGCTGCCCGCCTGGCCCGCTGATGACGACCCTGGTCTCCAGCAAGGATTTCGACTACGTGGGCGATCACTACTGGCGCAGCGCGCGCAGGGACCGCCAGCGATGACAGTCAGCAACGGGTATTCGGGCTTTCTGATCAAGCCCACGCTCAGGACCCGCTTTTATATCGATTACGACTGGTGGCAGCGCAGCCGGGAAGACTTGCGCATTTACCTGCTGA
>JAGWBD010000133.1:1416-5771 GCA_021296065.1 Anaerolineae bacterium
TGGACAGCGTTTTTCGCGTATTCCTTGCCAACAACAACGCCCCCCAAACGCCCTTGCAACTTCCCGACCTCACCGGGCGCAGCGCGTCTACAATCCTGAAGACTTTTGGCAGCACCCGCATTTACAAGGGAATCCGGCCATGGCTGGCGGAAGAAAAAGACGCTGATTCATGAGCCGCGTCATAAACCTGGATAGTGCCGCAAAACGGCGCAATCAATGCCGGCGCACGGTCGCTGAAATGTTGCGCCGTCTTGGTCAGAAGTCCGTTGTTGACAAAGAAGCACTCGACATGGTGGCCCTGATTGTGCTCTGTCTGCATGAAATCGGGGAAGGCATCGAACAGAGCGCAACTGCCTGGGAGCAGCGTGGCTACTGGTTCAAGGCCGAAGCTTTGCGGCAGCGCTGGAACTGGACTCACAGATGCGCCGCGCAGTTGGTGTGCTTGCTTGAGGAGGATGCCGCAGAACAGATTCCGGCTGCCGTCGCCACCCTCTTGCCTCATTTCGGAGATGTCCGGCTAAACCGCTATGTGCGCGGCCCGCACCTCTGGCGTGATTGCTTCAGACGCCTGAAGCAGTTGCCTCAAACAAAAATGGCGGCAAATTAGCCGAAAACTATCCCAAGATCGCGCGCCATTTGCACCATTTCACCTGATGGATCCACACGCTTCATACAAAGAGCCCGGGACAAGGGTATGGTGACGATTCCCGTGCCCTGCAATGCCACCATGTGGCCCCAGCATCCCTTCGCCACCAGATGCGTCGCTGCTGAACCAAAGCGGGTCGCCAGCCAGCGGTCCCGTGGCGTTGGTCGCCCACCCCTCTGCAGGTGGCCCAGCACAGTGACGCGAACTTCGGCCTCGATCCTGTCGGCCAGTAGGTTGCCAACCCGATGCCCCATGCCACCCAGTCGGCCTTCGGAACCGTTGCGCCCCTTGATGTAATACATTTGGTCGCCCCCGACCGGCGCCGCGCCTTCCGCACCCACGACCAGACTGAAACGCCGTCCTTCAGCCTGCAGCTGGCGAATTTTTTTGCTCACGGTATCGATGCGAAATGGAATCTCAGGGATGAGAATGGCATCAGCCCCGCCAGCCACGCCTGCCTTGAGTGCGATCCAGCCCGCGTGACGCCCCATCAGTTCCAGCACCATGATGCGGTGGTGGCTTTCTGCAGTGGTGCGCAATTTGTCGAGGGCTTCGGTTGCGGTCTGGATAGCCGTGTTGAAGCCGAAGGTCACGTCAGTGTCGCTGATGTCGTTATCAATCGTTTTGGGAACACCGACGATGGGCGCGCCCAGACAGGCAAGCCGGTGCGCGATTGCCATGGTACCGTCTCCGCCGGCGACGATCAGGGCATGTAACTCACGTTTGGCAATCTGTGCGATCGCCTCGTGCGATACATCGACCACCATTTCGCTGCCGTCCGGCTGACGCACCCGCTGTGCAAAGGGGCTGCCGCGGTTCGCGGCGCCCAGAATGGTGCCGCCTTGCGCCAGCAATCCGCTGACATCGTCGGCCTTGAGCGGAATCGCGCGAGCCCCCGCATACAGGCCATCGAATCCGTTGCGGATCCCCAACACATCCCAGTCGTAGCAACGGGTGGCGGTCAGCACGACGGCGCGGATAACTGCGTTCAGACCGGGCGCATCTCCGCCGCCGGTCAGGATGCCAATGCGCTTTTTCATGTCCCTGCCCCTTGTGCGGGCGTATAAATGAAGCAAACAGGCAAGATTGGAAGGACAAGCATACCACCATCAAGCAGACACCAGTCTGGCAAGCATCCCCCGTAAAACGTCTGTCTCCCTGTGCACTTTGCCTGGCAAACAGTATACTTACTGCACTTGTTTGACCGATAGCACTTCATTCGTTGGAGATTCAGAATCTCGATGGTCAGGCAAATCGAAAGAACCAGCCTGGAAGACGTGCGCAAGCAGGCGTTGCCTTTGGGCACGCACGTCGTGGCAGGCAATGCACTCATGGGCCGGGCAGTGACCTGGGTCAGCGTCATTTATCCCGAGTACACGACTGCCACAAGGTTGCCCTACCCGGGAGAAATGCTGCTGGTTGCCAGCCAACCCCGAAATCACAATGTCGCGACCAGCGAGATTGAGGCCCTCAGGCACGCGGCCAGCATTCAGGCGTCTGCCATCGTGTTTTGCGACCCTCCCTCGCCGGCGGCTATGGCCGAGGCAAACAACCGCCGTATCCCCTTGCTGGTCCTCCCCGAAAACAGCAGTGTGCGAATGGTCGAACAGGCAATTGTGCGCTTGCTGATTGACCACAAGGGGCAGCTGGAGCAACGTGGCGCGCAGGTCTATCGACAACTGGCGGGCATTTCCTCCAGCAATGGCGGCCTCCAGAAAATGATCTACGCCATGGCACAGCTTACGGACAAGACGGTGATATTGCAGGACAAGAATCTAGGCGTGCTCAACAGCACGGTGCAGCCACAGTTACACGATGCCTGGGAGGAAATCGAGCAATTTCTTGCCCGCCAGGACAATGTTCCAACCGAGTTTCAGGATCGCTATCGAATCGCAGATATGGATCCGGCCGTTCTGATGCAGGCCATTCCCAGGCCTGGGCTGGCCAGATTGATTTCTCCGGTCATTGCAGGCGAAATCGGTCGCGGTTATCTCTCTGTTATCGGTCCGGACACGGAGCTTGATGACATCGACGCCCTGGTAACGGAACACGGCGCCGCCGCCTGTGCACTGGAAATGGCCAAGGCCAAGGCCGTCAGTGATACCGAGAAACGCCTGCGTGGCACTTTTCTGGATCGATTGCTTTCCGGTGATGTCAGCCAGCAGGAGGCCATAGGACAGGGCGTACGCTTCAACCATGACATGAGTGTCCCGCATACTGCGCTGGCTCTCAACTGGCTGGGGGAGCAGACGCCGTCGCCAAGACGTCTCGAAACCCTGGTCAGGTGGGTCGTCTCGCGCAATCGAATCAAGGCCCTTGTCTGGCATCGGGAAAGAGAACAGGAAGTGCTGGTCTTTTTTGCGCCAGATGGCAAAAATCCCGTGGATTCCGGACTTGCGTTGGCCCAGAGCTGCCGGGACCAGGCGCGTCGGCAGTACGGTGGCAGCCGCATCGCCGCAGGTCTGGGTCAGATGGTGCGTGAAGTCAGCTCCTGGCGCAACAGTTACCGTGACGCGCGTCAGGCGCTGGAACTGGCCCAGCGCCTGCAAACAGACATTCCCCTCTATATCGGCGACCTTGGCGTCTTCCAGTTGATCCTTAGTCTGTCAGACAGGGATCGGCTGGTTGAGTTTTGTGATCGCAATCTGGGCCCCCTCAGGGATTACGATCACCGCCAACATGCCGACCTCGTCAAGACCCTGGAAGCCTTTTTCCATTGCAACCGCAATCTGAGCCAGACTGCCGAGACGCTCATTGTCCACCGCAATACCTTGCTCTACCGCATGAATCGCATTCAGGAAATCGCCGGCATCGACATGAAGCGACCGGAGACAAGGCTGGCGCTGCACTTCGCCTTGACTATTCGTCGCCTTCTTTCGCTCTCATGAATGGACCGCTGGCCAACTTTTCTGTGAAAATTTGCACTTTTGTAAACTTGCGCTAAACTGGGCTCGCTGCCCGCTGCGTGGTACAATTCAGTCGCGCAGTTGAACCTGCCTCAACGGGCAGGGAATGTTGGCCGAATTAACATTGGTAAGCCATGCTCCCCATGGCAGTCAGGTGACGCCAACCATGAAGAGTAAATGGCAATCCGAGGTGACCTCGACCCGTAGTCTGCATCCCGTCGACCGGTACGAGCGCGATGCCTGCGCCTTGATCTGCGCCGTCCGCAAAGGTGCAGAAGCCACGCACGGGAACGTGAAACGCACGATTGAAGCCCTGGCGCGAATGGGTCATCGCACCGGTTACATCGACGGTGAAGGAGACGGAGTCGGGATTCTCACGGATATCCCCCGTCAACTCTGGACCCGCAAGTTGGCCAAGGTTGGTCTGCGCTCGTCTCTCGCCTCCAGTTCCCGTTTTTGGGTGGCGCACGTGTTTATTCCTGCCACCACGCTGAGCCAGGCCGAGCAACTCGTTGATCAAAACATTATGGAAATCACCGCTGCCGGGTTGGAAACCCTGCTTGACATGCCCGGCCAGGTTGACCCCAATGTTTTGGGGCGTAATGCCGAGAAAAGCGCGCCGATTTTCTGGCAAATTGCAGGCATCAATGGCACTGTCGCCAGAAACGATCTGGAAGCAACGCTTTTTGGTCTGAAGACCCGTCTGGAAAGCGAACTGGACATCCATTTTCCTTCGTTTTCCTCTCACAGCGTTGTCTACAAGATGCAGGGCACGGTCGAGATTCTGCGTCGTTACTATCCGG
>JAGWBD010000134.1:0-3857 GCA_021296065.1 Anaerolineae bacterium
TGCCAGTCCGGAACCGGATTTCTGGATCCGTCAGGGATTCGTTCCAATGTGGGCGACTTCAAGGGAACTGCAGTTTAGGCGTTGTTGCATCACCTGAATGGCGTCGGGACTGTTGTCAACGAGGGTGAAGTTGCGTCCCAGTTTTTCGGCTGCCGCCCCGGTCGTGCCGGAGCCGGCGAAAAAGTCCAGCACTTCGTCGCCTTCGTCGCTATGCACGGCGATGATGCGTTCCAGAAGCTTCAGCGGTTTTTGCGTTGGATAACCGGTCTTTTCCTTGCCGGTGGGGCTGACGATGGTTAGCCACCATACGTCGGTGGGCGTTTTGCCGCGGGCAGCCTTTTCCGGCGTCACCAGACCCGGCGCCATGTAGGGAATGCGGTCGATGGCGTCATAGTTGAAGACGTAATGGTCCGGGTCCATGACGTACCACAGGATGTTGTCGTGCTTGGCCGGCCAGCGCGACTTGCTTCGACCACCATAGTCGTAGGCCCAGATGATTTCGTTCATGAAGCCCTGGCGGCCAAATATGCTGTCGAGCAGTAGCTTGCAATAGTGCACTTCGCGATAGTCGATGTGGAAAAAGAGGCTGCCGTCGTCCGTCAACACCCGTTGCGCCTGTCCCAGGCGGGGCCGCAGGAAGGCCTCGTAGTCCGCGAAACTGTCGTCGAAAGCGCGTTCGCCGAGCAGTTCGCTGCGAAAGCGCTTGCCCTGAAAGCCCTTGCGATCGCCCGCGTCATCCCGGACCGTGCGCAGCCTTTTGCGCCGTTGCCGACGGCCGGTGTTGAAAGGCGGGTCGATGTAAATGAGGCGGTAGTGGCGCGCCGGCAAGGTCGGCAATACGTCGAGATTGTCGCCAAGATAAATCTGGTTGCTCACAACAGAGTCATTAACAGCGAACGGTCGACATTGCCGCCGGAGAGCACGCAGACCACCTCCGAGCCCGGCGTCACCTGCAGTTTGCCATGCAGCAGGGCGGCAAAGCTGGCCGCCGCCGCCGGTTCGGCCAGCAGCTTGCAACGTTCCAGAATCAGGCGCAGCGCTGCCGCAATTTCTTCGTCACTGACCAGCACGACCTCGTCCACAAACCTCTGGACGTGGCGCAGGGTATGTTCCCCGGCGAAGGGCGCGGCCAGGCCGTCGGCGAGAGTCTGCACCTCTTCGATGCGCTCGGGTTTGCCGGTCTCCAGGCTGCGGGTCATGGCCGCCGCGCCTTCGGGCTCAACACCGACGACCCGCGTGGCGAGCCTCTTTTGTTTTAGCGCAGCCGCGACGCCTGAAAGCAGTCCGCCACCGCCCACGGGCACAATGACCAGGTCCGGCGCCGGACCGTGCTCCAGCAGTTCGAGTCCCAACGTCCCGTGGCCGGCAATGAGTTGCAGGTCGTCGAAGGGGTGAACGAAGGTCAGGCCCTCATCGCGTTGCAGTTGCTGCACCTTCGGCAGCAGATCGTGCATGCCGCCGTGCAGCAGAACGCGCGCGCCGTAGCCCTCCGTGGCCGCTGCCTTGCTGCGCGAGGCCCCCTGCGGCATGACGACGGTGGCCGCGATGTCGAGATTTGCCGCGGCGAAAGCCAGCGCCTGGGCGGCATTGCCGGCGGACAAGGTGACCACGCCACGTTGCTTGACCGCGTCATCCAGGTGATGCAGGCTGTTCAACATGCCGCGCGGTTTGAAGGAGCCGGTCTTCTGCAGCAACTCGGCCTTGAAGCGAAGCCGTACGCCGCACATGTCGCCAAGTTGCTGCGACGTAACTAGGGGCGTGCGCCGCAGGTGGCTCTCCAGCAGCGGCCGCGCCGCCTCGATTTCCATCAGTGAGACCAGGCGGGAAGGCTCCTTCATCAGGTCGAATCGCCGTCTTTGCGGCAGTTAACCATGCAGAGATTGCCAGAGTAAGTGATGCGGGACAACGTCATCCCCGCAGCTTGCGCATGCGTTCAGCGGCCTGGAGCAGGGTGTCGTCGTTCTTGCAGAAGGTGAAACGCACGTGGTCCTTCGTGATGTGGCGGTGCTCCGGCGTGAAGAAGACCGAGGGCGGGATGCAACTGACGCCGATCTCGGTGATCATGTGTTGCGTAAAAGCCACGTCATCGCCGTCAAACAGGTCCGAAAAATCGGCCATCACGAAGTAGGTGCCCTGGGGCAGAATGGACTTCATGCCGGCGCCGGCCAGCACGTCCATCATCAGGGCCCGTTTGCCGTGGTACAGCGCCTGGTATTCCTCGTAGTAGCTGCTGCCCATGGCAAAGCCATGCGCGACTCCGACCTGGGCCGGGTGGTTGGTGGCGAATGACGTGAACTGGATCGAGCGCCAGGCGCCGGTGATCAGGTCGGGCGGGCCGTAGACCCAGCCGATCTTCCAGCCGGTCATGCCGAAGGTCTTGCCCGCGCTACCGACGGTCACGGTGCGTTCAAACATGCCGGGCAGGGAAGCGATCGGGACGTGGCGCGCATTGTCGAAAAGCAGGGGCTCGTAGACCTCGGCGGCAATGACGATTACGTCATGCTTCAGGCAAAGGTCGGCGATAAGCTGCAGTTCCGCGCGGGTGAAGACGCGGCCGGTCGGATTCTTGGGCGTGTTGTTCATGATCGCCCTCGTGCGGTCGCTGAAGGCGGCGCGCAATTCGTCCGGTTCGAAGACCCAGTCGGGCGGATGCAGTGAGACATAGATGGGCGTCGCGCCGGCCATCTCAATACCTGGCACGTAACTGTCGTAGAAGGGCTCGATGACGATTACCTCGTCGCCCGGGTCGATCAGTCCCATGATTGAGCAAAAGATCGCCTCGGTGGCGCCAGGCGTGACCAGCACACCGTTTTCGGGATCAACCTCAAGGTCGTAGAAGACTGCCGCATGTTGGGCGATGCCCTCCATGAGCTGCGGGATTCCGCGTCCTGGCGCGTACTGGTTGCAATTGCCCGAGCGTAAGGCATTTATCGCTGCCTCAACGACTTCCTGCGGCCCGTCAAAATCGGGTCTGCCCTGGCCAAGATTGACCGCGCCGTGCTGGAGCGACAGGTTGTTTATTTCGGCGAAAATGGTCGTGCCGAAGCCGGCAACGCGCCTGGCATATCCTGGTGCAGACATGGTCGCTCCGTCGAATGGGTAGATGGCGGATGAAGTATAGCAGTGGGCGTCTTCTATGTCAGTGTCTTGCGGGCGACGCTGGCCAGGCGGTCGACGCGGCTGTTGGCCGGGTCACCGGCATGCCCGCGCACCCAGCGCCAGTGGATCTCGTGCCGCTGGCAGGCTGCATCGAGGCGCTGCCAAAGGTCCTGATTCTTTACCGGCTTGCGTGCAGTTGTTTTCCAGCCCCTGCTGATCCAGCCGGGCAACCACTCGGTGATCCCGTTCTTCAGGTACTGACTGTCGGTGCAGAGCGTGACCTCACAGGGTTCGCGCAGCGCTTCCAGCGCCATGATGGCGGCCATCAACTCCATGGGATTGTTGGTCGTGGCCGGTTCCGCGCCGCTGAGTTCGCGCTGGTGGGCGCCGTGGATGAGCAGGGCGGCCCAGCCGCCGGGTCCGCCAGGGTTGGGTGTGGCGCCGCCGTCGGTATAGACGGTGACCTGCGGCCTGGTGCCCGTTCTTTGGTTGCTGTTCATCAAATCCCTGTCACACATGTCCGGCGCGCAAACAGTCTACCCATGCGCCTTGAGTAAAGGTACACTTTTTGCCCCACAGGACAGGGAGGTCAACATGCTAAAACGAGTGGGCACCGCGTCTGTCTTCGTTGCTGACCAGCAGAGGGCAAAAGCCTTTTACACCGAAAAACTGGGCATGGAGTTGCGTCTTGAAGCACCGCTCTTCCCTGGTTCAGATCTGAAATGGATCGAGGTGGCGCCGGCCGGGGGCGAGCCCGT
>JAGWBD010000134.1:3926-10864 GCA_021296065.1 Anaerolineae bacterium
CGAGTGAACTGGAAAATCTGGCGGAAGATATGCGCAGCAAGCGCGTCACCATCCAGCGGGCGCCGGTGGCCGAACCCTGGGGCACCTGGAAGTCGATCCAGGACTCAGAAGGCAATACGCTAATCATCACCGCTGACACACTGACCATGAGCGATGACTGACGAACGCATTCTGACCCTGCACCCGGAGGGGAAGAAGGGCGTAAACATCCTGCGCTCGAAGTACGATCCGGTGCGCGAGGCCATGCTGGATTCGCTGCGCGCGGCTGGCGGCGAGTTGACTCACACAGAGTTGATGGCCGCTATCGCCGAACGCCTGACGGACTTCAAGGGCTCGGTCACCTGGTACGCGGAGACCGTCAAGCTGGACCTGGTCGCGCGCGGCGTCATCGCCCGCAGTAGCGGCAGCCCGCAGGTGTTGACGCTGGTTGAGGACTGAGGTTCAGTCGCTCAGGAAGTTCCTCAACACAGTTTGCAGAATGCCGCCGTTGCGGTAGTAGTCCACCTCGACCGGCGTGTCCAGCCGCACGTCAACCTCGAAGCGGGTGGACTTTCCTTCCTCATCGGTCGCGCTAACCGTCAGGCGCTTGCCGGGCTGAATGTCTTCGGGGACCGGAATGTCAAAGTGTTCCGCGCCGCTAAGTCCCAGTGACTTCACGTTCTCGCCTGGCAGGAAGGTCAGCGGCAGCACGCCCATCATCACCAGATTGCTGCGATGGATGCGCTCGATGCTCTCGGCGATGACGGCGCGCGCGCCCAGCAGTTGCGTACCCTTGGCCGCCCAGTCGCGGCTGGATCCCATGCCGTAGTCCACGCCGGCCAGCACCACCAGTGGTGTGCCCGCGGCGATGTAGCGCAGGGCGGCATCGTAGATTGGCAGGGTTTCTCCGCTCGGGAAATGCGTCGTGACGCCGCCTTCCGTCCCCGGCAGCAACTGGTTGCGCAAGCGCACGTTGGCGAACGTGCCGCGCATCATCACCTCGTGGTTGCCGCGGCGCGAACCGAAGCTGTTGAAGTAGGGCGGACTTACGTCGTGATCCTGCAGCCAGGTCCCGGCCGGCCCGTTGACGGCGATGGCGCCCGCCGGCGAGATGTGGTCGGTCGTCATTGAGTCGCCGGCCATGACCAGCACCCGTGCGTCGTGAATGGACTGCAAGGGTTGCGGCTCGGGCGCCAGGTCCAGGAAGAAGGGCGGCTCCTGTATGTAGGTGCTGTCCGGGTCCCAGCGGTAGACGGCCTCGTCCGGGCTGGGAATCTCGTTCCACATGGCGTTGCCGTCGTAGACATTGCCGTATTGCTGCCTGAAAAGGGCGGGTGTCAGGCTGTTCTGGATGGTGTCGAGGATCTGTTCCTGCGTGGGCCAAATGTCGCGCAGGTAGACGTCGCGACCCTCACCGTCCTGGCCCAATGGCTCCCCCTGCAGGTCCGCGTCGACCGTGCCCGCGAGGGCGTAGGCGACCACCAGGGGCGGGGAGGCGAGGTAGTTGGCGCGGACGTCGGGGCTGATACGACCGCCAAAGTTGCGGTTGCCGCTCAACACAGCCGCGGCGACCAGGTCCGCCTCGCGAACGGCGTCGGAAACCTCCTCCGGCAAGGGACCGCTGTTGCCAATGCAGGTAGTGCAGCCATAGCCAACGGTGTGGAATCCCAACTCTTCCAGACTGGTGGTCAGTCCCGCCTCGTCCAGGTAGGCGGTGACCACGCGTGAGCCGGGCGCAAGGCTGGTCTTGACCCAGGGCTTGCGGCGCAGCCCTTTTTCCACGGCGTTTTTGGCCAGCAGGCCGGCTGCAACCATGACCGAGGGATTGCTGGTGTTGGTGCAGCTGGTGATGGCGGCGATGACGACGGCGCCGTGTTGCATTGTGGTGCTGTGCCCGTTGTGTCGGTAGTTCGCAGTGCTGGTCAGTTGGGAGTCGGAGAGTTCGAAGCCCTGGGGCCCGACCGGCGCGCGCAGGGCATTGCGAAAGGCCGGCTGCATGTGCTGCAGCAGAATGCGGTCCTGCGGCCGCAATGGTCCGGCCAGGCTTGGCTGAACGCTGTCCAGGTCCAGTTCCAGCGTATCGTTGAAGTCCGGGTCGGGTGTGTCGGCAGTGCGGAACAAACCCTGCAGCTTGCAGTAGCGTTCCACCAGTTCTATCTGACTCTCTTCGCGGCCGGTGCGCCGCAGATAGCTGAGAGTCTCGTCGTCGACCGGGAAAAAGCGGATGGTCGCGCCATATTCGGGCGCGATGGTTGCGAGGGTGGCGCGGTCGGGCAGGGTCATGCTGTCGAGGCCACTGCCATAGAATTCAACGAACTTGCTGACCACGCCCTTCTCTCGCAACATCTGGGTAACGATCAGCACCAGGTCGGTGGCGGTGGCGCCTTCGGGCAGACTGCCGGTCAGGCGGAAACCGACGACTTCGGGCATGAGCATGTAGACGGGCTGGCCCAGCATGGCGGCCTCGGCCTCGATGCCACCCACGCCCCAACCGACGACGCCAAGGCCGTTGATCATGGTCGTGTGGCTGTCAGTGCCAACCAGGGTATCAGGCAGGGCAACCGGCTCGCCGTCCGGCCCCTGGTAAAGCTGCACGACATTCGCCAGGAATTCCAGATTCACCTGGTGCACGATGCCCGTGGCTGGCGGCACCACGCGGAAATTGTCGAAGGCCTTCTGGCCCCAGTGCAGAAACTCATAGCGCTCGCGGTTGCGCAGGAATTCCATTTCGGCGTTGCGGGGCAGGGCATCGGGCCGGGCGAAGACATCCACCTGCACGGAATGGTCGATCACCAGGTCAACGGGCACGACGGGATTGATTTTGGCCGGATCGCCGCCCAACCGTTGCATGGCGCTGCGCAAGGCGGCCAGGTCGACGACAGAAGGCACGCCGGTGAAGTCCTGCAGGATGACGCGGGCGGGTTTGAAAGGAATTTCAACAGGGTCGTATGCAGCAGCATCCCAGCCGGCCAGATTGATGACGGCCTGCTCATCCACCTGAAAGTTGTCCAGATTGCGCAGGGCGTTTTCGAGCAACACACGGATACTGAAGGGCAAACGGTCGACCTGGCCAATACCTTGCCTGCCCAAAGCGTCGAGCCGGAAAATGGTTGCCTCTCCGCTGCCAGTTTCGAATTGACTGCGGGCGCCAAAGCTGTCGAGTGGCTTGTTCATCGTTCCTCCGCGTACAGAGAAATCGTTTGCAAGCCAGAGTTTAGCAGAAACAGCACAGCGTCGGCAGCGCCTCTGACTGGACTTGCGTTCCCTGCACGGCGAAAATCGGTTACACTGCGACGGCAGAAACCGGGATGGCGAGGGCTAACCATGAGCAGCAACCGCATGCGGACACGTGAGCGTCGTCGGGCACGGGAACAGCAATCACGGCGTCAACGACAAATACTGCTGCTGGCTGCAGTGGTGGTCATCGCTGCCGTCGCGGTCCTTGCGTACGTCATCACCAGCCAGCCCGCCGAAGCGCCGGTCAGCGATGCGGTATTTGCCAGCTACGAAGGCATCCCGCATTCGGAGACGGATGAGGGCTTCCCCTTGCTGGGAGACCCGGCCGCGCCTGTGCAGGTCAGCGAGATTTCCAGCTTCCATTCTCCTTCATGCGGCAACTTTTATCGCACGATCACCCCGTCACTCATCAACCGCGTGAAGGCCGGCGATATTTCATTCGTTTACGTCCCGATCTTCGGCACGGGCGGCATTCCCAACGGTGAGGGCGCCAACCGGGCAGCCCTTTGCGCCGGTGAGCAGGACAGATTCTGGGAGTACCACAGCGCCCTTTTCGAGTGGCAACTGACCTTCGCCAATCAGGCCTACGCCAGCAATCGGCTGGCCAGTGGCGTCGACAATCTGGGCATCGACCGGGCAGCCTGGGACAATTGTATGGCAAGCGGACGCCCCGATGAAATCATTACAGCCGCCAATACCCTGGTCAGCCGCACCGAAGGATTCCGCGGAACACCTTCCGTGCTGGTTGATGGCGTGATGGTGAACGCCACACTCCCCGAGATCGAGGCCGCCATCGCTACAGCCCTGACCTCCGGCTGAGCCGGCAGTCAGGTCCTGCGCGCAAGCATCGGCCCAAGGGGTCTTCCGCCGAGCAGGTGCAAATGCAGGTGGTAGACTTCCTGCCCGCCATGCTCGTTGCAGTTGATGATCAATCGGTAACCGTCCGCGTCTATCCCTTCCTGCGCTGCCAGTTGCCGGGCGACGACCAGCATATGACCCAATAGTTGTTCGTCATCCGCCGAGATGTCGTTGGCTGTCGGGATTTCGCGATTTGGCACGATCAGGATGTGCGTGGGCGCCACTGGTCTGATGTCACGAAAGGCCGTCACCTGGTCGTCGCATGTCGGACGGGACTTCCCGGGCAATGATTTTTGCAAAAATCGTACTCATCGATTTTCCCCTGTGTCAGATTGCCGTGCCGCCATCCACCGCCAGGACCTGTCCGGTGATCAGCGCTGCATCGTCCGATACGAGAAAGGCAACTGCGCGGGCGACGTCCTCGACCGTGGCCAGGCGGCGCAGGGCGGCGAAATCCCGCGCCATGTCCGTCAAATCTTCCAGTTCGCGGGTCAGATCGGTGATGATGAAACCAGGCGCCACGGCGTTGACCGTGATGTTGCGCGGGCCAACTTCCTTTGCCAACGCCTTGGTAAGGCCGACCAGGCCGGCCTTGCTGGCGCTGTAGTTGGTCTGGCCGCCCTGGCCCATGAGGCCGCTGATGCTGGTGACGTTGACTATTCGTCCGTAGCGTTTGCGCATCATGTTGCGCACCGCCGCGCGCGAACAAAGCCAGGCGCTACGGAGGTTGGTTTGCAGCACGTCGTCAAAGTCCTGCGGCTTCATCAGCATGATGACGTTGTCGCGGGTGATGCCTGCATTGTTGACGAGAATGTCAAGACGACCGAATTCGCTTACCGTCGCCTTGACCAGTGAGGCCGCGCCGCTTTCCTCGCTGACGTCGGCCTGGATGGCGTTGGCCCGTCCACCCGTTTCACCGACAAGTGAGACGACTTCACTGGCGGCATCTGCATTCTCAACGTAGTTGACAATCACAGTTGCACCACGGTGGGCCAGTTCAAGCGCAATGCCGCGACCGATTCCGCGGCTGGCGCCGGTCACGATGGCCACGCGATCCTTTAGTTGCCTCATTTGCATTTCCGATCCTGTGCGTCGTGTAGCGCAAAGATACTTCCTGATGCAACTGTCTTCAACGCCCTGGCAGAATTCAGCCGCCTGCCCATCCAAGCAATTCGATTTGTCCGCGCAAATCGCCAGTGAGATTGCGCACACCGAATCCGTTTCTGTTGGCGACGTAAACGTCAATGCGCCCATCGATGCCGGGGTTGATGCCGGTGAAAGCCAGGCGCCCGTCACTCGAATAGACCGGGTCACACATGCCGGGCGGTGTGCTGCCACTGGCAACGACGAAAAAGCGCTCGTCAAGAACGCGCACGCCATAGGGGCAAAAGCCGTTGTTGCCGCCGAGGGCCACGCGTTGGCCGTCAGGTGACCAGGCGGCCGCCATGCCAAAACGCGGAAAGGCAAGGCGTGGCAACCCGCCAATGCGTTGCCCCTGTGCATCCAGCAGCGTGGTCACGCTGGCGGTTTGCGACGTGTCCTGCAGCACGACGCGGCTGCCATTCGGAGACCAGATTTCCATCAGGCTGCCCTGGCTGGAAACTGCGTCCAGAGGGTGCACCCGTTGTTCAAGTCCGCTTTCCAGGTCAATCAAATAAATGCTGCGCTGCAGGTCCCCTTCGGCAATGCTGACGAGCCTCTCATTTACCCAGACTGGCGCTTCGCTTATCCAGCGATCCGAAATCTGCCGCCGTTCGCCACTATCGGGATCAAGCAGCCAGGGATTGCCACCAAAGGCGCTTCCATCGCGCAACTGGTCACAACCATCCGGCGCTCCTGGCTGCCAGCCGCCAGGGCAGCGGGCCCGGTCGGAAACGAAGAGCAGCGACCTGCCATCGGGAGACCAGGAGGGCCAGAAATCGCGGTTGTGGCTGCGGGTCAAATTGGTGAAGGCGCCGGAGGCCCGATCGATGCTGTATATGTCGATGGCCCAGGCGTTTTCGACGGCGATCGTCAACTGGGAGCCGTCCGGCGACCACTGTGCTTCACTCGCAACGTCTCGCTGCAACAGGGAATCGATCGCCAGAACGCGACTGCTTATGCCGGTCTCCGTATCAAGCAGGTAGATGCCGGCGTTGGCCAGGGGTTCGCTGACAAACCAGGAAACCCCGTTACCTGGCGGGGCAACAGCGACCCCGGAAACTGTGTCCGCATTCATTTGAATCACCGGCAGGCGCAGCCCGCCGGTCAGGGGCGCCGCGAAATAGAGCGTTTGACTGTTGGTATTGGGGCGTGGTGTTCGAATGTCGTAGTCTGGAAGACGGTTGTTCCGATTGATGAATACCACCATCGGCGAGTCCAGACCGTCGCGCAGTGAAGGGGGAACGTCGACGATCTGCCAGTTGTCGTAGACGAAACGGGGCCCGGGCACCGGTGTGATCGTTGGAGTCTTTGTGATTGTCGCCGTTTGGGTCGCAGTCGCAGTGGGGGTGACTGTGGCTGTGATCGTTGCGGTCGGTGTCGACGCAGGCGTCACTGTGGGAAGGGGGGTGAATGTAAGCGTCGGCAGCGAGGTGGGGGAAGGCATTACCGTGGCCGTCGGGGTTGCGCTGGGCGTGGGCGCCACCAACGCCTGGCATGCGCTGATCAACAGGGCAAACAGGGGAAGCAATTTGCGAAAGTGGGTCATGAAGGTTGCCCTGTAAAACGGAGGATCTTTTTCTGCAGCCAAAGGAAACTACAGCGTTCAGGCAGGCCGAACTTCAACAACGACGATGAATGGCTCCTGTTCACCGTTACTGTACAGAACCAGCAAGGTGTAGCGGGATGTTTCTTCCGGGCAGACTTCGCGGATTCCGCGCCCG
>JAGWBD010000135.1 GCA_021296065.1 Anaerolineae bacterium
CTCATCCCGGCCAGTGGCTTTTTCGAGTGGCGCCGTCGTGGCAAGGAAAAGCAACCTGTGTACTTTAGTTTGCGAGAAAGCCCTTTGTTTGCATTTGCCGGGTTGTGGGTAGTGTGGCGTAACCCGGAAGGAAAAGCCGTGCACAGCGCGACCATTCTCACGACCGTGGCAAATCGCTTTATGGCCGACATTCATCTTCGTATGCCGGTCATTCTGCAGCAGGACGATTACGACTCCTGGCTGAATCCCGCCAGTCGGGACGAGCATCAAGGGTTGCTGCGCCCCTGTGCGGCAGAAATCATGCAGGCCTGGCCGGTCTCAAACGTTGTCAATCGACCCGCAAATGACACGCCGGAGACGATTGAGCCGCTGTTGTGAAGCGACGCCGGTGCCTCAGTCCTTGTCGCGGCGCTGAATGGCTTCACCGAGAGGGTCCTGGCCCGGACCAATGAGGACGCGTCGGCCCTTGCCGCCAGCTTCCGGCGGGCCAATGATCTGTAATTCGAACAGCAGGTCGATAATGCGCGCGGCACGCGGATAACCGAGTCCCAGTCGACGTTGCAGGAGCGACGCCGAGGCTTCGCCTTCCATCAGCAAAGCCGCTACGGCCTGTTCGAGCATCGGGTCGGTCTCGGAGAGCAGTTGACGCCGGCGCATGGCCTGCTCCCAGGGCGGTTCCGACTGAATTGCCCTGTCCTGACTGGGGTTAATCAGTGCTCTGCGCCGCCAGAAATCCACAACTGCGCGCACTTCCTCTTCGGAGACAATACAACCCTGAATGCGTTGCGGACCGGACGCATCCGTCGCCAGCTACAGCATGTCTCCTTTGCCCAACAGGGTTTCCGCCCCCACCGAATCCAGGATGACGCGCGAATCCACGCCAGAAGCCACTGCAAATGCCATGCGCGTCGGGAAATTGGCCTTGATAAGGCCGGTAAGCACGTCGACGCCGGGTCTCTGGGTCGCGACAATCAGGTGCATGCCAACGGCCCGCGCCATCTGCGCAAGGCGCGTGAGTGCGCGTTCGGTTTCCTCCGGGTGTGCCTGCATCAGGTCCCCGATTTCATCGACGAAAATCACCATCCAGGGCAGGTGGGTTCCATCCTGACGCTGCGCCGGTCGCGCGTTGTAGGCCTCAATATTTCGTGCGTTGGCAGATTCCAGCAACCTGTAGCGCCGGTCCATTTCGCGGGTGCACCAGCGCAACACTTCTATGATCCGCTCCGGCCTTGTCTCAACCGGCCCAACCAGATGAGGAATGCCATTGAAACGACTGAGTTCGACCAGTTTGGGGTCCAGCATGACCAGGCGCAGGTTTTCCGGCGTGTTTTGGAGCAGCAAGGACGTGACAATGGATGCAATCGCCACGGACTTGCCCGTTCCGGTGGCGCCTGCAATCAACAGATGCGGCATTTGACCGATGTCCGCTGCAACCGGCAAGCCGGCCACGTCGCGACCCAGGGGGACGAACAGAGGCGAGCCGCTGCGGGCCTTTTGGTCGTTGCAGGTCTCACTTTCCAGCACCGGCCGCAAAGCCACGACAGCGGGATGCAGATTGGGAACCTCAAGCCCCAGGTAATTCTAGCCTGGCACGGGAGTCTCCAGCCGCAGTCGCCGGGCTGCGAGCGCCAGGGCAAGGTCGTTGGTCAGCGAAACAATGCGCCGAACTCGTGTTCGACTGAACACTGCGCCTTCCCTGTCATCGGGGTTTTCACGGTAGGGTTGAATGGCGTAACGTGTGATGGTTGGACCAACCTGTACGTCCACGACTTCAATGTCGATGTCAAATTCCAAAAGCGTGTTTTCGAGCAGCACAATGTTGCGGTTGATCTCTTCGGCATCCGGCGCTGCCAGTTGCAGGTCTGCCAGCAGTTCCAGCGGAGGCAGATTCTGCCCGCGAGCGACATGTACACGTGCTTCCGGTTCATGATCAAAGGCAAAGAGACGCCGCATTCTCCCGTCCGGCCGCTCTACGAGTCGCATCTCTCTGCGCCGGCGTCCTTTACGGCGGGCGGGCGCGTCCTGTGGCAGAGGCAAAACTCCCGGGCGCGGCCGGATATGTGTTGCTGTCCTCGCCTGTGCCGGGGGAGAAGTGTCCACCGTTTCGGAAGTGGGGGAGTGGGCTGCCCGGCGAGATGGCGGCAGGTGAGCTGGATTGGGGCGAATTCGTTCGATGTTTAGTTTTTGCCGTTCACCAGACAATGCCGGGCGACGTCGTGCCGCTGAAGTTGCGTTCCTTGTGGGTTGCCTTCCAGAGCGCGTGGCAAGATTTTGCCCGCCTTTGCGAAAAAGGGAACCGAATCGATGCAATGTTCGCACGAACCAGGAGAGATCCTGGCCAAGCAATGCAGCAAGGCAGGCCGCAAAAATGGCAAGGTAAAAGAAAAAGGCGAAGGCTGAACCAAAGAGTCCGGCAATTATCACACTCAGGACCCAACCAACAATGCCACCGCCCTGTCCGGCCCTGGCAATTGCGCGCCATTCACTGCCACTGCTGGTCACGTGAAGCATGGCGAGCAAGGCCAGAAAGGCGATTTGCATGGCAAGGATTCGGCGGGGAGGCAGATTAGGAGTTATCCCCAGACGCGGCACCAGGAGCACCAGTCCCAGGGCAACGATTCCCGTCGCCACAAGCAGGCTGCCATAACCAAAAACACTGCCGAGCGCATTGGCCCAGGCGCGGGCTACAGTCGCATCCGGCGACACGTTGAACAGTGAAAGGAGAGAAATGGTGCCAAAGACGAGCAGCACTACAGCCAAAATCTCCCCACCCCATGGCGGAAGGGTGACGAGAAACATACCAATGGCGTCGGAGTCTTGACGATCATCAATCCCGTCATTCAATTCGCGGTCGGGATCTTCTGGCTGCGAAGTATCCGGTTCCCCTTGTGGCCGGCTCACGACAATCGCTCCACTGTGGTTACAAGTCTTGCACTTGCTACGCAAAAAGAGGCAATAGCAAGTGATTCAACGCTGTTGGCGGCAAATGCTGATTCCTTCATGGTTCCCGGGATTGCTGTTCCATGGCCAAAAGCGCTGTCGCGACCTCTTCAATGGCAATGCGCTGTTTGCGATACAGGTCCGCCTCACTGAGTGCCAGTCGCGCCGCCACTTCCCGCACGCGGCGGCGTTCCAGAAAGCGTTGATCAAGAATGTGGTAGAGGGTCGATTCCGGGCTCGTCATTGCCTGTTTGCCCTCCGGCCGCAGATGTTCGATCCCCTGGCGCAATACCGTGCGCAGGGCATTGGCGTTTCCATGCTCTTCTCTCATGGCCATTTGCACGACGTGAAGCGACAGCAGGTTGCTGTGCGTCAAGCCCGGGCCACCCCAATAATGGCGAAGCGCTGCCCGCACCAGTTCATTGAAACGTTCCTGGTTGACCGGTTCTTCGTTCCCAACTGGTGGTCGAGAGGCGAAGTGCAGGAAACTGGAATGTGATTGTCTTGACATTGTCTATTGAGGGAGCAGCCCTTCAAGCGCCGCGGAGATTTCGTCCTGCAGGGCCATGTCATCCAAAGCGCGAGCGATGCGACCCTTCAATATATCCAGGGTCTGGCGCTCATCCGCGCCAAATGCAGGGTCTTCATCACGAGAATGGATTCCAAGTACGCCGACAGGCCTGGCCGCGTTGTTGAGCATTCGCTCGCTGTAAAGCAGAAAATAACAGTAGTTCCCGTGTTGCAGACAATCCCTTTCTTGTCCATTGGCCCGAGTTGAAGAATCCTGCAACCTTGAGAACAATTGCTCCGGCGGATCCGACAGGTCATGCCGGACGCCGACGCTGGCCACCAGTTCCGGATGGGCCGGGACTGTAGAATAAATGAAGGCGCCGCTCACTCGCAGGCTGTCGCATATGGTAGCCAGGTTGGCCTCAAGCAGGGATTCGAAGTCCTTGCGCGTCAAAATCTGTTCGTCAAGATTTCGCAGCCGCTGCGGGAAATCCTCGTCTTCCGCGGAGTAGATCAGCAGATTTTCGATTCGCGGCAAGAAGAGATGGATAAACCATTGCCAGAACAAGATCGCTGCGACCACTGCAAAAGGCATAAATTCCTGGCCCGGAAGACCAAGCACCTCAATGGCAGGGCGCATGTTGAGGATGATGACAAGCGCCAAAGTCGCCGAGGCCGGTCCTCGCAGAAAGGCGCGCAGCAGCCCCACCTTGATCTGACTTTCCGGCCGACGCGAACCGAAAAAGGTGAGAGGCCAGGCCAGAAACAGCAACATCAAGACCACGATCACGTTGGAGAGATTGATCAGGGGCAATTGTAGCAGGGCGGGGTCTGCCTCCCTTGCCAACAGCACCGGCGTTGGCATGGCAAGCAGGAGGATTCCCATACGTTGTTTTGACTTGGGCGTCAGACAGCGACGGCGGGCTCGTGTGACGTTCAGGAGCGCGAAGATGGTGACGACCGTGAAGTACAGAATGTAAATGGGAAACAGGACGCCGGCCCGAACCCTGGTTTGGGGGCCAGACCCCTCCGGCTGGATGAGCGAGTTGCCGAAGAGAGCCAGGAGCAAAAAGAGCAGGCCCAGCAAATAAAGAAAGCGGATCGCGCGTTTGCGTCGACCACGGGAAGGCAGACCCGTCGTGGCCAGCAGAGCGTCGGACAGGTGGTAAAGTGCCGTTGGCAGAAAGGCAATTCCCAGCCAATGCAGTCGCAACGCCAGCTCATATACCAGCTGTTCCGGCTGCAGGGAAACAAAGACATCAGCGACATAGGCTGCAGTAACGCAGGCCAGCAATACGCTGGAAACGCGCGTCACGCGATCATGCAACTCGTTGCTAAGGTTATAGAGCAGCAGGGAGGCCGCCACAATTACAATGACAGCAGTGAGCGTTTCGTTGGCCAGCTGCAGGAAAAGTTGATACAGCGTCTGCAGGTCAGACATGGTCTAACGCAGCACTTCTCCGAAAAACATCGCAATTTCATGTTGCGGAAAGTAATGGTCACTATAGCCGGAGAAAGTCAGTCCTGCACGTTGCAGGAAGCGGACCGTCGGGAAATTCCGCGTTTGTACCTCGGCCACCATTCTCATCAGTTGATGATCTCGCGCCCACTGACGTGCGACTTGTAACATGCGGATACCAATGCCGTTGCGACGCCATGGCCGTGAGACGACTAAATCATGGAGGCGTGCAACACTGTGGACCGGGTCCGCGTACAGCGCAAGATAGCCCAATAACTCCCCTGTATCCCTGTTTGTCGCAACAAGGAGACAATTCTCTGGTTCCGTGGCGATATACAGGCGATGTTCACTGGGAAGCCAGACGGAATCCAGATCTCGCGGCAGTCGTTCCGGATGAAAGCGGACTTCGTACTGGTCACCATCGTTGTACAGGCGCATTTGCCAGGCGAACTGTGTGCGATAGCTATGGTCCAGTTGCAGGCAGTATTCGATGTCTCGCGTGTGACCGTCGCGAATGAGCAAACTGACCTTGTCAGGCATGGCACATGAAAGACTCGAACCCTTCAGACGGTTGCAACTTCCCACGGGCAAAGGTGTTGGTCAGACACAGGAATTCAGGGGCCATCCTGGCACAAAATTGTGTCCACCGGGAAGTCAGGATTTCCGACTTGCCATGCACGTTCTATCTGATTGCATGAGCTCCAGAGTCGGAAGGAAAGCCTTCTCCGCCTGACGATGGCTCCTAGACTTCGTAAAGATAGTCCCGCAACTTGACGCGCGCGGACGACTGGCGCAGGCGATTGAGAGCCTGAGCCTCCAGTTGACGCACGCGTTCACGGGTAACGCCGATCGTTTGGCCGACCTCTTCAAGCGTGTAGACGCGTCCATCTTCGAGTCCGTAACGCAGGCGCAGAATTTGCGCTTCGCGATCCGGCAAGCGTTCCAGGGCTTCATCCAGTTGCTCGTGCAGCAAAAGGGAGGCAACTTCATCAGCAGGCGCCGGACTGTTGACATCCTCTACGAAATCACCAAAAGTGGAATCGCCTTCTTCATCGATCGGAGCTTCCAGACTGACTGGCCGGCGCGAGATTTCCATCAGGTCCTCGACCTTGTCCGGCGTGGTTTCCATGCCGGAAGCCAGCTCTGCAATGGAAGGATCCCGACCCAGTTCCTGGGTCAGTTGCAACTGAATGCGACGCATTCGGTTGAGCTGGTCGCCCATGTGCACGGGTACGCGTATGGTCCGACCCTGGTCTGCGACAGCGCGACTGACGGCCTGACGAATCCACCAGGTGGCATAGGTGCTGAACTTGTGACCGCGCTGGTATTCAAACTTGTTGGTGGCGCGTATCAGACCAATGTTTCCTTCCTGAATCAGGTCAAGAAAGGGCACGCCCCGCCCGATGTACTTTTTGGCAACGCTGATGACGAGTCGGACGTTGGCTCGTACCAGGTGCTCCTGCGCCGCTTCACCATCGTCGACCAGGTCCTGCAGGGTATAGACGTCATCAAGGGGCAGTGACTGCCCTTCGCTTTCGAGCCTTTCGCGCGCGAAATCTCCGGCCTCCATGCGTTGGGCCAGATCGACTTCTTCCTCGGCCGTGAGCAGGCGAACCCTGCCGGCTTCCTTCAAATAAAGACCAACGACGTCGTCAGATTCCAGGGCCTGTTGATAGCCAAGATCATCCACGATATCAGTCTTGTCCAGCAGCCAGGGACGGGCCGGTTCCCTTGATTGTGGCAAGTTATCAACGCCGGCTTCCTCCCCACTGCGGAAGTCTTCGGTTCCAGTCCTGACCTGGCGAGGCGCGTCGACCTCGACACCGGCTTCCAGCAACCCTTCCATGACTTCTTCGAGCAGGGAAACATTGCGCTCGGGCCAAGGCATTTTTTCCAGGATTTCATCACTGGTTATGCCGCCCTGACGTCGCGCTTGCTGCATGATGCGCGTGTAGATGTCCTCGCCGGCTCTTTCTTTCGTTGCGATCATTGTCACCTTCATCTCGACCAAATGGCACACACATGCTCTACCGTGCGATTGAAGCGCAAGGTGCAATCAAAACAGACGGCGTATCGAACTCTAAACCAGGAACAGAAAGCCTGCAAGGCAATCAACCAGCCACGCCGACACGCCACGCGCCTG
>JAGWBD010000136.1 GCA_021296065.1 Anaerolineae bacterium
CCAGAGATGGTCTCTCGGCCGGTGAAGTCGGCTACATCGCGACAGGCTTCAAGCCCGTCAAGGACTGTCGTGTGGGGGACACAATCACTTCCGCGCCGGCGGCTGCAGCGGGGCCCCTGCCCGGCTACCAGCTGGCGAAACCCATGGTCTTTGCCGGTATCTATCCTGTCAACAATGAAGACTACGGCGATCTGCGTGACGCGTTGGAAAAGTTGCAGCTGAATGATGCCTCCCTGAGCTTTGAGCCGGAAATTTCCCAGGCACTTAACTTTGGTTTCCGCGTGGGCTTTCTGGGCCTGTTCCACATGGAAATTGTGCAGGAACGACTGGAGCGCGAATACGACATCGACATTCTGGCAACTGCGCCTGGCGTGGAATACGAAGTCACGTTACTCGATGGCCAGGAGATGCGGGTTGACAGTCCGGCACGGCTGCCTGATGAAAGCACTGTTTCGGAAATCTGCGAACCGTGGATGAAAATTCAGGTCTACACACCGGGCGAATTCATTGGCGCCATCATGGAACTGTGCATTCGCAAGCGCGCCGGGTACGAAACGACCGAATTTCTGGACAGCAGTCGGGTCATCCTGCATTTCCGCATACCGTTGAATGAAATCATCATTGACTTTTATGACCGTCTGAAAAGTGTGTCACGCGGCTACGCCAGCCTGGATTACCAGTTTGACTGTTACCAGGCCGGCGATCTTGTTCGTCTCGAAATACTCGTAAACGGCGAGCCAATTGATGCCCTGGCCCTGATCGTTCATCGTGAGGACGCGTACCACAAGGGGCAGCAACTGGTGAGCAAGCTAAAGCGGCTGATTCCGCGCCAGTTGTTCACCGTGCCTATCCAGGCGGCCAGTGGCAAGCGCATCATCTCGCGCGCCAATGTCAAGGCCCTGCGCAAGGATGTGCTCGCCAAATGCTATGGCGGAGATGTCTCACGCAAACGCAAGCTGCTGGAGCGTCAGAAAAAGGGCAAGAAGCGCATGAAAATGGTCGGGCAGGTTGAATTGCCGCAGGAAGCCTTCATGGCCCTGCTAAGCCTTGACGACGATTGAACAACCAACGCTCAACCTGCCTGCCCTGACCTGCCGGCAAGGCTCCCCCGGACACCAGGTCCTGCACCAGTTCCTCAAAGTCAAGAAGCGCATGTACGGGGACCTTGCCGAGACGGTCACGTCCTGAGTCGAGCAGGGAAACAAGGGCGCAAACCTCCAGGCCGACGCGGCCGGCGCTTCGCATGAGGGCCAGCAATTCAACGTCCTGCTCATGGCCACAGGCCAACAGGAGGGCAGGATGTCCGATGTCGTAGGCGCCTACCAGTTCGTCACCCTGACAATAGACCAGCGGAATGCGTTGACGCATGGCAAGCGCGTTGCCCCATGCCTGGGCCCCGTTTGCGGCCAGCAGTCGGTCAACACCCTGAACGTACGGTTCCGTCAGGGATGCCAGCTCGTGCAGCAATTCCGGATACGAAGGCAAGAGTTCGACGTGCAGTCGCCAGGGCTCCTTGCCGATCTGCCCAAACTGAAGCAACCCGCAATCCAGCAGGTCGTGGCCCAATGCCTTCACGGCCTGGCTTCGCCCAATATTCGCCAGGCCTGCGCCATACTCCAGGTGCCGGTCCACAGCCGGGCCTCGCGTGAGCGCGGTCCGAAGCCGTAAACGCGCGAGGCCAATTGACCATCGACACTGACGGCCACCGCCGTGCCGACATCCCGGTCCGCCTGGTCCTCAAGGCGATCCGGGTCGCTGATGACAACGATGGCGACATCAGCACCATGCTGCCTTGCCAGCGAACCTGCATAGTTGCCGGCCAGTTCCCGTAGCCCCACGTCCGATCCGGGCAAGACGTCGAGCGTGTCGTGGGCCTCGGCATGGCGCAGCACGCTGCGGTAACCGGCAACAGTACCCAGTCGATCTGCCAGCGCATGACCGATGCCTGTTTCACTCAAGGCAAGGGTACGACTGCCCTCGGCAAGGCGGTCGACCAACGCCGCCTCAATCGTGTCTCCGTTGGTGCCGTAAATCCATGAACCAGCGCGCCTGTAAAGTTCATCCGCCACGTCAGCGATCAGCGCGTTTGCCATGGATTCATTTTCGGCCCTCACGGTTACGCGCATGTCGACTACACCGCTGTGCGCCGCAAGGCCTACGGTAGGATTGCGCCCTTCCAGCAGGTCCTTGCCGATCAGGTCGTCAAGGGCGCTTTCGCCAATGCCTGCTGCTCGCAGCACATGCGCCCGAATGACCCCCAGGTGATAGCGCTTTTGCAGCCAGGGCAATACATGCTCCGCCAGGACAAAACGCATTTCCCGCGGAACGCCCGGAAGGCTAATGACCACGCTGCCTTCATGTTCAACCAGGAAGCAGGGAGCGGTGCCCACAGCGTTCTCCAACAGCAGTGCGTCTTGCGGCAGCCAGGCCTGTTGCCGGTTATTCTCCGTCATGTTGGAGCGAAAGCCGGCGAAACGGGCAGCGATGTCATCCAGCAGCGCCTGGTGGAATACGAGGTTTCGACCGGTCGCGGCAGCAACCGCCTGGCGGGTCACGGCATCTACCGTTGGGCCCAGACCGCCGGTGGTGATGACCACGTCCGCCCGGGCAAGTGCATGACGCAGGGAACGGGTGATGCGACCTTCGTTATCACCCAGGGTTGTCATGCGATAAACGCTGACCCCGATGTCACGCAGCGCACGGGCGATATGGGCGGAATTGGTATCCGTGATTTCACCGAGGAGCAACTCAGTGCCGATGCTCACAATTTCAGCCTTGATCTCCTGTACCATGGGTGCCCCGCTTCGTTCCGATTCCTGCACATTCTAACGTACCAGTCGCCTCGTCGAATGACTTGCAGGCAAAATTTGCATTCAATGCAGCGACTGACTATACTTTTGCTGGCGTTAAGGGGATTTTGCGCGCGGCAAGTTTTTTGGGCAGATTCTACAAATGCTTACCTTTTCGATTGGCGCAGCCTTTGTGATGGAGGATCTTCAGTGGCCAGTGTAACCTACCGCAATGTACACAAATCGTTCGGCAATACCGTCGTCATTACTGACATGAACCTGGAGATCCAGGATCAGGAATTCCTTGTTTTCGTCGGTCCTTCCGGCTGTGGCAAGTCCACCAGCCTGCGAATGTTGGCCGGCCTGGAGGAAGTGACGGCGGGCGAGATTCTGATTGGCGATCGCGTGGTCAACAACGTGGCGCCCAAGGACCGCGATGTGGCCATGGTCTTTCAGAGCTACGCCCTTTACCCGCACATGACGGTCTACGACAACATGGCCTTTGGCCTGCGCCTGCGCAAGACGCCCAAACAGGAGATTGATCGTCGCGTGAATGAAGCGGCCCGCAGCCTTGGCCTCATTGAGGAAGACAAGGGCATCAACCTGCTGGACCGTCGCCCGCGTCAGTTGTCGGGTGGGCAGCGGCAGCGTGTGGCCGTAGGACGCGCCATCGTGCGCGAGCCGGCAGTCTTCCTGCTGGACGAGCCGCTCTCCAACCTGGATGCCAAGCTTCGCGTTCAGTCGCGCGCGGAAATCGCCAAGCTGCACCAGCGTCTGCAGACCACTTTTATCTACGTGACGCATGACCAGGTCGAAGCCATGACGATGGGGACGCGCATTTGCGTGCTCAACGAAGGCATCATCCAGCAGGTCGATACGCCGCAGGCGCTCTATTCCAATCCCGCCAACATTTTCGTCGCCGGCTTCATCGGCAGCCCGGCCATGAACTTCTTCGATGGCGTCCTGATCGCCGAGGGTGAGGCTCTGACGGTCGACGCCGGTGCGGTGTCCATCAAAATTGACCCGGCGCACGCGGCCGCCTTCCGCAGCCACGCCGGCAAGGAAGTTATCCTGGGCATTCGTCCCGAGGACATCCACGACTTCCGTTACCTGCCCGCAGGCATCTCGCCCTGGGAGCTGGAAGCCAGCGTTGACGTTGTGGAACAAATGGGCAATGAAGTTGTGGTGTACCTCAATGAAGGTGGCGCCAGTTTCATTTCGCGCATGGACCCACGCTGCGACGCCGAAGTTGGAGACCGCCTGAAGATCGCTGTCAATATTGACAATATCCATCTCTTCGACCCCGGTACCCGCGAGTCGCTGGACTACAATTTCCGGCTCGAGCACGGGATGAAACTGAAGGCCTGACCAGGCCTTGCGTAATGGGAAGCCGCCCGGTCTGCCGGGCGGCTTTTGTTTCTACTACTACATTTGTGAATGCTGCGACTGTACAATAGAAACAGACGACTTGTCGCGCGGAAGGTCTCCCGCTACGTG
>JAGWBD010000137.1 GCA_021296065.1 Anaerolineae bacterium
GGAGTTTACCACATGAGCATTTTTTCAGGCGGCCGGGTTTTCATCCATCCCTGCGTTGCAAATCAGGCCCGGTAGCAGGACAAAAACGTAAACAAGGTCATGAACAAAGACACTCTTGTCTACAAGACCGTGAGCAACCAGGTTGACCATACACCCCATGGCACCGGCCAGCAGGATCTTTTCTTCATGGCGGGAAACCATTCGCAGCGCCTGGAGTGCGTTGTGCCCAAAGGTAGTCAGCAGGGCGATCAGTAACAGTGGCCCGGCCAGGCCCAGACGAATCCAGAAATCAAGCAGGATGTTGTGTGGATGGGACAGATTGGGCTCGCGCCAGGCGTCCGGCAGAATCCAGATGTCGCGATAGGCATAGAGGAACTGGTCCAGCCCCAGGCCGCGCAGGGGGTCGTCGCGCAACATGGCCAACGTACTTTGCCACAGCTGTAATCGGATGCGAACGGTGCCGCTGGTGAAATCAAGCAAGCGGGCGAAGCGGGGGCTGCTGCCCACGAGAACTGCAAATGTGGCTGTGCCCAGCGCAGCAAGGCCCGCAAGTGGGTAGAGCGCGCGTCGCCGCCATTGAATCAACGCCAGAGTTGCCAGCGAAAGCGGCAGGCCCAGCAGCAATCCACCGGCACTTTGCGTGAACAGAATGGCCGGCAGGCACACAGCACTGATCAAAAGCGCCAGCCAGCGGCGCATGTTCCAGGGACCTGACAGTGTCCAGGCCAGCGCAAGAGGAAGACAACGTCCCAGGAACAGGGCGGCGTTGTTGGGGGAGCCATAGACGCTGACCAGGCGGCGCGCTCCACCTTCGGCAGTGATCACCCCTTCACCCCGAAAGAAAAGCCAGAGGCCAATCAGGGCGACCAGCAATCCGGCTGCCAGAAGGGCATCCACCAGCAAGGTGCGTGTCCTCAGGTCCCGCGCTTCGTGGCGGAAAATCAAATAGAAAAGCGCGGGTTCGATGAAAAGAACGCGCAAATCGGTCAGGGCCGGTCCGGTCTCCCTTGACCATGTGAAGGCAAACAAACCCGCCATCAACCAGAAAAGCAAAAGGACGTCCAGTGCCTTCACCCCTTGCAGTCGCGGTACAGACCTTGATTCTGCAACAGGCTCCTTCCTGTGTTGCGCCCAGAGCAGCACCTGTCGGGTACTCCATGCCAACGCGGTAAGGAGGATCATCACTTCCGCCAGTGGAAAGGCGTACTGGAAGAGTTGAAGGGGGAACAGATAAAAGGGAGCCCAAAACAGCGTGAGCATCAATCCCAGTGCCGGACGATTGAAAAACAGGAAGAAGAGCAACAGCAGGGCGGCAAGGGTGATGACTGGACCTGGTTGCAGGAGAACAAGCCCGCCGGTGAGAATGGCAAGCAGCGGATGCAAGGCGTCGCGGCGGACCAGCGTCGGCAACGCGTCTCCCCAGGTAAACAACATACCAGTCATCAGGATGAGCGATGCCACAACGCCAACGATCGGTTCAAGCCCTGTGGAAAAAGAGGGCAGCCTGCCTGCCAGGCGAATCAGCGGCTCACGCCACGCCAATCCTCTGAGCGATTGGAGCAAGGCAAGCGTCGATACCAGCAAGGCCAGCAGACCGGCGCTGATTTGCCGCTGCATGGCAATTTCGGGATTGCCGGATCCTACGGCGAAGCCGCCCAGAGCCCAACGTGGCTGGCGTTCCTGGCTCACCAGATCAACTGCCGAAAGAGTCAGACGATGCGGGCCTGGGCCAAGATCGCGGGCCAGAGTCACCAGATGTTCCCGGGGCTGGCGTGATGCGCTGGTCAAGGTCAGGTAGGCGTTTCCCTGCGGATCACGCGGCAGGGCGTTGGCCGGTTCACCATCGACGGTGGCATAAAACCAGGCGACGTAATCCCCCTCCCGCACGCGCAGGGCGATTTCGTCACCGACAAAGTCGAGCTGCAGTTCGCTGTCATTGAGCCAGCCGAAGTCCGCGCCCTGGATGCCAAATGACCAGTGGCCACTGTAGTCCGCCCAGGGGCTGTCAACCGCGTGCAAACCATGACCCGCGCCATAGGCGGGCGCACGCGCTTCCAGAGCCTGCAGCAAAGGCGTCGCCTGATTGCTCGCATCCAGTAGCGCGAATCCCTGCTGCGGGTCGTCAGCTGCCAGCGCCGGCTGCCAGTGCTGCAGAATCATGGCGGTCAGCCAGGGCCACTCCTGTTGCGCCCTGTCCAGCGCCGCCAGAGTCCAGGTGCTGCGTTGTTCCTCCGTCACTGCGCCCCATATCGAAGGCGCACCTCTCCATTCGTCTGGCAGGCTGTTCCAGCCCCAGGCGCTGGCATGTAACGGCTTTTCGCCGTCGCCATTCCGCGTCATGAGGTCGCGCAACGCGACAATGCGCGAGAAATTAAGGCGGGCCGCATCTACCCTGCGATCGTCCGGCGGCGTATTGAAGCCATAAGGTTTGGCGGCGACGGCGTCCATCCAGTTGGCCGCGCCAAGAGCGTACAGTGAGGCCAGGAAGTCAATGTCGCTGATATTGCGCGGGCCCTGTTCTGTAGTAGGAGCCAAAGCAGCAGCGATGACCGTTGCTTCCTCATCAACATCGTGAATGGCCTGCCAGGCGCCTTGCAGCATTGTCAGGTAATGTGCCGGCGAAGGGTCCAGTTGCCCCCAGGCGTCCGTCAAATTGGGCTCGTCCCAAATCTGGTAGTGGTCAATAACATGGCCGTAACGGCCTGCGAAGGCCTGCGCGAAGGCTGCAAAGGTGGCGGGGTCTCGCGGTGGCGCTGAAATATGATCATTGCTGCGGGCAAAAGCGGGCGTGTTCAGCAGTACGGCGACAAGTCGCAATTGTGGATAGTCGGCCATTGCAGCGACGATGGCGTCCCAGGTTTCCCAATTGAATGTTCCCGGTTGCGCTTCGATTGCATTCCAGGGAAACAACTGTCTCACCCAGGTGATTTGCGCCCCTTGCATGCGGGCAAGGTGCGCGTCCAGTTCGCCCGCCAGGTATTTCGACAGTTCGACATTGACGCCGAGTTTGGGTTGCGACCAGGGCAAGTCTCCAGTTTGAGTAGCATCGACATAACCACGTAATACGAGGTCGCGTTCAGCGATGGTGACCAGCGTCGCCACAAGGCTGGCAATAACAGCAGCCAGTGAGACGAAGACCAAAACCGACTGACGCATCAGCCAGCCCACCTGACGCCGGATACATTTCCGGAAAACGGAAATGGTTGCGCATCGCCGTTGGTTACCTCAACAATCCAGAGTCGTTCCTGCCAGATTAAGGCCAACAGTTGCGAATCCGGGCTCCACGCCACTTGCTGGGGCGCAAGGCCAGGCTGCCCGGTTTCGGGGAATAGCAATCTTTCATTGCTCCCGTCGCGATCAACGATCATCAGGTCATGACCCGCGCGCGACAAGGGATGCTCAGGGTCCCTTGCCTGCAAATAGGCCAACAAGCCTGTGTTAGGGTCCGGCGCCCATACGGGTGCAGGGCAGGGGCCAACTTCTTTCGCCAGAGGGAAATGCAAATCGCCATGGATATCGACGATGGTAACAGACCTTGGCCCGCCTTCTGCGCCCATGCTGGTCACGACGAAGCGGCCGTTCGAGGACCAAAACGCTGCGAGGCCCGCGCAAATGGCCAGCCGATCCTCCTCGCCGCTTCTGTCTGAAATCAACGCGGTAATTTCTCCTGACTTGTCCATCAATCCAATGGAGTTGCCCCGGGCCCAGGAAAGGTACTCGCCGTCACCTGACCAGTTGAATCCGGTTTTGGCAAGTTGTGGCTCGCCCTCAGTTATTGGCGCCAGCAATTCACGGAAGGACAGAAACTCTCCCGTGTCAGGGTCAATTCGCACAATCGAAATTATGTTTTCTGTCGCGCTGTCCGTATAGCCAAATTCGCTTGCGCTCGCGGGCACCCAGCGGGCATGCAGCACGTTCTCCGGCAGCAACTGAATGGCAGCCGCAGGATTGTCCAGGTCCGCAATCAGCCACAGCTGGTTGCTGTCCGGAGCGCTTCGCGGGTCCCCCTGACGTTTTGTAAACAGCAAACTGTTTCCGTCCGATGAAAGCGCCAGCACCTTGCCATCCAGATTGCCGTCGCGGGTCAACTGGCGCAAGTGGCTGCTGTCCCTGCGGGCCAGCCAGGCATTGCCCTCGCTGGTCCAGACCAAAGTCCCCGGAAACGACAGTGGCCTTGCTTCAGGGGAAAGCTCGGCTCGCCTGATTTCATCAACCGGTTCGCGAATGATGACACGGGCAATCTCTACCCGGTCTCG
>JAGWBD010000032.1 GCA_021296065.1 Anaerolineae bacterium
GTAATGTCAATCAAGGGAAGCGAACGAGGATAATGAGGTCGTTGCGGCGGTTACGTTGCCGGAAACCGGCGCCGTTTGTCTGTTTAGCGGTATGGTGCGTGGCAAGACCCGACGAGGCGATGCCCCGTCGGAGACGACGGTGCTGGAATACGAGGCCTACGAAGCCATGGCCCTGGACCGGATGCAGCAAGTCGGCGCTGAAATTCGCCAGCGCTGGCCGCTGGTTCAGGGAATCGCCATTTTGCAGCGCATTGGCAAACTGGCTGTCGGGCAAAACACCGTGCTCATTGCCTGTTCCTCTTCGCATCGGGACGAGGGATGTTTTGAGGCAGCGCGCTACGGCATTGATCGACTCAAGGAAATCGTGCCCGTGTGGAAGCGGGAAGTGGGTCCGGATGGCAGCGTCTGGATTGAAGGCAGTTACCGGCCCGGCCTCGGGGACAACATTGAGTGAGATGCCGATGCGACGCGTGGTCGTGACCGGAGTTGGCCTGGTGACGCCCCTGGGCCAGGGCGTTGCGGAGAGTTGGCAAGAACTTTGCGCCGGTCGCAGCGGCGCCGGCTTCATCACACGTTTCGATTCCGCGTCCTATCGCGTAAAGGTTGCCGCCGAGGTGCCCGGCTGGGACCCGACGCAACATATGAGCGCGCGTGACGCGCGGCGACTTGACCGCTATCAGCAAATGGCGTTGGTTGCTGCAAGGGAAGCGCTGGCGCAATCCGGACTTGAGATTGACGAGCGCAACGCAAAGCGCACCGGCGTGGTCGTTGGCTCCGCCGTTGGTGGTGTTGAGAGTTACTTCCATCAGGCGGAACTCCTTGTTAAGTCCGGCGATCCGCGGCGGATCACACCTTTTGGCATCCCGATGTTGATGGTCAATGGCGCAAGCGGCCTGATCAGTATCGAGACTGGCGCGGCCGGGCCGAGCGGGGCCCTGATTTCCGCCTGCGCTACCGGGGCTGACAGCATTGGCCGGGCCTGCGAACTCATTCGCGCCGGACGCATTGACCAGGCGTTGGCCGGTTGCAGCGATGCGCCGATCATTCCAATTGGCGTTGGCGCCTTTGATCGCGTTGGTGCCTGCTCGCGCGAGGACGGGGACCCTTCCTGCGCCTCTCGACCCTTCGACCTTAATCGCACGGGACTGGTCTTTGGCGAGGGCGCCGGTGTGCTGGTGCTGGAAGCCCTGGAAGTCGCGCGCAAGCGAAATGCAACGGTGCTGGCGGAACTGGCCGGATATGGTTCCACGTCGGATGCCTTTCACAGCACCGCGCCGGACCCGGAAGGGCGGGGCGCGGCGGCGGCGATCACCGTTGCACTGCGGGATGCCGGGCTTGATGCGCAAGACATTGACTACATCAATGCGCATGGCACGGCCACACGGCTCAATGACATCATGGAGACAAAGGCGCTGAAGCGGGCCCTGGGTGCAAGTGCCTACGAGATTCCGGTAAGTTCAACCAAGAGCATGATCGGCCATGCGATGGGCGCGACGGCGGCAATGGAAGCGGTATTTTCGGTTCTCGCCCTGCGCGATCAACTGGCGCCACCAACCATCAATCTAAACGAGCCCGACCCGGAATGCGATCTGGATTACGTTCCCAATGAGACACGTGAATTGCCGCTGACGCGAGTGATGACCAATTCGTTCGGCTTTGGCGGGCATAACGCGTCGCTGATATTCAGCCGGATGTAGGGCGAAATGAATCTGGCCAGTTTTCAGCGCCGGCACGGGCTGTGCTTCAGGGACGAAAGTTTGTTGCGCCAGGCCCTGACCCATCGCTCCTGGCCCCATGAGCAGGATGGGCCGGCCGGGCTGGAGGGCAATTACGAACGCCTTGAGTTTCTCGGCGATGCTGTGTTGGCCTTCGCCGTCACGCGCATGCTCTACGATCGATTTCCGGACTTGCCGGAAGGCGAGTTGACCCGCTTGCGGTCAGCGCTGGTGCGCAGCGAGACCCTGGCGGCCGTCGCCGCAGAGCTGGAGCTTGGCGCCCTCCTGAGGCTGGGTCGGGGCGAAGACCAGAATGGCGGCCGGCAACGCCGCAGCATCCTTGGCGATGCCTTTGAAGCCCTGCTGGGCGCGATTTTCGTCGACTCCGGGCAAAGCGCTGCCGATGACTTTGTCAGGACCATGCTCGGCCCGCTCATTGATGACTTGCCGGAGGCCGATCTGCTGGATCCGCGTAGCCGTCTGCAGGAACTTTGTCAGGCGGCGCTGTTTGCCACGCCAGTGTATGAAACCCGCGCGGAGAGCGGGCCGGACCACCAAAAGCAGTTTACGGTGGCCGTGTGTGTTTTGGACGAGGAACTGGGCAGCGGACAAGGCAACAGCAAGCAGGCCGCTGCCCAGGTTGCTGCGCGGGCTGCTCTCGAATTTTTGCGTCGTGAAGGGCGTCTGCCTGAATCAGGCGGCGAGTGAGAGCTCGATCATCACGAGGCGGTGTCCCGTGCCGGGCGAGTCCAGAATGCCGGTTCCGTTGTTGCCCAGGGGCGCCCGGAACCACAGGTAATCGGAACGTAATTCTTCGCCGTTCGGCATGATTGTCCAGGCGAATTCACTGGCCAGCGCGGCAAACGGGTCCTGGAAATTGGCTGCGCGCAAAGGCAGCAGCAGGGCGTCATCGGGCGCACCGTCAAAAGAGGCCGCGAGCACAAGCAATTCCGGCTCCTCCTGATTATGCAGGGAGCCGATCAGCGAATTCATGGCGCCAATCTGAAGTTGCAGGTTGCGTGGCGTCTGACCCGGCCAGTAGTTATAGAGCGTCAGCAGCTGGCCGTCGACGTCCAGACTGGCGCGTTGCAGTCCGCCTTGCTGACCATCACCAACCGCCAGCAGGCCGCCGGTTTCCTGCAGCCCTGCGCGTGCCAGCACGGCCAGGCCGTTGACGCCGTCCGCCAAAGGAAACCAGGCATGTTGCATAGCAAGCCGCCGGGCCAGCCACCAGGCCTGGTCGACCCAAAAGCTGGCGCTGCGACCCGCGTCCACGTTTTGCAACAGGATGACGTCCGCGCCACTGGCTGCAATGGCTTGGGCAAGGTTTTCCAGAGTTTCCTCCACCGTCCCGTTCACTCCCGCCTCCAGATTCCAGGATGCGACGCGGAAGGTCGTTGCGTCCAGAGTTTGCGTGGGCATTTGGGGCCGCGCCAATGCAAAACCTGCCAACACCGCGACAAGCAGCAGCAGAAAGGGAAACTGACCGATGCCGCCAGATTCCCGGGTCCATGCGATGCGATGACGGGAGCGCGTCATCGGCAGGGCCGTCAGAATCACGGCCAGCAAGAGGATGGCCCAGCCCAGGCCCCGTATGCCCAGCAGCATTCTTTGACCCATGTCGACACTTTCGCCATTTGTGGCGAAATGGCCGGCATTCAGCGGCGAGGCAACAGTAAAGAAATCGATGGCCAGCAAAAGAGCAGTCACCAGCAGGGCACCTGACAACGCGATGGCGCTAAAGTCGCGATCGTCCTCTTCCTGCGGGCGCTGCAACCACCACCACATCATACCCATGGCAAACTGCAACAGGACGAGGGCCAGGGCCGCCGCCATCCCCTCAAGGCGAAGACCGACAATCAGCAAGAGCGCAGTAAGCGCCATCCATAGCCACCCCCGCAGGCCCCCGTAAAAGGCTTGCAGCAATTTCCGCGCCAGTTCACGGACCGGGGACAACAGTGGCAGAAGGGTAGCGCCGACCAGCAGGGGCGTGAGCAACTGCGGCGACGCACCGCTACGCGCCGCGATGCCATTTGGCAGGGAAAGCAGCGACAATTGCAGGAATAGCAGTGCGCCAATACCTGCAGCGCCCCGGGCCGTCACCAGACCCTGCTGCGCAGTCACTTCCGACAGAATGGACTCCTGAAAGCGACGGGCAAGCAGGAGGGCTGCTGCGATTGCCAGCGCCGAGAGCAACAGTTGGAGGCCATGCCATTCAGTGGTCCAGGAAATGTCGAGGGTGTTTCCTGCTGCCCTCACGATCTGGTCCGCGGCAAAGCCCAGCAGCATCAGTTGCGGAAAATGCATCACCCGCCGCTGCAGCAGAAGCACAGTGAAGGCCAGTCCGCCACCGATGACGGCAGAACTGACGACAATTTCGGATACGTCCGGCACAAGCACAGGGAGCGCGCGCGCAATGGCTACGAAACTGGCGCAGACGGGTAGTGCATGGCGGGAGCGACTGCGCCTGTGTGCCAGCAGGGGAAGCAGGAGCATGAGCAACAGGAACAGGGCTTCCGCGGCAGCCAGGCCGGCCACAGGGGCGGCCGACTCTTCCAGGCCCGCGCCGCTGCCGCCAGTCAGCAATCCCGGATTCAGCAACAGGCCGGGCAGCCGGCGCAGGGCCTGCACGAAAAACAGCCCTGCCAGCGTGAGCTCAATTGTGTGCAACAGTGACTCCAGGACCTTGCGCGACATACTTGCCCCCGGTCGCAAGCGTTATGCAGGAGTCTACAGCAGCACTATAATTACGCAAATGCCGGCGACAGCGAGGATGAATCAATGGAGCGGGTGGACCTGATCTTGTCGGGCGGCACCGTCGTCACGATGGACGACACCTTTTCGCTTTATCCGGATGGCGCCGTCGCCATTCGCGGTAATCACATTGTGGCGGTGGCGCCACGTGAGGTCTTGCTGGAAAGCTGCGAGGCCGAAGAAGTCCTGGACTGCAGCGATCAGTACATTTTGCCGGGCCTGGTGAACGCGCATACCCACGTGCCCATGACTCTGCTCAGAGGCCTTGCCGACGATCTGCGCCTGGACGTGTGGCTGATGGGCTACGTCATGCCGACGGAGCGCGAGTTCGTCAATCCGGAATTTTGCCGTCTGGGCACGCGACTGGCCTGCGTCGAGCAGATTCGCAGCGGTATCACGACCTTTCCCGACATGTATTATTTTGAGGAAGTCATCGCCGACGTAACGGCCGACGCCGGTATGCGCGCCGTGCTTGGGCAAACCGTGTTGCGTTTCCCAACGCCGGATGCCGAGAGTTACGAAGTCAGTCTGGCGCGCGCCCGGCGATTCATCGAAGCGTGGCAGGGTCACGAACGGATCACACCCGCTGTGGCGCCGCACGCGCCCTATTCCAGCACCCGTGAACTTCTGGAGCAATGCACGGAACTCGCGCTGGAATTTGACGCACCACTGCTGATCCACATTGCTGAAACACGCCAGGAACTGGAGGACAGTCTGAAGCAGCATGGTCGTCGCGTGGTGGACCAGGTGGCGGACGCCGGTCTGTTGCAGGCGAAAGTGCTGGCGGCGCACTGCGTGCACATCGACCCGGCCGAAATGCGCAAACTTAAGGTGCATGACTGCGGTATCGCCCATTGCCCCACGAGCAACCTGAAGCTTGCCAGCGGTATCGCGCCCGTCAGCGCCATGCTTGAAACCGGGATCGCGGTGGGCATCGGGACGGACGGGCCGGCCAGCAACAACGACCTCGCCATGCTTGAGGAAGTGCGCCTGGCCGCCATTCTGGCAAAGACGGCCGCCAATGACCCGACCACGCTTCCGGCCCGTCAGGCTTTGCTGATGGCGACCCGCCAGGGCGCCGAGGCGCTGTTCCTGGGTGAGCGGACCGGCAGCCTGGAGCCGGGCAAGCTGGCCGATCTGATCGTCATGGACGCACGACGCGCCCACAACATGCCGCACTTTCAGCGCAGCGAGGACGCCATCTATTCGCAAATCGTTTATGCCGCCAAAAGCACGGACGTGGCCCACGTGATGTGCCACGGTCGCTGGCTGATGCGCGACCGTCAGTTGCTGACCCTTGATGAGGCGGAGCTTCTCGAACAGGCGCAGGCCCTGGCGTCGCGAGTCGACGACTTTCTGCGAGCCAACACCGGTGACGTTTTGTCCAAACTGCTAACGGTGACCCAGGGGATGGAACGCGGCGAGAGTTTCGAAGTGCAGGCCAAGCTGGTGTTGCAGGACGAATCTGCGCTGGAACAGCTCCTGAGGTTCGAAGACGTCGACGTGCTGAAAGAGGTGCACTACCGTCAGTACGACACCTGGTTCAGCTTTGAGGACGAGGCCGACGGGCGACTTCGTTATCGCGAGGACGATGAACTGGATGCGGACGGGCAGGTCGCCTCCACTCGCAGCCGGCTGACCCTGATGCGGCTTAACAAAATTGACAGTTACGGCACAGCCGTTCGCCTGTCGCACTCCCGTTTTTACGCACGGGCGGACCGTCCCTTGCGCTTTTACCGCGAATACTTTCGACCTTGCGCCGAAAGGGCGCTGGAAAAGGACCGTCGTCGCTGGCACATTCATTACCAGGGCGTATTGTTTTATATCAATGTGGACCGCCTGACCGACCCGCCGGGCGAACAGACCTATCTGGAACTCAAGAGTCGCACCTGGTCGGCTGAAGACGCCAAAGTCAAGGCGGCGCGGATTCGTGACATGCTGAATATTATCGGTGCTGAACCGGGGGACATGGTCCTGGCGGACTATCCGGAATTGCACGGTGTCTGACAGCTGTTGTCAGTTTTCCGCGAGCCAGCGTTGGACGTCATTTTCGATCGCGTCCGTCTTCAGCGAGGCGACATCGAGCCAGCCAATTTCCGAATGATGCCCGCGAAACCAGGTGAGCTGGCGCCGGATGAAATCATGGGTCGCTGTCTTTGCCGCGTCGATGGCCTCTGGCAAGGGCAACCCGTCCAGCAGATGTGCGGCCAGTTGGCGGTAACCGAGGCCACTCATTGACGGCAAGTCGCGCGAATACCCTGCCTCCAACAGTTGGCGTACCTCGTTAACAAAGCCGGCTTCAACCATTGCCTCAAGTCGGCGGTCTGCGCGCGCATACAGTGTTTCGCGTTCCAGCTGCAGACCGATTTGCAGGACCCGCCAGGGCGGTGGATACCGATGTTGCTGTTCGCTGATGGCCCGGCCGCTTTCATGCCAGACTTCCAGAGAACGAACCACCCGTCGCAAATTGTTGGGATGGGTCCTTGCGGCCGTGACCGAATCGACGTCGGCGAGTCGCCGATGCAAGGCTTCACTTCCATGACTGAGGGCGAAGTCCTCAAGTTCCCTGCGCAAGGTCTCGTTGGGCGGCACCTCCGGTATGCGCCAACCTTCGACAATGGCGCTCAGGTATTGACCCGTGCCCCCGACCATCATGGGCAGGCGACCGCGGCGCTGAATGTCTGCGATTGTCGTGTTGGCCAGGTCCTGGATGACGGCCAGGCCCGGATTTTCGTCCGGATCAGCAATGTCAACCAGGTGATGCGCGACTCGTGCGCGCTGTTCGTCATCTGGCTTGGCTGTGCCGATGTCCATGCCCCGGTAGATCTGGCGACTGTCGGCGCCGACGATTTCTCCATTCAGGCGCTCCGCCAGCTGCAGGGCGAGCCCGGTCTTGCCGGTCGCAGTGGCCCCCAGGATGACGAGCAGCGGTGCCTTACCAGTCCAGCGCATCTTCGACATGATCGATTTCTGTGCGATCGCCCAAAGCGACGCCGATGACGTCCACCTGCCAGTCCGCTTCCTGCTGCCGGTTGGCCTCCAGCCATTCGTGAATCGCAGCCAGCAGGCGTTTACGTTTGCGGGCCGTGATGCTGGCGAAGGCCGCTTCAGTGTCCGACTGGCGGCGGGTGCGCACCTCCAGAAAGACCAGTTTGTTGCCGAGGCGGGCGATGATATCCAGTTCGCCGCGGGGACAGCGCCAGTTGCTGGCGAGAATGTCATAGCCACGCTGCCGCAGGTAACGGGCGGCCAGAGATTCGCCGAGGAGTCCGGTTTGTCGCGTCTGCATGCCGCCGATGTGATTGTGCCCCCGTCAGCATCCGGTAGCGGGATTGTAAACAGACCTGGCTTGGGCTACCATGCGCGGCGGCCAGGCAGAGAATCGGGGCAGGGGGCGAGGCATGGACATGAGCATACAGGATGCTGGCACGCTGGGAGTGATCGCCAGCCTGATCGGGCTGGGTTTCGCGCTCTGGCAGCGGAATTTCGTCATGGCCCAAAATGCGGGCAACGAGGCCATGCAGCGCATCTCGGGCGCAATCCAGCGCGGCGCCCAGGCCTTCCTCTCGCGCGAGTATCGTGCTGTGAGCATTCTGGTGGCAGTCATCTCGCTGGTGCTTGTCCTGCTCTCCGGCCTGGAAGGCAGCGGCATGAGCATCTGGACGGCGGTCGCTTTCGTCAGCGGCGCCCTTGCCTCCGGCCTGGCCGGGTACATTGGCATGTATATCGCCATGCGCGCCAACGTGCGCACAACCCAGGCCGCGTCCGAAAGCCTCAATCGCGGGCTGCGGGTGGCCTTCGCCAGTGGCACGGTGATGGGCACCGTAGTCGTTTCCCTGGCGCTGCTGGGCGTGAGCATCCTTTTTGTGTTACTTAGCGGTCAATTGCCCCCGACGCAGGCGGCCAGCGCACTGGCCGGCTTTGGCTTTGGCGGCACCTCGATCGCCATCTTCGCTCGCGTCGGCGGTGGCATTTACACCAAGGCAGCCGACGTAGGCGCTGACCTGGTGGGCAAGACCGAAGCGGGCATCCCCGAGGATGATCCGCGCAACCCGGCGACCATCGCGGACAACGTAGGCGACAACGTCGGCGACGTGGCCGGCATGGGTTCCGATTTGTTCGAGAGCTATGCCAGTTCGATCATCGCCGCCATATCCCTGGCGACCCTTGGCGCCGGTCTGGCCCAGGACATGCAACTGGCGGGTCAACTGTTCCCGCTGCTGGTGGCTGCGGCCGGCCTGATCGTCGGCATGGTCTGTACCTTCCTCGTCCGCACCCAGGAGGGCGCAACCCAGGAAATGCTGCTGGGCAGCCTGCGCCGCGGCATTTACACGGCCAGCGCCCTCGTGGGTCTGGCGATTGTCCTCATCGGCATTGGCCTGGGTCTGGGCAACGGCGTGATCGCCGCCACCCTGGCGGGTCTTATTGGCGGCGTGCTCATCGGTTACTTCACGGAGTTTTTCACAGCGACCAGTTACAGCCCGACGCGCGGCCTGTCTGACAGCGCCAGCGGTGGCGCCGGCATCGTCGTTATTCGGGGCCTGGCGCTGGGCATGCTCAGTACCCTGGCGCCGGTGATCATCGTTGTCCTGGTCACGCTGGTGGCGACGGCGGCGACCGGACTCTATGGCGTGGCGGTGGCTGCCGTTGGCATGCTCAGTACTCTGGGCATCACCCTGGCGACCGATGCCTACGGACCGGTGGCGGACAACGCCGGCGGCATTGCCGAGATGGCCGAACTCGACGACAGCGTGCGCGAGCGCACCGATGCGCTGGACAGCCTGGGCAATACGACGGCGGCCACGGGCAAGGGCTTCGCCATCGGCAGCGCGGCCATGACGGCCCTGGCGCTCACCACGGCCTTTATCACTGCGTTGGGAGGCTCGGAGACGTCGACCACGCTGGCGGCAGTCATCCTTGACGCCCGCCTGATTACCGGCGTGTTTATCGGGGCCATGCTGCCCTATATCTTCAGTGCATTGACGATGCGGGCGGTGGGTGACGCGGCGCAGTCCATTGTCGAGGAAGTGCGGCGACAGTTCCGTGAGATTCCAGGCATCATGGAGGGCAGCGACGAGCCGGACTATGAACGTTGCGTCGCCATCAGCACCGACAATGCGATCCGTCAAATGATGCTGCCAGGCATTGTCGCCGTGGCAGTGCCTGTGTTGATCGCCGTGCTCACGGCGTTGGGACAGGGCAACACGCTCGGGCAATTCGTGGGGCGTGAGACGCTGGTTGGCGTGCTGGTCGGTTCGCTGGCCTCGGCCTTCATGCTGGCGGTGATGATGGCCAACGCCGGTGGCGCCTGGGACAACGCCAAGAAATTTATTGAGGCGGGTCACCTGGGCGGCAAGGGCTCGGACGCCCACAAGGCGGCTGTGGTCGGAGACACCGTTGGCGACCCCTTCAAGGACACCTCGGGGCCGTCACTGAACATTCTGCTCAAGTTGCTGGCGATCGTGTCGCTGGTGATTGCGCCCTTGCTTAACTCGGTGCCTGTGGCCTGAAGAAACATCCAGCACAAGTATTCCCGGGGCGAACCTTGCGAGAGGGTCGCTCTCTTTTTGCCTTGTCGGGTTGCTACTGCTGTCGTAACAGGGGACGGAACTTGTAGCCGTAGATGATCGCGCCACTGTCGCCGTCGCTGTAAAGGCGGCGCGTCACCATTTCGACCCGGTCACCAATCTGTGGTGCTTCACTGAGGTCTGTCAGTTGCGCGGTGACCAGCGTGCCCTCGTCCAGGCGGACGAGCGCAAGGGAGTAGGGGGCCTGGTCCTCAAAGCCGGCGGGCGGACTGGTCAGCAAGGTTAAACTGTAGATCTCGCCAGTACCGGCAAAGCGGACCCGCTCCGCATCCTGCGCGGAATCGGGGATCATTTTGTGGCGACAACCTGGTGTTGCGCTTCGTCGGACGCCGTCGCCTGATAATCGGGAATTGTGACCTGTTGGCGTCGTTGAAGGTTCAACTTGCCATCACGCTGGCGAAAGCCCTGCAGGCGATAACGCTGTGCCCTGAGACGCCAGTTTCCTGCAATTTGCATGGATGTTGTTCCGTTTCACTCTTCAACCGAATTGCCATCATGATAGTCAGGGTCGACTGTCAATTGCTGTCAGGCGCGGCGGGAAGGCTGTCGAATACTGTCAAAAATGGACGGTCCAGCGCCGAATTACTGTCAATTGCTGACAAGGGCTGGTAAACAACCCTTGTCTGGACAGCAATTTATGGAGCCGGAGCGCCAAGCTGCACGCGTCGTCCGGATCGCGCCGATTCGTAGGCCCCAAGAATCATCTCGATGCAGACCCGGCCGTCCCCCGCCGTCGCCAGCGAAGGGCAGCGCCCGTGCAAATAATCGACGAGCGGCCGTGGCACGTCGCGGATGCGCTCACCATGCGGCCGCAGCGGAGATGCCGGCGTTTCCCATTCTCCGTTTTCCTGGCGCCAGACTTTCAGGGCGGTTGCGCCGGGCAACAGGGGAACATTGGCCGAGGGCACGTCGCCATGATTCTGGATGATGCTGCCCGCATCGCCGTAGATTTCGGTGGTGTTTTCCGCCGCGAGCGTCGTGGAACTGTTGAACAGGATGCCGATTTCGCCGCCAGCGAAGCGATAGATGGCGACACCGTTGTCGTCGGGCGCGACGTCCGTGACGAGATTGTCGATCTCGGCCATGACGCTGACCGGCGCGCCGAGCATCCAGTAAAGGAAATCGGCGGCATGGGAGGCATCGTCCATAAACATGCCCATGTTCTGCACCGGATCGATGTGCCAGTTGTCGGGCCGGGCGAAATCCGGGTTGAGCAGAAAAGGGATGGCGTGGCGCCTCCGCAGGACGGCCACCTTGCCGATGGCGGCCTGATCCAGAAGCGCCTTCATGTGGCGGTTGACCGGATCAACGCGCATCTGGTAGCACAGGCTGAATTTCACGCCGGCGGCCTGCACGGCCTCGATGATGGCGTCGCAGTCCTCCAGGCTGAGGGCCATTGGCTTTTGCAGCAGGATGTGTTTGCCCGCACGTGCGGCGGCGAGGCAGTGGTCGGCATGTTGGTTGGTGGGGCTGGCGATGAAGACGGCATCCAGCTCCGGGCGGGCCAGCAGGCTTTCCAGTTCGGGCGCATAGTCCATGCCGAACTGTTCGCAATACTGCCGCCCGCGCGCTTCATCGTCGTCCCAGGCGGCAACGATACGCGCGTCTCCAAAATCTCGCATGACGTCCGCGTAGGCGCGCACGTGCCCGTGGGCGAAACTGACGATGCCCAGCTTCAGGGTATCCATCTTCAATTCCTCAGTTTGCCGCGAAAGCGGGTATAGGTCGCGTAGTCGATTTCGCTGCGACGGGCGATGTAGTCGCGGGTGGCGGGCGCGCGCCGGCGCATCCCGGGCAGCTGCACCGTCACTTCCAGGTCGAAGGCGTCCGAACCGGCGCCACTGCCGTAACTGACCATGAGGATGCGATCACCTGGTTCGGCGACATCCAGAATGGCGGTCAGCCCCAGCATGCAGGAGCCGGAATAGGTGTTGCCAATGTCGCCGGCCAGCAGACCCACCTTTACCTGGTCCGGGTTGAATCCCAGGCTGCGGGCTGCGCGCTGGGGAAACTTGACGTTGGGCTGGTGAAAGACCGCCCAGGCATAGTCGCCGGCCTCAGTTCCCATTTGCTCCATCATTACACGGCCGGCGTTGATGCTGTGGTGGAAATAGGCCGGTTCGCCGGTGAAGCGGTCGCCGTGGCTAGGATAGGGCTGACCTTCACGTCGCCAGAAATCGGGCGTATCGGTGACGAAGCTGGTGCTGCCAAGGAAACGCGCGCAGGCCTCCTCCGCGGGGCCGAGCAGGAAGGCTGCCCCACCGGATGCTGCGGTGTATTCGAGGTCATCGCCGGGCCGGCCCTGGGCCGTGTCCATGCCGATGGCCAGGGTGTAGCGGCCCATGCCGCTGCCGATGATGCCGATGGAGGCCTGCACGGCTTCGGTGCCGGCCTTGCAAGCGAATTCGAAGTCGGCGGCCAACACCGCCGGCGTCGCGCCCAGGCTCTCGGCGACGACGGTACTGCTGGGCTTGACGGCATAGGGGTGGCTTTCGCTGCCGACCCAGACGGCGCGGATTTCGGCCGGTTTGATCCGGGCGCGGGCGATGGCGTTGCGCGCGGCCTCGATGGACATGGTGATGACGTCCTCGTCAAGACCGGCGACGGCCTTTTCGCGCACCGGGCTGCCGCCCGTGCCCTGCGTCCAGATGCGAGCAATCTCGCTGCCAGGCAGGCGGTAGCGCGGCACGTAGGCGCCGTAGCCGACGATGCCGACCTGGCTCACGGGAGCCATGCTCGTCGCGCCATTGAAGGGCCCACTGTCAATCACAGACATGCGCTTTCCTGTCCTTCATCTGGAATTCCTTTCCTCCATGGCGGCCACCAGTTCCTGCGCCCTTTGCAAACGAATGTCGCCGCACGCCACCAGTGTGCCGGCGATTTCGCCCACGTGCTCCTGCGGCGCTCCTGCGGCCAGCGCCAGCTGGCGCGCGTGCAGATTCATGTGACCGCGCTGGATGCCCTCCGTCGCCAGAGCGCGCAGGGCGGCGAAATTCTGCGCCAGGCCGACGGCGGCCATGATTTCGGCCAGATCCCGGGCCGACGAAACGCCCAGAATCTTCAGGGCGATGGCGGCCAGGGGGTGCACGCGGGTGGCGCCGCCCACGGTACCGACCGCCAGCGGCAACTCGAGCGAGCCATGCAGGATTTCATTCTCGTCCAGCCACCAGCGCGACAGAGCGCGATAGCTGCCGTCGCGGGCGGCCCAGGCGTGGGCGCCGGCCTCAATGGCGCGCCAGTCATTGCCGGCGGCGATGGCGACGGCGTCGATGCCATTCATGATGCCCTTGTTGTGGGTTGCCGCCCGCCAGGGGTCGACCTCCGCCAAAGCGGAAGCCTCAGTTAAGCGCTTCGCAATCGCCAGGCCGTCCAGCCCGCCGCCATCCAGTTCTGCGGCGGGCAGGGCACAGTAAGCTCGCGCCCGGCGTCGATCACTGAGGTTGCTGAGAATGCGCAAATTGGCGCGACCGCCGGAGAGCGACTCCAGCAGCGGCGCAATGCCCTCGCAAACGCTGTTGACCAGATTGGCGCCCATCGCGTCGCGGCAGTCGATGAAAATGTGAACGAGCAGCATGGGGCCAACGGGGCTTTGTGGTATCACGCGCAGGTCCAGGTCGCGCGCACCGCCACCGCGCGCCACGATGCTGCCTGCCAGTGCATCGGCCCGGGCGAGAATCTCGTCCCGTGCCCGCAATATCCCGGTCCGGGCAGTCTCCAGGTCTGCGACGTCCAGCAATTGGAGTTGTCCGATCATCACCGGCTCGTCACTGTCGGCGCGGAAGCCACCTGCATCGCGAAAGATGCGGGCGGCATTGCCCAGCGCGGCCACGACAGAAGGCTCCTCGATGGCAAGGGGCACAAGTAACTCACGTCCGTTGACGATGAAGTTGGGAGCGATGCCGAGAGGCAGGCCGAAAACGCCGATGCTGTTTTCGATCATCTGCCCGGCCAGCAGCGGGTCGAGCCCCGCTCCTTCTGCCAGCAGGCCACGTTCAGCATCGGAGAGTCCGGCAACTTCTGCAACCCGCTCCAGGCGTTCTGCCGGATCGAGTCGATGCAGCCCAGGCAGCCTTGACGAAGGGTTTGCGATCATGTTCGCGACTGTAACAGGCGCGCGCTGTCATTTGCTATCAGATTGGCACTCGCGCTATTGTGCGGCCATGGAGCCGGTTGCTGCGTAACCAGGCATGAATTCCCCCAAAATGTGCCTCGTCCTTTTTCTGGTACCTTGTTTGCTGGTCCTGACTGCCCTGGCCGAAGCGCAGGACGGCACCTTGCGTCGCATTCGCGTGCCGATTTTGATGTACCACTACGTTTCTCCCTTGCCGCAAGATGCCGATACCCTGCGTGTGGGCCTGACAGTGCGCCCGGCCGTGTTTCGCGATCAGTTGGCCTGGCTGCGCGAAGCCGGTTACAGCAGCATATCCCTTGATCAACTGTATGGGGCCCTGAACGAAGGTGACCCCTTGCCGCCCAAACCCGTCATCCTGACCTTTGATGACGGCCACGTCGGTCACTTCAGCATTGTCATGCCCCTGCTGCAGGAGGCCGGATTTGTCGGCACCTTTTTCATCATAAGTGAACGGGTCGACGCGCGGGACCCGCTTCATCTGGGCCGTGAACAGCTTGTTGCAATGGCCGCCCAGGGCATGCACATCGAATCGCACAGTCGGTCACACCGGGACCTGAGGGGTCTCGACCGGGACCTGCTGGTCTACGAATTGCTCGGCAGCCGCGAAAGCCTGGAGGCGTGGACGGGTGTGGCACCCGGAGTGATTGCGTGGCCCTTTGGCTATCACGATGAACTGGCAAGGCAGGTGGCCCGTGAAACCGGTTACCGAATGGCCCTGGGTACCCGCGCCGGTGTGTGGCAAGACAGCACCGGATTGTTTGATCTGGCGCGAATACGCGTGAACCGGAACCTGACGCTGCAAAACCTTGAGGCCCTGCTGCGGGCGGACTGGCTTGAGGAAAGGGAAGCGTCCTGAACTATTCCTAATCCGGGAGAATACGGGAATCGAGAAAGTGGTCCAGCCAGACCATGACGAGCAGCGCAAGGGGAAGGGCGGTGGTCAGGAAGTAAATGGTGCCGTATCTTGAGATGCTGATGGCTTCCGAGTTGACCGGTGTGATGATGGGTGGCAGGAAGAGCGAAGGCAGAATGGCGAAGCCGACAGTAATAATAAGCAGGGCGCCAAGCAAACCGAGAATCGTCGACACGACCCAGACTATGACGCGCTTGATGGTCAACGAGGACATGCTCTTGCTCCCTGTGTCCGCCAGATTCTCACGACGGTGACAGTGTAACGTTTCACAAATTCCGCGACAAGACCTGACCGGGCCCGATTGCGCTTCTATGGCATATTCGCGTTATTTGCAGCATAATGACGCCGTCACTGCGTGACGCGGGTTTTCTTTCCCGAACAGGGGCTCTCCGGCCCTGAACAGGAGTCTGGTCATGGCAGATCTATACGACAAGATCGCCAGCGACAGCGACATGATACGCGTGCGGCAGGCGCAGTCCATCGGCATTTATCCCTACTTCCGTGCGCTGAGCCAGTCCGAAGGCGTGACCGCCATAATCGACGGCAAGGAAGTGGTCATGCTGGGCTCTAACAACTATCTGGGCCTGACGACTGACCCGCGGGTGCGAGAGGCCATGCTGGAAGCCGTGCGGCACTATGGCACGAGCGTTACCGGCTCCCGCTTTTTAAACGGCACACTGGAACTGCATCTTGAACTGGACCGGCGCCTGGCCGAATTTGTCGGCAAGGAAGCCGCAGTGGTCTTTCCCACGGGCTACCAGACCAACGTCGGCACGATTTCAGCGATGGTCGGCAAGGGCGATTTCGTCATCGTCGACAAGGACGACCACGCCAGCATCGTCGATGGCTGCTTCATGGCGCGTGGCGAAATGAAGCGCTTTCTCCATAACGACGTGAGCAGTCTGGACAAGGTCCTGGCACGCCTGCCCGCGGACGCCGGCAAACTGGTGGTGGTTGACGGCGTTTACAGCATGATGGGCGACCTGGCGCCCCTGCCGGAACTGGTTGCGATCTGCAAGCGCCACGGGGCACGCATCATGGTTGATGATGCCCATGGCCTCGGTGTGACCGGAGGTGGCCGCGGTACAGCGGCGCACTTTGACCTCACTGATGAGGTCGACCTGATTATGGGTACCTTCAGCAAAAGCTTTGCGTCCATCGGTGGTTTTATTGCCGGCAGCGCAGAAGCCGTGCACTTCATTCAGCACCGCGCCCGCTCGCTGATATTCTCGGCAGCCCTGCCGGCGCCCAATGTCGCGACCGTGCTAAAAGCGCTGGACGTCATGGAGAGTGAGCCGCAACTCGTCACCAATCTGTGGCAGAATGCGGATTACATGCGCGACCAATTGAAATCCCTGGGGTACGACACCGGCGCCAGCAACACGCCCATCGTGCCGGTCATCCTGGGCGAGGACTTCCGCGTGGCACTGGCATGGCACGCCCTGATCGAAGCGGGGGTCTATACCAATCCGGTCGTCCCGCCGGCCACACCCCCCGGCGCCGGCCTGCTGCGCACCAGCTACACAGCGACGCACCGCAGGGAGCACCTGGATCAGGCCCTGCTGGCGTTCCGCGAGGTCGGTGAGCGCCTTGACTTCATTCCGGCGCCAGTCAAGGCCGACGTGAACTGAATTTGACCCCCCTGGACCCAACTGTCGAAACAGACTGGTGGTCCAGCGGACTGGCCGCCGCTTCAGTTTTTCTTCAACTCGCGCTCTAGTTCGCGTTTTAGCGCTTTTTCCGCCCGGCGTCTGAAGCGGTCCATCTTGATGACCTTGCGGCTGTTGCGGGCTTCTTCGGCGGCAAAGGCCAGCAAATGGCTCTCCAGCGACTCTCTGGCTGTCGGCAGATCCCTGTCCGGCGTGCCTCGCGCCGCTTGCAGAAAAGCAGCCACAATGCCGAAATCGCCGCCGCCATGGCCGCTGGCCGCGTCCTGCACGTCGATGCATTCGCTGTTGCCGCTGAAGTGATCGCGCAGGGTGATCTTGTTGCCACCTGCACCACCCAGTCTGGCCTGCAGTGTGCCCAGGGTGCCGTCGTATCGCATGGTGCGGCACTCCTCAAAGCCGTGTCCCTGCATGATCAAGGTCACTGTGGTGCCGTCTTCGGTTTCCAGCGCAACCGTCTGATGGTCGACAACCGTGTTGTCGCAGTGCCAGACGCAGCGACCGTAGGGACTGGAACTGGCCAGTAACTCCAGGCGTTCGTCGGCACTGGCATTCATGGCAACGGCGTTTAGCATGAAAGAGTCGCCGTCTTTGGCATAGAAGCGGGGCGCATAAAATTTGCAGTTGTCCGCGTGCGGACAGCCGTCGGTGCATCGCAAGGGCGCATCCGGTGGCGCGTGCTCCGGTCGGAAGGCGGTCAGGCTGCCGAAGGAACTGACCAGGGTGAAACGCCGGCCCAGAAGCCAGCCCAGAATGTCAAGGTCATGGCAGCACTTGGCCAGCAACATGGGCGCAGATTGGGCCTCTGTACACCAGTTGCCGCGCTCGAAACTGTGCGCCATGTGCCAGAAAATCAGGTTTTCGCGGTGGTCGACGTTGACGATTCGCCCCAGGCGACCGGAACGCAGGATGTCGCGCAGGGTCTGGAAAAATGCCGTGTAACGCAGGACGTGACAGGTTGCCAGCAGTCTCCCTCTTTTCTCGGCTGCCCGCACCAGACGCATGTTGTCGAGCAGGTTGTGCGCCATGGGTTTTTCCAGCAGGATGTCGTAACCGGCGTTCAGCGCGGTCAGAGTGGTAACCGTATGCAACTGGTCCTGAGTGCAGTTGAAGAGTACATCGGCCAGCTTGCCAACGGCGAGCAGCGATTCCCAAGAGTCATATTGCCGTTGCGGCGGAATGCCGTGCTCCCTGGCGAATCTTTCACGTCGTTCCTGTTGCGGTTCGGCAACGGCGACAAACTCCTGTTCTTCAGGGTGGGCGTGGGCATATGGGCCATAAGTCAGCAGTCCGCGGTTGCCGGCGCCCAGCATTACGGCGCTCAGTCTCTTCATGGTCTCTCCGTCACACCCCGATAAGGGCGAAAGCCTGCCACGCGCGAGGGGCTCTGTCAATCAGCAGGAGTATCAGAGTGCTGTACAATCCGGCCTGTCCAGGAGGAAAGGCATCTTGTGCTGGTGTTTAGCGCAGTAAATGTATCTGAAGGGCGGCAGCAAAGCGTGATCGATGCGCTGGTTGCGGCGGTCTGTGCCTGTCAGGACGTACGGTTGCTGGACCTCCACAGCGATTCCGACCACAACCGTAGCGTGATCAGCGTGGCCGGTCCGCCTGCAGCCATTTCGGATGCCATGTTCGCCCTGATGCGCGGCGCGTCGCAGCTCATCGACATGGACAATCACGAAGGGCAGCATCCGCGTATTGGTGCAACAGACGTCGTCCCGCTGGTGCCATTGCAGGGAAGTACACTGGCGCAGTGTTGCAATCTTGCGCGCGGGCTGGGCGCCCGGGTTGGGCGCGAGTTGCAATTGCCGGTCTACCTTTATGGCGCCGCTGCAAATGACCCTGGCGCGAGGCAGTTGGCTGACATAAGGCGCGGCGGCTACGAAGGCCTGCGGGTCGGCATACAAAGTGAGGCGCAACGCCAACCGGACTTTGGGCCGTCCCTTTTGGGCAGCGCGGGCGCTGTGGCAGTCGGGGCGCGGGGCACGCTCATCGCCTGGAATGTGTGGCTGGAGACGGCGGACGTCAGGGTGGCGCAAAGGATCGCCCGGCGTATTCGCGCGTCCGGTGGCGGACTGCCCGCCTTGCAGGCGCTTGGCATGTACGTTGGCGGTCGGGCCCAGGTTTCCCTGAAATTGATGGATCATCGACGCACGGGTCTGGCGACCGTCATGGGAACGTTGCGGCACGAGGCGGGACGGGAAGGCGTGACCGTCTATGGCAGCGAGCTTGTTGGCCTGATTCCGCAAGCGGCGCTCAATGCCGCCGCCGGCTGCGACTTGCAGTTGCTGCAGTCGCCCGAAAACCAGGTGTTGGAACGCAGGCTGGTGGAAACGGGCCTGGTCACGTCAGGCCGACAGCGCTGAGCGCCTTGATCAGGCGTTCGCCATCTTCTTCCGTGTTGTAACCCTGCACCGAAACCCTGACGAAACCATGGTCACCAAACTTGCCGCCCGCGATGACCACCTTGTTGTCCTCGAAGAGTTGACGAAACTTGCGCGCCAGGCCCTCGCCACGGACGGGAATGGAGATCATCTGCCCGTGCGACTGGTCGGGATCACTGGCGAAAGACGGCAAATCACCGCACATGCCTGAGACGCGGTCGGCGAGATGGAGCGCCATTTGATGACAGCGCCGGCGCACTGCCGGCCAGTTGTACTGTTGCTGAAAATCGATGGCCGTGGCAATTGAGAACCAGGCTGCCATGTCGCGCGTGCCTTGCCAGTCATGCCGGTCGTTGAGGATGCTGCGTTCGTCTTCGTCCACGCCCAGGTCGATGGACATGCCCTTGACTTGCGGATACTGACCGTGGCTGATGACCAGGGGATTGATCAGCTCATGGTGATCCGGGCGCACGTAGAGAAAGCCGGAGCCCTTGGGCGCGCTGAGCCATTTGTGGCAATTGCCGGCGTAGAAGTCCGCGCCGATGGCCTCCAGGTCCAGATCGACGTGGCCGGGGGCGTGCGCCCCGTCGATGACCGTGAGCACGCCGGCAGCGCGGGCACGAAGGCAGATCTCTGCGATCGGCAGGATGAGCGCGCTGGGAGAGGTTTCATGGCTGAGGCTGACGAGCTTCGTG
>JAGWBD010000138.1 GCA_021296065.1 Anaerolineae bacterium
GTACAACCAATCGCATAGCGCAGCGCAACGCGGTCCCAGTCAAGCGGTTGCTCCGGATTGCGACGACGCCACGCGCGTTCAAGACTGAGCAGGCGCCACAGACGCTGCGGATCATAGCGACCCAGGTATGCGATTCCCAGAAAGAGACAACCCCCAATGAAAAGAATCGGGTCGGGGTTCATGTTCAACCAGGCAACAGGATAATTTTGGCATCCTCGCGGCTTTCCAGACGCCGGAAAGCGGCCACAGCTTCATCCAGCGGCAGCCGTTCGCTGACCATTTGACGCATGTCTATTCGCCCTGCGGTCATCAAGCGTATAACGTTTTGAAAGACGCCCTTGCCTGCATGCCCCAGTGAACCCGCCAGCTGAACGCCGCGCTGCTTGTAGGTTACGATGGGCAGTGTGGGCCGTTCGCCGCCCATGCCAATGTCAATCAGGGTCGCGTTCACCGCCAGGCAGGATTCAAGGGGCTGTAGCGTCCTGTCGGCATAACCGGCACACTCAACCACGTAATCGACGCCCCTGCCCCGGGTTAAATCCAGCAGGGCCTCGTTCAAATCCACCGCAGATGGATCCAGCACACGGGAAGCGCCCATACGCATCGCGATGGCCCTGCGGCTGGCAGATGGATCAATCACGATCACCTGGCAGGCGCCGCCCGCGATGGACAGCGCTTCCGCCGCCAGGCCAATGGGCCCGGCCCCAAATATGACCACATGATGCCCGGGCAGCCAGGTCCCCGTGCGATTGAAGAGACCCTGGTAGGAAACACCCGTCGGCTCCCCCATGGCGCCCATGACCAACGCTTCTTCTGCACTGCCCAGGGCATCGGCCAGCTCATCCAGCTTCCAGCAGTAACGTTCACGCACGGCGATGTATTCCGCCATGGCGCCGGGAATGGTGAAGCCGATCTCTCCCATGTATTCGCAGTGATTGACGAAACCCTTGCGACAGGAAATGCACTCACCGCACCATTGAATCTCTTCCACCGCGACCAGATCACCTTCACGCAGGTCGCGCACTGCATTGCCGGTTTCCACCACCCGCCCTGCAAACTCGTGACCCAGAATGTTTGGGGCAGTGACATAGCCCGGGTATATCATGTAGCCGTCACTGTCGGCTTCGTACATGTGCATGTCCGAGCCACAAATGCCGACCGCGGCCACCTGCACGCGCACCTGGTCCGCTTCCAGTTCAGGTTCGGGGGCAGGTCCCAATTCGATTCGCGGGTTGTGCCACACCATATGGGCGTTGCGGATGTTGCGTGTTTCAAGTTCCTGCTCGCTGGGCAGGTATTCCGGGCGCGGCGCCCAGTCCGCGTGGAGTTTCAGGGCTTGCATGCGTCAACTCCCCCGACCGTCATGAAAGGCATCCCACTCCTCGCGAAAGGCCGCTGTACCTTCGGCGACGTTCAACGCCCGACGGCCCAGGACAGCGCTGGAATGCTCGACGCTGGCGCAGGTGCGAAAGGGAATCTGGATACCGGCATGGACTTCCAGCGCCTTCGCGTCCGTCGGGACAGCGGCGATCAGATTGCTTTCCGCGTCAAAGGCGCTGGCGACCGCCCGCGCGAAATCCAGCCGCCCCGTGGACTCACTGCCAAAACAATGAAAGATGCCGGTGGCGTCGTTGCGCGCCAGACGAAGCAACATGTTGGCGGAGTCGGAAGCCAATGTTGGATGCGCCTGCATGTTGGTGTTGGGCCCGGTCCATATTTCCGCCACGCGCCCACGTGTTACCTGTTCCGCGACGAAAACGCCCATCTCGAAACCCAGCGACTGTTCCCGCCGTAACAGGGCGGGCACGGCATAATTCAGCCCGTAGACTCCCGCAAGACGACCCACGCCGTAGTTGAGATCGTCCATCGCGCCCAGCGCCTGTTCGCAGACGGCCTTCATGATGCCATAGTAATTCACCGGCAATGGCGGCGAAAACTCCGTCACCAGCGGCACCAGGCCGTCAAAGACCCAGTCCGTCGAGACAAAAACAAAACGGGCATTGATTTCCCGACAGGCCCGCGCGAAAGCCATGGTGGAATCAACCATGATGGCCCAGGCCAGTTCGCGATTGTTGCGCATCCACACCTGGTCGACAGAGGCTGCAGTGTGGATGACGACGTCCGGCCGATATTTCAATATGGAACGGCGGATAAACCCGGCATCGCTGATATCGAGCGGGTCAAGCTCGTAGTCGACGGTCCACTCCGGCTGCGGGCCGAATTGCGAGGCGATGACTTCGACGCTATTCTGCGCCCTGGCGAGTCGGATCAGGTTGCTGCCTACCAGACCTGTCCCGCCGGTTACGTATAGCTTCATTCAATTTTCCTGCCGGAGTACGCAGGCGCGGAGTATAACATGCTGGAAGGCATCATCCCCATCGTGTTTGTCCCTTTTGATGAACGGGGTGACATCGACGAAAGAGGGTTGCAGCGAGTCGTCCGCTTTGAACTGGATGGCGGTGTGGACGGCATTGGCATCAACGGCTTTGCCAGCGAGGCCTACAAGATGACTGATGACGAACGCCGGCGGACGGTGGAAATCGTCGCCTGTGAAACAGCCGGCGATGTCCCGCTCGTCATCGGCATCGCACCGGGTAGCACCGAAGCCGCCATCCGACAGGCCAAAGAATTCGCACGCTGGCAACCGGCAGCCCTGATGACCCTGCCCCCGGCAACCATGCACGTGCCACCAGCTGCACTGGTAGACCACTATGTCGATCTGGGTCAAGCCGCAGATTCAGCGCTGATGGTGCAACAGTCACCGCACATCCAGGGATATGCCGGCACTGGCCTTGCCACGTCAGCGTTGGCGGAGATTAACGAACGGGCGCCAAACGTGCGCTATTTCAAGATCGAAGGGCCGGGCGCAGCGGAGCGAATTGCAGACTTGCGACAATGCATCGACGGTGAATGCGTCCATATGTTTGGCGGTGGCGGTGGCATCACCCTGCCGGACGAACTTCGCGCCGGATCCTCGGGTCTCATTCCGGGCGTCGGATTCAACGAATTCTTTTGTCGCGCCTGGCCGCTTTGGCAGTCAGGACACCTTGACCAGGCGCTGGGCATACTGGATGAAATTCAGCCCCTGGTCGCTGCGGTATCCGGCCCCGGCCATGAATTCTCCCTGCACGCGCGAAAGTATCTGATGCAGCGCGCCGGCTACATTCGGCACGCCGTGGTGCGTCGGCCGAGTGTGACTGTCAACCCGCAGCAACTGGCGGACCTTGACAAGGTTGTGGACGCGCTGGACCTGCGAATCTCCTGCCCAGTCAGTTGACAGGCGGCTGACGACCAGGCATGATAGCGCGCACTTCGCGCAACCTGGAGGACGGCATGGCGGAGCCCTTGCGAGTTGGCCTGATTGGCTGTGGCAATGTGGTCGAGTACGGTCATCGCCCTGCGCTGAACGCGTTGGAGACCACCGGAGAAGCACAGCTGGTCGCCGTCGCCGACGTCACGCCTGCCCGCCTTGACATTGCGGGCCACTGGTTTGGCCAGCACCGGCCGGTGCTCTACAAGGACTACCGGGATGTCCTTGCGCGCGACGATATTGAGGCGATTGTCATCACTGTGCCGCAGCAATTCAGGCGTCAGATCGTGCTGGATGCCATCGACCGCGGCATTCACGTCCTGAGTGAAAAACCTCTGGCTACCGTGCCGACCGTAGCGCATGAGCTGGTGTCGGCCGCGGACTCGGCCGGATGTGTATTGGGAATGGTCCACAACTACCATTATTTGCCTGAATACAGCAAGTTACATGAACTGGTTATGCAGGGGCTTGTCGGTGACTTGCGCGTGCTGACCATGCATTATCTGGGCGTCATCGACAAACCGGGCGCCGCCGAATTTCAGGGGGACTGGCGCCACACCCTGGCGGCCGGCGGCGGCCTCCTGATGGACATGATTCACGCGGTCTACCTGGCCGAATGGTTACATGGCGCGCCCGCTGAACAGGTCATGGCCTTCGTGGACGCACCCACCTACACCAGCCGCAATCCCGAGGTCGAGGACCTGGCGCTGGTCCAGGTAGCCTACCCCGGCGGCTACGCGGCGCTTCATCATGGCTGGGGCGTCGGCGTCGGCGGCGTGGATCTCAGTGGCAGCGCAGGTTACCTGCGCATGCGCTACAGGGAAGGCCAGACCAGCGGCTTCACCCAGGCATCCGAGATATTCAGTATAC
>JAGWBD010000139.1 GCA_021296065.1 Anaerolineae bacterium
TCGGCGTCCAGTTTGCCCACCTTTAGTCGGCGCTCATAGTCGTCGGCCAGCTGGTCCACAATGGGCGCAATCATCTTGCAGGGGCCGCACCACTCCGCCCAGAAATCGACAAGCACCGGCGTATCCGCGCCAAGCACTTCAGTGGCGAAGTTGTCGGTAGTGGCCTCGAAGGTTTTTCTGCCCATCACTGTGTCCTTCCTGTCGCTGACTTTACAGTTCCATACCTGAATGGTAGCATGCCTTGACCCTCCATGACAAGCGTTCCCGGGCCGGATTTGCTGCTGCATCTTCCATATGGACGACACGACACTGCATCCCCTTACGCGCCGTCAGGAAGAAATCCTCTCCCTGATCATCGAAAGCTATACCGCCAATCCGGAACCGGTCAGTTCACGTTACCTGCAGGACGGATGCGAACTGGGTGTCAGTTCCGCCACCATTCGCAATGAAATGGCCCTGCTCGAGGAAAAGGGCCTGATCCGGGCCCCGCATACCTCCGCCGGCCGCGTACCGACCGAAGACGGCTATCGCTATTTCGTAACTCGCCTGATGACCCTGGGCTCCCTCACGACGGTTGAAGAGAACCGCATTACGGAAAGCATGCGCACGCCACCGGCGGCGACGGAGCAATGGATGCGCCTGGCAGCCACCCTGCTGGCGCGCACCGCCCGTTCCGCTGCCCTGGTCACCGCGCCGATCTCCGAGGCCAGTCGCTTCAAACATCTGGAACTGATCTCGATTCAGGGACGCCTGGTGCTGATGGTGCTGGTATTGCACAGCGGCAACGTGCACCAACAGATGTTGACCCTCGTCGAATCACCTGGCCAGACTGCCTTGGCGGAAGCGGCGCGGCGCCTGAACGGGGTCTGCCTTGACCAGGGCGCCAACGAAGTGCGCATGAAAAGCGCGCAGCTGGGCCTGTTTGAGCGCGAAATTGCGGAGCTGGCGGCGGACGTGATGGATCGTTCCGACACCAATCAGGTGCGTTTCATTTACCGCGATGGTCTCAGCGGAGTCCTCAGCACCTTTCAGGACAGTGAAGGCGCCGAACAGGCTGTGCGCGTCTTCGAGGAGCGCGCGGTGCTCAACCTCCTGCTTTCCGAAGTGTTGGCCCGCAACGACGTACACGTCTTTATCGCCGGCGATGGTCGCTGGGAAGAACTGAATCACCTTTCCATGGTGCTCAGCCGTTACGGCATCCCGGGCCAGGTCAGCGGCGCGCTGGGCGTGGTCGGGCCCACCCATATCAATTATGGCCGCGCCGTCAGCGCGGTGCGGCATGTCTCCAACGTCATGACGGACGTGCTGGCCAATTTGCTGGAAGAGGGGGACGAGGCAGCGGAGGACGGGGCGGGCCGTCTCTGAACGACACTTCTTTCAGACATCCTTTATCTTTTTTACGCAATTCTATGACCGGACGACCATACTCTTCAGTATAGTGTCCGGGTTGGCGACGAGCAGTGAGGCAGCATTGTGAGCCAGGAGCAACTGCGCGAGGACGACGCCCCGCAGGCCACCGGCAGCCCTGAAGCTGGCAACGCCCAGGAAGACGTCAGGGATGAGGAAGCGGCCGGTGAAGCCGAAGACCCGTTGACGGAGGTAGAGGCCGAACTGGAGGCCGAACGCAGACGCGCAGACGCGAGTACGCTTGGCTGGCAGCGCGAACGGGCGGACTTCAGTAACGCCCGCAAGCGCTTCGAGCGCGACCTGCTGACCTCACGTTTCAACGCAAAGGTCGACACGCTCAGGGCCTTGCTGCCTGTGCTTGATGACTTTGAACGCGCTACGGAGAATCTTCCCGCTGTCGAGGACGGCGACGAGGAGTTGCAGGCCTGGCTGGATGGCATGGAAGCCATTCAGCGCAAGTTGCTGAAAGCGCTGGCGGATGCCGGCGTTCAGCCGCTTGATCCGGTCGGCGATCCCTTTGACCCTACCCTGCATGAGGCACTGGGCCATGACAGCGACACGGACATGGAAAGCGGACTCGTCAGCGCGACCCTGCAAAAGGGTTACATCTGCGGCGACCGGGTGTTGCGCCCGGCGCTGGTCAGGGTCGCCGGGTGACGATTGAAATCAGGGAGGACGTATGGGACGCATAATCGGCATTGACCTCGGCACGACAAACTCGGTCGTGGCCGTGATGGAAGGTGGCACGGCCACAGTAATCCCCTCGGCAGAAGGCGGCGAACTCGTGCCTTCGGTTGTGGCCGTTAACCCAAAGACCGACGAACGACTCGTCGGCAAGGTGGCGCGCAACCAGGCCGTCATTAATCCCGACAACACTGTTTTCTCGGTCAAGCGCTTCATGGGGCGCAAGTTCAGCGACCGTGAGGTGCAAGACGCCATCAGGCGTGTGCCCTACAAGGTCAGCGCCGCCGCCAACGGCGACGTGCGCGTGCACATGGGAGGACGCGAATACAGCCCGCCGGAAATCGCCGCGATGGTGCTGCAGAAGCTCAAGGCCGATGCCGAAGCCTGGTTGGGCGGAAGCGTTGACCAGGCCGTCATCACCGTGCCGGCCTACTTCAACGACAGCCAGCGCAACGCCACCAAGGACGCCGGCCGCATTGCCGGCCTGGACGTACTGCGCATCATCAACGAACCGACGGCCTCCAGCCTGGCCTATGGCATCGATTCCGGCAAGAACGAGACGATCGCCGTCTACGACCTCGGCGGCGGCACATTCGATATCTCAATCCTCGAGGTTGCCGACGGCGTTTTTGAGGTCAAGAGCACCAATGGCGACACCTATCTCGGCGGTGATGACTTTGACGAGGCCATCATCGACTGGATTTCCGAAGAATTTCAACGCGAAAACGGTATCGACCTGCGCAAGGACCGTCAGGCCCTGCAGCGCCTCAAGGAAGCGGCCGAAAAGGCCAAGATCGAACTGTCCAGCGCCGTCAATACCGACATCAATCTGCCCTTCATCACCGCCGACGCCAGCGGCCCGCGGCATCTGAACCTCGATCTCTCGCGCTCGCGCCTGGAGGAGTTGGTGCACGGCCTGATCCAGCGCTCCATCGCCCCCTGCGAGCAGGCCCTGAAGGACGCCGGCCTGGGCAAGCAGAACATTAACGCCATCATCCTCGTCGGTGGCATGACGCGCATGCCGGCCGTACAGGAGGCGGTGCGCAAGTTCTTCGGCAAGGACCCTGGCCGCGGCGTCAATCCCGATGAGGTTGTTGCGATGGGCGCGGCCATCCAGGCCGGCGTGCTTGGCGGCGACGTCAAGGACATCCTGCTGCTGGACGTCACCCCCCTGAGCCTGAGTGTCGAGACCCTCGGTGGCGTGGCGACCAACATGATCGAGCGCAACACAACCATCCCGACCAAGAAAAGCCAGGTCTACTCCACCGCGGCCAACAGCCAGACCCAGGTCGAAATCCACGTCGTTCAGGGCGAACGTCCGATGGCTGTCGACAACAAGTCGCTGGGCAAGTTCATTCTCGATGGCATTCCGCCTGCGCCGCGCGGCATGCCGCAGATCGAAGTGACCTTTAACATCGACGCCAATGGCATCCTTGAGGTCACCGCGGAAGACAAGGCCAGCGGCCGTGAGCAGCAGATCACCATAACCGCCGGCAGCGGCCTGAATGAAGATGAAATCGAGCGCATGGTCGAGGAAGCCCGCCAGCATGCGGACGAGGACGCCCGGCGCAAGGAAGACGCCGAATTGCGCAACACCGCCGACAATACGATCTTCACCGCCGAGAAACTGCTGGAAGATTTCGACGAACAACTGCCCGAGGATACGAAAGCGCTGACGCGTGAGAAAATCGATGCCCTGCGTCAGGCGCTGGAAGGCGATGACAGCGAGAACCTGCGCGCCGTCAATGACGATCTGGCGCAACACGTCCAGGCCCTGGGCGCAGAGATGCACCAGCAGCAGGCTGCCACAGAGCCCGATCCCGCTTCCGCAACCGGCAACGAACCGGGTCGCGACGATGAAGACGTGGTAGACGCCGAATTTACAGAAGCCTGATCTCAGCGCGCCAGGGCGGGCCAGACAGCCTGCCCTGGCGTCACGCCACAGGGTAAGACATGCCCCGCGATTGTTACGAAGTCCTCGGCATCAGCCGAAATGCAGACCAGGCGCAAATCAAGAACGCCTTTCGACGTCTGGCCCGCGAATACCATCCGGACG
>JAGWBD010000140.1 GCA_021296065.1 Anaerolineae bacterium
AAGATTGATGGTCTGCGCTTCGCGCCTGGCCAGCCCCACCAGTAGTGGAGACATGTATTCGGCCATTTGCAGCAGAGTGCCACCACTCTGTCGTGTACCTGCCAGATCGCCTGAACCACGCCTTTGCCAATCAAGCTCGGCAAGACTGAAACCATCGCTGTACTGCTCCAGTACCCGCAATCTCTCCCGGGCTGCCTCGTCCTTGCTGTCCGGAATCAAGAGGCAATGGGACGGGTATTCGCCACGTCCCACCCGTCCGCGAAACTGGTGCAGTTGGGCCAGACCGAAGCGGTTGGCACCTTCAATGACCATCACGCTGGCGTTGGGAACATCCACACCCACTTCGGCAACGGACGTCGTCACCAGCACGTCCGTATCCCCCCGGCTGAATGCCCGCAGAACCTCATCTTTACTGGAAACCGACATGCGTCCATGGAGCAGGTCCACCCGAAAGCGATGAAAAACCCGTTCCAGTTCTTCCCTTGAGCCAGTAGCCGCGCGAATGTCAGGGTTTTCCGATCCGTCAACCAGGGGATGAACGATGAAAGCCTGCCGCCCCCGGGCCAGTTCCGTGGCGACGAAACTGAACGCCCGCTCACGGGCGACTGGTTCAATGATGGTGGTCTGCACCGTTCCACGGCCAGGGGGCAGTTCGTCAATGACGCTCAGATCCAGGTCCGCATACAACGTCAGGGCAAGCGAACGGGGGATGGGAGTGGCGGTCATCAACAGCAAGTGAGGATTGCGTCCCTTGCCACGCAGCGACCTGCGCTGCTCGACACCAAAACGGTGCTGTTCGTCGATGACCACCAGACCCACATCATAAAATTCAACGCCTTCCTCGAGCAGGGCGTGGGTCCCAATCACGATGTCCAGGGCGCCGGACGCCAGATTCGACAGTATCGTCTCACGTTCCTCGCCACGGGTTGCTCCCGTCAGCAGCGCCATGGCCGGCCGGCGATCCTCAGGTAACCTTGCGACTAAATCCGCAAGATTTCGAAAATGTTGCCCGGCCAGGACACTCAAGGGAACGATCAGGGTCGCCTGGCGGTCGGCCTGTGTGGCCAGAAGCATGGCGAGCATGGCCACGGCAGTCTTGCCCGAACCCACGTCGCCTTGCAGCAAGCGATTCATGGGAACTTCCGTAGCCATGTCTTCGCGAATCTCCGCGACAGCCTGCTGCTGCGCTGCGGTCAATTGAAACGGAAAGAGCCCGGACTGTAGCTCGGCAAACTCATCATTGGGCATGGCCAGGGCGTCCGCCGGGCGGGATTGCCATTCACGCCGGTTTTCGAGAACGGCCAGCTGCAGGGCAAGCAATTCATCAAAAAGCAGTCGGTCTCGGGCGTGCCGCAAATGGTCCGGCCCTTCCGGGAAATGGGCCTGCAGCAGCGCCCAGTCCAGATCTGCCAGACCCGCCCTTTCAAGCGTGGCTTCCGGCACAGGATCCGGCAGGTCTTGGGTCCTGTCTGTCACGGCGTCACGCATGAGGCGACGAATGCCCCGCTGCGTCAGCCCTTCGGTGAGAGAATAGACCGGGACCAGACCCACCGTTTGCAGATTTTCCGGGTCCAGCGGCTCCCATTCCGGATTACGCATTTGCAGGCGCGAGCCCCAGGCCGACGTGCATCCGCTGAGCACAATGAGGTCACCGTTTCTGATCTGATTTGTCAACCAGTGTTGGCCATAAAAAACCGCGTCCAGCTGGCCGCTTTCATCCTCCACGGCAACGTGAAAGTCTCGCCGGCCACCTGCCACGTTACGGATCGTGGTTTGCCGGACCCTGCCGACCACGGTGACCCGCATGTCCGGTTCGAGCCTGCCCAGATAGTGCTCCTGACGATAATCGTCATGGCGTCGTGGCAAAAAGTAAAGCAGGTCCGCCAGTGAATGTATCCCCAGACGGGCGAATATCCCGGCTCGCCCTTCGCCTATCCCCTGCAAAACTGTCAGCGGCTGTTCGAGCTCACGCAATCGCGCCTTTGCAACAGCAGGGTCCACAGGAGCGTGTCGCCGACGCGGCGGCTGCTCCAGAGACACCCGGCTGGCGATATCTGGCAGACTGGCTCGAACTGAACGACGGGAATGCCGTCCCTGTTCCCTGCCTGATTTTGCGCCACGCCCTTGCCGGCGAGCTTTGCCCGTCTTCTGCTCACGCCGGTTTCGTTCGGCCGTCCTGCCACCCTTGTTCCCGGAAGTGTTTCGTCGCGATTCAGGCCGGACCCTGGCGTGAATGCGGTCCAGCATGTATTGCACCCGTTCAGTCCGTGCCTCGAGGTTGCTGAGGCCACTGTATCCTTGCATCAGCGCCCGCAATTCCTCGACCAACTCTTTTTGCTGGTCATTGCGGGCCTGTCTGAGAGCATCAGGTTCCCACACCTTGCTGTAGGCGCCCAGGCCGCCCGCAACAGCAGTGTCCCTGCAATGCTGTTCCCGCTCCAGACGAAGGATTTTAACGAGGGTCTCCAGTGCCGTTGGCAATTCAGTCTCTCCAGCCAGTCTTTAGTCCAGTATAGCCCACCGCGCCAGGGCCCAAATGCGTGCCCATGATCGGGCTAATCATGCCAATATGTGGCGATTTCGTCACGAGATCGCCAGCCTGTTCGGCCAGCCAGGTGGCGTCCTGGAGGTTGTTGGCATGCTCGACGACCAGTCGATCATAGGGCCCCTGTTCCCTCAACATGCGAAGCAGCTCAAGTCGCACCTTGCGAAATGTTCGTACCCGCGCATAGGTCTCCACCTCCCCGTCCACCATCGCCAGAATGGGCTTGATTTGCAGCAATGTCGCCAGACCGGCCTGGGCCATGTTTACGCGTCCGCTGCGCCGCAGGTTCTCCATCGTGCTCAGCGCCGTTGCCGATACGGTACCGGATCGCGCACTTTTGATGGCATCCAGCACCATTTCCAGACTGCCGCCGGCCTGAGCTGTTTCGGCAGCGGCCAGCACCTGCATGTCCTGCGAAGATCCCAGCGTGCCGCTGTCCACCATCGTGACACTGCGTTCCGGCAAATGCTCTGACCCCAGTCGGAAAGATTCCTGGTAGGCACTCACGTTGCGCGGTAGCGTGATGATCACCAGGTGATCTGCTTCGTCGAAAACCGTGTCCAGGATCTCTCGCACAATGCCCGGCGCAGGAGCAGCCGTAGTCGGTAGCGGATTCTTGTCCCGCAATTCATCGTAATATCGTTTCCGGTCCAGATTAAAGCCGTCGAACAGCGTGCTGTCGTCACCCTCGTTGATGTAGCCTGGCACCAACGAAATTTTCATTTCATTCAGGGTTTCTTTCTCCAATTCGCTGGAGACGTCTGTAACGATACGAATAGCTTGCGCACTCATGATTCAACTCCCTGTCAAATTTGGTAAATCGTGTACAACTACTCGACACTTACAAGGAAGGGATAAAGTGGCTGGTCCCCGCGGACCAGTTCTACCTCCACGTCCCCATGGGCATCCGCCAGGTACGCGGCCAGCGCGGCGGCGTGTTGCGGATCGACCTGCTCGCCACAATACAAGGTGACCAGTTCACCGCCGCCTTTCAGCGCAAGACGCACCAGGCTGTCCAGGGCGTCTTCCAGCAAGTCTTCGGCAACGCACAGGCGACCGTCCACCAGACCGATATACTGACCGGCGCTGACCTCCAGACCATCGATCACGGCATTCCGTGTGGCCGTAGTCAGAGACGCACAGACGACTTCGTCCAACGCTGCGTCCATGGCGGCAACGGCGCTGTCCAGGTCCTGTAGCCGCATGGGGCGATGCAACATGGCTTCAATGCCCTGTGGAATGCTCTTGCTCGGCACAAGGCGTACTTCCAGATCTTTCGCCAGTTTGGCAGCCTGCTGCGCAGCCAAAATGATGTTGTTGTTGTTTGGCAACAAGACAAACGCGCTTTGGGGCAACCGTTCCATGGCATCGACAAAGTCCCTGGCGCTGGGGTTCATTGTTTGCCCGCCGTCAATCACATGGGCGGCCCCAAGTTCCTCGCGAAACAGGTGCGTCAGACCCGCACCGCCAGCCACCGCAATCACACCCACCTCTCCGGCTTCAGCCACCTCTTCGTCGTCAACCCCTTCCATGCGCTGCTCAACGCATTCCAGGTATTGCTCCTGCATGTTTTCCACAACCACATCGTTTAAC
>JAGWBD010000005.1 GCA_021296065.1 Anaerolineae bacterium
AAAACAAAGACCAGTCCGATCCCGGCCCAGTAACTGCGATGCGAGACGGACTTCAACCCGGCAAACAGGGCGATCGTCAGGGCAACCCCGCCAACCAGGGCCAGTTGCATGGAAGCAAAGGTGGCTGGAATGTTCCATTCCTCATGCAAGTCCCAGAGCCATCGCAGGTAGTCCGTTGCTGGTCTGTGCTCAAGTGAAATGACCAATATCAGAATTTGAGACAGCAGCGCCGCTGCAGACAGGCGAATGGCTGTGGAAGACAAACGGTGGACCAGACTCCGGGCGAAAATCAGGACGGCAGGAACATACAGAAGAAGCAGAACGACCAGAGTGATTGCTCCTGGCGACACCAGATTCTCGCCAGTGCTCAAGGGTCTTTTGCTCCTGCCCCTCTACAAATGACCAACAGATGTCGGATCACGACAACTTCTCTGCCAGGTCCAGTTGGTAGCGTTCATCGCCGGTGACGAAGTCGCCGCGACGCAGGGTGAAAAGCGGCAGGCGCTGGTCGTAGAGGTGGACGCGTCCGCGCGGCTTCATGCCCAGGCGCCGCCACAGTTTGCGCGACTCGCGGTTGGCGGGCAGCACGACGGCAATCACCTCCGGCAATTGCGCGACCTCAAAGCCGTGGCGCAGGGCGGCCTGCGCAGCCTGCTGCGGCATGTCGCTGCGTCCATAGGGGGGGCAAAGCGCGACCATCAGTTCGACGCGTGAAGCGCCGTCGACGCGATGCAGGCCGGCGTGTCCGATGAGCTCGCCGCTTGCGGCCAGTGCCACGGCCCACAGGCCGTGACCGTGTAGCCGCCAGTGGTCAGCGAAGTCGGCGAGGATGGCGGCGGCCCGCGCGCGCGGCGCGGGTCGACCGGCGGGCAGGGCGCGCATGGTGACCGGGTTGGTCAGGACGACGCGGGCCCAGTCGGCTTCGTCGGCGGGGCTGAAGTGGCGTAGCAGCAGCTGGTCGGTATGGATGCGCGCCATCAGGGCGACTTGCGGTTGAGCATGCGCGCGTAGGGGACGCTCTCGCGAATGTGCGGCAGGCCGCAGATCCAGGCGACCGTGCGTTCCAGGCCGATGCCGAAGCCGGAATGCGGCACGCTGCCGAACTTGCGCAACTCCAGGTACCAGTCGTAGGCCTCGCGCGGCAGACCGATCTGCGAGACGCGCTCCTCAATCAGATTGAGATCGTGGATGCGCTCGCTGCCACCGGTGATCTCACCATAGCCCTCCGGCGCCAGCAGGTCGACGCTGCGGCAAAGCTCGGGCCGATCCGCCAGGGGCTCCATATAGAAAGCCTTGACTTCCGTGGGGTAATGGTAGACGAAGACCGGGCGTTCGAATTGTTCGGCGATGGCCGTCTCCTGCGGCGAGCCGAAGTCCTCGCCGTGTTCGATCGCCAGCAGTTCCCGTTGCTCCGCGTCGTCGATTGTGGCGGTCAAGGCGTGCAGCCGTTCGACGGCCTCGTCGTAGCTGATGCGCGGGAAGGGCGGCCGGATGCGTTCCAGCGCCGTCGTGTCGCGCCCGATCAGCGCCAGCTCCTGCGCGTGCTTCTCCAGCACCGTGCCGACGACGTGGCTGATGAAGCGTTCCTGCAGCTCCATCAGTTCTTCCAGCGAGCAGAAGGCGATCTCCGGCTCCAGCATCCAGAACTCGAGCAAATGCCGTCGCGTGCGCGATTTCTCGGCGCGGAAGGTCGGGCCGAAGCAGTAGACCTTGCCGAAGGCCGCGATGTTGGCCTCGTTGTAAAGCTGGCCGGTCTGGGCGAGGAAGGCCTGTTCGCCGAAGTAGTCGATGTCGAAGAGCGTCGTCGTCTCTTCGCCGGCGGCGGGCGTGATGATGGGCGTATCGACCAGCAGGAAGCCCTGGTCGTCGAGCCAGTTGCGCATGGCGCTGACGATGGTGGCGCGGATGCGCAGGATGGCCCACTGCCGGCTGGAGCGCACCCAGAGGTGGCGCCGGTCCATCAGGAACTCCACGCCGTGCTCCTTGGGCGTGATGGGGTACTCGTCGGCCGCGGCGACCAGCTCCAGGCGCTGCACGCCGACTTCGTAGCCGCCGGGCAGGCCGGGCGCGCGCTCGTCGCGGCGCACCTCGCCAGCGACGCGAATGGCGGCCTCCTGCGTCAGCCCGCGCGCGAGGGCGAATTCTTCCTCGTCCATCTCGTGGCGGAAGGCGACGCACTGGACGATGCCGCTGCCATCGCGCAGGCGGATGAAATGCAGGCGTCCCTTGCCGGTGCGGGCCTGCACCCAGCCCTGCAGCAACACCTGCTCGCCTTCGTGCGCGGCGATGTCAGCGATGCGGATGAGGCTTGGCGTGGCCAAAGGTTGCGCTCCAGGGTCAGGCGGTCAGCCGGGGAGTATAGCACGGGCCAGGAGACAGTCGTTAGACAGCCCTCACCACTGACCCTCCCTGAGCGGAAGCGGATCGACCGTCCAGGCCATGCGGTCGCAGAGGCGTTGCAGCAGTTCCATGCGCACACTCGCATAGGCCGGGTCCTGCCAGCGGTTGTGCGTCTCCCGCGGGTCGACCTGCAGGTCGTAGAGCTCGCCCTCGGCCAGACCATGGGCCACGACCAGCTTGTGCGTCTCCGTGCGCAGCATGGTCAGATGCGGGCCCGGCGACCCGTGCCAGGGCATGGCGTTGTAGTACTCGCAGTAGACGTCCTGTCGCGGCGCGGCGGGTTCGCCCTGCCCCGTCAGCAGCGGCCACAGCGAGCGGCCCTGCGTGCCCGGCCAGACCGGCTCACCGGCCGCTTCCAGCAAGGTCGGCGCCAGGTCCACCAGCTCGCTCAGGTCCTCGCAAACGCCTCCCGCAATCGTTCCCGGCTGCGAGATGATCAGCGGCACGTGGATGGCCGGCTCGTAGAAGTAGGGCCCCTTGAGGTAGATGCCGTGGTCGCCCAGCATCTCGCCATGGTCGGACATGAAGATCACCAGCGTGTCCTCCAGTTGACCCGTCCCCTCCAGCGCCGCCAGCATGCGCCCCACCTGCTCGTCGATCAGGTCGACCATGGCCCAGTAGGCCGCCGTCAACAGACGGTGATCGCGCTCGCTCATCTCGGCGAAGGGGAAGTAACCCGGGCTGTTGTAGGCGGCCACGTGGTCGATGGCCTGCCAGGGCGGCTTGTCCGCCAGTTCGCCGGCTTGCCAGTTGGGCAAGGGGATCTCGTCGAGGATGTCCAGGTAGCGCTGCAGGTACTCCGAAGGCGGGTCGAAGTCATGATGCGGGTCGAAGATGTTGACGGAGAAGAGCCAGGGGTTGTCGCTGTCCTCATGGGCCTCGATGAAGTTGATCGCCTGTTGCGCGCACCAGGTCGTCTGGTGGTGTTCCGCCGGGACGCCGCTCAAGATGTGGCGCGACAGGGGCGAAGGGCTCGTTTCGCCGCTTTGACCGCGCTCGCGCAGCCAGTGGAAGTACTCGTTGGTGGGCCAGTCGCCCGGGCGCGGGTGATGCGACCAGTGGAACTCATCGTAACCGTCGCTGATGCGGCGTTCGCTGCCGGGGGTCACCTGCGGGTGGCAAGGCGAGAGGTGCAACTTGCCGGCGAGGCCGCAGGTGTAGCCGGCGTCGGCCAGCTGGCGCGTCACCAGCATCTCGTCGGGCGGGATGGACTGGCCGTTCTGGCGGCAGCGCGTCGTGCGCGGGTAGCGCCCGGTCAGGAAAGAGGCGCGGCTGGGCGTACAGACCGGGCTTTGACAAAAGGCGCGCGCAAAGTGCACGCCACCGGCGGTCAGACTGTCAAGGTGTGGCGTGCGTACAAAGTCGTTGCCGTGGCAGCCGAGCGTGTCATAACGTTGCTGGTCGGTGCAGATCCACAGGATGTTGGGCCGACGGGAACTCATGGTCCCTCCGCAATGCGCTGGTTGGCAGGCAAATGTGCGCTTCCGTTTTTACCGCAAACCTGCACCTCTGCCCCACCCCGGCGTCCAGCAACTGGCACGGTTTCTGCCATCCCGCGTAACATTTCGCTCCCGGAAAGGCGCCAGACGATACAGCTCCGGAGTCGGAGAGATGAAGCTGTCGCCGGGGGCCTGGATTCTTGCAGATTTTCTACATAAAACTGCCCTGGATTTCGGTGTTTTGGCCCTGATTGGTATGGCCCTGTCTGATACACTGAATCCATGGTTACCTACGACTCTGCAAACGCACACTTTGACTATCCCGACGTGACGCGGCACTGGTCGCCCTTTTCCGGCCAGCTCGCCGGCGGCGATTCGCTCGTCACTTTTTTCAACCAGGGTTGGCAGCTTGCCGACGAAATCGACAACGAGGAAGTCTGGCTCAGCGGCGCCCGGCCGGTCACCGTCTGTCACATGACCCTGACGCGTGACGGTGAAGTCCTGAAGTTACCGGTCTTCGCCAATCCCTTTGTGCGCAGTCTGCTGCGCCGCCGTGAAAGCGACTCGCGCCCCCTGGGCGACGGCGTCACGGCCTGAGGGTCGGCAACGCCAGCTTTCTCAATCGCTGCGGCAACAGGGGCTGTAACAGCCCGCGTTCCTGCGCTGTCAGAGGCTGCAACCACCACAGCAGCAACACGTAAAGGACGCAGCCGGCCAGCAGCGCCAGCGCCGCCGACAGCGGCCAAAGACCAGCCAGCGTCAGAAGCAGCAGCGCCGTTGCCAGCAGGGGCCGCCACAGAATGTCGCGCCAGGGCAGCGGCCCCAGCGCCCGTTGCAGCAACCGGACAAAGGGTACGAGCAGGATGACCTCCGAGGCGATGGTGGTCAGGGCGGCGGCCTGGTAGCCGTAGGTCGGCACCAGCACCAGGTTGGCCACCACGTTGAAGGCCACGGCCAGCAAAAAGGCGCGGGTGATGCGCCGCTGCAGGTCCAGCGCAATGAGCGCGTACTGCAGGAAACTGTTGACCCAGCCAACCGGAATGCTCCAGATCATCAGTTGCGTGGCGATGGCGCCATCCGGCAGATACTGCGTCCCGCCCAGCAGGCTGGTCAGGGCCCAGGCCAGGGCGGTGAAGAGCGCCGCCAGCGGCAGGGCCAGGATCAACAGCAGCTTGATGCCCAGAACGCAGGTGCGCTTCAGCGTTTCGCGCTCTTCCTGCGCCTGGCGCGACATCACCGGCAGCAACGCCTGGGTAAAGAAAGCCGGGATGATGTTCAGCGCCGCCACCCACTTGTAGGCCACGCTGTAAAGGCCGAGCATGCGGGCGCCATGGATGGCCTCAATGATCAGCACGTCCACCTGAAAAAAGATGGTCGCCAGGAAATGGTTGGCCAGCAGCGGCCAGCTGGCGCCGGTCATGCGTCGAATCAGCCGCAATTCGGGTCGGCCGGAGGCCAAGCCGCGCAGCAGCGGGCGCGCCCCCAGCGCGAGCAGCACCAAAGTCAGCACATTGGTCACGATGCTGACCGCCGCCAGCCCCACCACGCCCTCTCCGGCCAGCAACACGAAGAGCCCGAATACCGTCTTGCTCATCGTGGCGATACTGGTGACTGCCGCCGGGAATTCGGCGCGCTGGAAGCCGTAGAAGAGCGAGGTCAGGCCCTTGGCCAGGCTGCCGGGGAAGATTCCCAGGTAAAGCAGCGCGATAGTCAGCAGTCCGGCTTCACCCAGCGGCGGCGCAATCAGTTGCTGCCGCGCCAGCAGGAAGGCCACCAGCAGCAGCAGGCCCGCAAATGTCAGCGCAAGGCGCAGGGCGCTGCTGCTCAACAGCACACGCAGCGCATGCGCCGGTTCACGCGCCACCTCGCGCGTCAGCCACACGTCCAGACCGAAGTTGCTGAGAATGTCGAACCACAGAAAGATGAAGCCTGCGTAGAAATAGACCCCGGCGTCCGTCGGGCCCAGGATGCGCAACATCACCAGGGCGAAGGCGAAATCAATGCCGCGGTTGAAGAGATTGACCAGAATCGGCGCCACGCTGTTGCGCGCCACCCGCGCCACGTTGCCTTCGGCCCGGCGCGTCAACATGCGCCACATCCAGAAACCGGTGAAAGAAATCATCAGGGCCGCACCGATGACAGAGCCGAAGAAGCCGATCTGGAAGTTGGCCGGGCTGAAGTTCATTCGCAGCAAAAGCGACTCGTCTTCCCCCAGTTCGGAGCCGAAACGCGCTTCCAGCGCCGCCCGTTCCAGCGTCACCCCCTGGAAGTTCTCCAGCACCAGCGTGACTGGCAGCTCCATTTCCTCTGCGGAGTCCGGGCCGGCCGGACGCAACCAGGCGCGCCAGCCCGGCATCCAGCTCTCGCTGACAACCACCTGGCTCAGCGCTCCGCCAGGCAAGGTGAACTGCAAGAGTTTTTCGCGGCCGCTCTCCCGCAGTATCTCGACGGGCAGGGTCTCGGGCAGCGCGTCGGCCCGCAAGGGAGCTGCAGCCGTCGTCAGCCAGGCCAGGCGATACGCCGGCAGTTCATAGATGCGCAGGGCCGCATCTTCCCATGCCAGCTCTGTGCCCGGCGGCAACTGCGATACGATTTCAAAATCCGCCTCGCTGAGCAGCCAGCGCGTGCCGGTCAGCGCCAGTCGCTGCCAGTCAACGCTTGCCAGTTGATCGACGTAAAGTGGCGCCACCCGGTTGTAGGGCAGTTGGCGCTGATCGACGATGCCCTGCATGAAGTCGACGTATTGCCGCGGAATGATGCTTTCGTAGCCGCGGATATCCCTCAGGCCATGTGCCATGCCGCTGTTCGCAGGCAGAATGGCCCGCTCGCCTTCCAGCGTCGTATAGCGCCAGGCGCCCGACTGTTGTTGCAGCCACTCGATGGCCGGCGGCGTAAATTCCAGCAGCGCCGGATCGGCGGCGGCGTGGAAGCCGCCGGATGCCAGCATCAGGTCCAGCGCCAGCAGACCCCCGGCCGCGACCTGCCACGCGCGTGACCGCAGGTTGCGGCCGGCCCACAGCAGGATAAGGCCGCCGCCCAGCGCCAACAGGCCGAAGATCAACAGGTTGACGGCCTGAAAGCTGGCGAACAGGCGGGCGTCGGCGAAGACCTGATCGGCCAGCGCCAGACCATGAAACACACGCGCCACCAGTGCTTCCAGTTGGGAGTAGAAAAGGCGCAGCGCCAGCAGCCCCGCCAGAGTCGCAAGGCCGAGGGCTGAGAGCGCAAGGCCGACCCGTTTGCGCCAGGCGCCTGCGTCGCCAGCGACCAGGCGATCGGCGCCGAGGCCGGCCAATACCGCCAGACCCAGACTCACGGCGAACACCCAGCGAAAGGGCGAGTGCAACTGGTCGATGCCCGGCAGCAGCCACAGCAGACGGTAGCTCGGCAGACCGAACATGAAGCTGAGCCCCGCCACCGTCAGCAGCAGAAAGAACAGGGTCAGTCCGCGCGCGTGGACTTTGACAGTGGATCGGCGCAGGTTACCAAGGGCCAATGCGGCCAGGGCCAGAGTCAGCAGGCCGCTGTAGAGCGCGGCCTCGACGTAATTCTTGATGCCCCATTCGGTCGATCGCAGCGAAACCTGTTGGCCGCTGAAAATGTCGGTCACACTGTGTTGGGCCGGGCTGCCGTAGAAATTCGGCAAGAGAAACTGAATGAGGTCGCGCGGGGGATGCGCCCAGCCAATCACCTGCTCATACGATGCCGAACCGCTGCGGAAATTCATGCCGGCGAATTCGACCAGCGGCAGCAGCTGCAGGGCGGCAGTCGCCACCCCGATGAGCGCCACGGCCAGCATCCAGGGAACGGCGCCCGCCGCCGCGCGCAGGCCGACGGCCTGCCAGCGCTGCGACAACCGCGCCAGGGCCCAGATGCCCGCGACAAGCCAGGTGTAGTAGCTCATTTCGGCATGTCCGGCCAACAGCACAAGGCACAGGACCAGCGCAGCGAAGGATGGCCACAGCGGGCGCGCGGGGCGACCCGCCAGAGTCTGGTTACGAATGCAAAACTCGATCAGCAAAAGAAACAGCGGCAACCAGGTCGCCGCGGCGAGGACCATCGGGAAGACCGCGCTGATCACCAGGAAGGCCGACAGTTGCCAGGCCAGCGCGGCAATGAAGCTGCCAAAACGCCCGGTGCGCATGCCGCGCATGAAGGCGTACATGCCCGCCCCGGCAACCCAAAGCTGAAAGACCGTGAACCAGCCATAGGCCGACCACAGGGGCAAAATGTAGATAATCAGACTGAAGGCGTAGTGTCCCGAATGCTGCCCGGCGGCGAGGAAGGGAATGCCGCTGAACTGCCGCGGGTTCCAGAGCGGCGCCTCGCCGGCTTCCAGGCTTTCGCGCAGAAACTGCTTCCAGGGGTAGTTCTGCAGCACGAGGTCGGAGACCAGCGCGTTGTGCGGCAGGTCCGGCGCGCCGACCGCTTCCCGATGGCTGGCCCAGGGCTCAAACTGGTAAAGGTTGTCCGCAGGTAGCAGGGTACGCCCGCCCAGGGTCTGCTGCCAGAAGAGCAGCAGTGGCGGAAGCGCGAGGAGCAACAGAATGCGCAGGTCCGGCGCAAAACGTCGTAGCATGGGGGCCAGTTCGCCCGGTCAACATTGGCGCAGCAGATTTTATTGTACATGCCCCGCAGCAGCCGTCGAACATCGTATATTTCTATCAGCTATTTGTCCAAAAGGCACCGTGAATTTGTGCAAATTACCTGTGTGTACACAATTTCGTGACATGTTCTAAATGTTACGTTAATCTAAACGACTGGGTATTTGCAGACCGGCGACATGCGCTGCCGACAGGTGGCTGCGGAGGTTACGGTCTGCGAAGGCGTTGAGGCGCTTTCTGTCGCAAGACCCGTTGGCCCGATCACATTGTCCTTCCCGGTTGGCGGGACAATTGAAACGGCAAACATGAAGTTCGAGGCGCAGCCATGCCAGAGGCCGCATCAACCGGAGTGACGGTTCAGGGGTCGTTCCGCAACAAGGCATTTCTGACAGCGATACTGCTGTTGCTGCTTCCCTTCTTTCCCGCTGCCGCGCAGGAAGGCCTGCAAGTTCCGCTTACCGTCCACGGCCTGCGTTCTCTGCCGGGGAAAGTCGTCGCCTGGGACGCAGTTGCGGGCGCTTCGAGTCTGCTGGTCTCCACCCGAAACACAGGTGAAACACAGGCCAACACCCAATTGCTGGCGGGCAGCGCCACTACCCTGGACGCTTCCGGTATCGCTTCACTGGGGGAGAACTGGCAAATCCGCCTGCTGGTGATTGGCTCGGACGGTTCGCTTGGGCCCTGGACGGACTGGTACGACTACGACAACACGGTTCCCACCTACACCCCTACGCCAACAAGCACGCCGACGGCAACCAGTACACCAACAGCGACCAGCACTCCCACGGCGACCCCTACCAGCACGGCAACGCCCCCGGCGACCGCGACGCCCACGCATACGCCGGAACCACCCGTGCTCGCGAACCTTCGCTCTGCGGGATCAATGACTTTGGAGTGGGACGCGGTCTCCGATGCCTATGAAATTGACATTCAGTACAGAAACTTCGGCAGCGAGACAGGGGAGAGGTCACCACCGTTGGCGGTGATCAGACAAGCGTGGACCTGAGCGGGGTTGCCTGGCTGGAAGAGGACTGGGAAGCAAGGGCAAGGGCGATCAGGGACGATGATGGCAGCGATGCCGTGGGCCCCTGGACGAACTGGCTCCGCATCAATTAGCCGTCAGCCGTCGTCAGCCTCAACGGGCGCTTCAGATCTGAAATTTGCGCCACAACACAATCAAGGCAGGACCCGGAACATGGACAGCCAGGACCAGCGGCGATCCGAAGGCGCGCTTGTCCCTTGAGCCTGTGAATCACGACCGCTACACTATACGCACACACAACGGGGACAGTCCCATGCAGGAAGTCCGCACCGTCAACGACGACAGTCTTGAGCAACTGCTCCTTGGCAATGAACCTGTGATGCTGTTGCTGGCCGGCGGAGCCGGTTTGCGCGGCGATTTCATCACCGCCTTTCGCGGGGCAGTCGCCGAAGAGCCGGACATGCACTTTGTCCAGATCGACCCGGACGCCAACCCGCGCAGCGCCGCGCTTTTCCAGGCCGAAGGCAGTTCGCTCCTGATCGGCTGGTACTGTGGCGAGACCGTGCTGCGCCGGGCCAAACCCTGGGGCAGCGACATGCCCCTTGCCATCGAGCGCATGAAGGCCCGCGTCGCCGAACTCAATCCGGCGCCGCCGCAGGAAGAGCAAGCGCCGAAGCAGACCATCGTGGAGGCCACCCCCGTCGCCGTGGGCGACGATGACTTTCAGGAACAGGTAATTGACTGGCCGCTGCCCGTGCTGGTCGATTTCTGGGCGGAATGGTGCGGCCCCTGCCGTATGGTGGCGCCGGTTCTGGACAAACTGGCGGCGGAGTACGCCGGTCAGATTCGTATCGCCAAGGTCGACGTGGACCAGAATCCCGGCCTCTCGGCCCATTTCGGCATCCAGAGCATTCCGACCCTCATGGTCGTCAAGGACCGCAGCATCGTCTTTAGCCAGCCTGGCGCCCTGCCCGAGCCCTCACTGCGCAGCCTCGTGGACCAGGTCATCGCGCTGGACGTACCCGCAGAGGGTACGCAACAGACGCCGGCGTGACGCTGCAACTGGTCCTCTTTGACATCGACGGCACCCTGCTGGATGGCCACGGTATCGGCCGCGCCGCGACCCGCCGCGCCATGCTGGAGCTCTTCGGCACGGCCGGCAACCTCGACACGCACAGCTTCGCCGGCAAGACCGACTGGGGCACCCTGTGCGAGATTCTGGGCGCCAGCGAGGAAACAATCGGTCGTCACATGCCCGCCTACGAGGCCAGCATTGAACGACACATGCGCGATCTCGCGGCGGAGTTTGAGCTCTTTCCCCTGCCGGGGGCGCTGGAGACGGTCCAGGCCCTGCACGAGCGACCGGACTTCATCACCGGTATCGTGACCGGCAATACCTCCGTCACCACGCCCATAAAACTGGAAGGCGCCGGTTTCGACCCCGCCTGGTTCCCGGTGCGAGCCTGTGGCAATGAAGCCGCCCACCGCAACAATCTGCCCCCCATTGCCCTGGAGCGCGCTTGCGCCCACAGCGGCCAGGCCATCGCACAGCAGGACGTCACGGTGGTCGGCGACACCCCGGCGGACGTCGCCTGCGCACAGGCCCTGGGCGCCCGCGCCGTGGCCGTGACCACCGGTTTCAGCAGTCGTGAGGCCTTGCAGGCCGCCCGGCCCGATCACTTGCTGGACAATATTGCGGGACTGCTGCCCCTGTGCGGCGTGAATTCACTCGTCTGAGCGACGGGGTTCAGGAAGCCTGTTCAACCACGACAACCTGCAAGAGTCCTGGACCGTGCACACCGAGCACGAGATTTTTCTCGATGTCGGCGGTGCGGCTGGGGCCGGTAATGATGCAGAGGTTGCTGCGCGAGCCCAGCCCGGTCAGTTCTTCGGCGCGTTGCAGCGCCACCCAGTCCTCCAGACACGGCAACAATTGCTCCTGACGCAGCAACACGATGTGCTGCGGCGGCAGCAACGTCGCCAGGCGACCCATGCCCGCTGCCGTGCTGACCACCAGCGAGCCCGTGGCGGCGATGGCCGCGTCGGCACCGCTGATGCCGGCCTCCGCCGCCTCGCAGGCTTCCCGGTTGTCGGGCGTCGGCTGCAGCGCTTCGATACCTGCGTTCGCAAGAGCCCTGTCCAGCCCGGGCAGCGGAATGTGCGACCAGTCCCATGTCAGGGCGTGGCGCGCTCCGCTTTCAGCCAGCAGGGACAGCGTTTTGTCCAGCGCGGCTTCCTCGTCCCCAACCAGGTAGACTTCGCCCTGAAGGCCTTCCAGTTCCGTCCTGAAGCGCGACAGCAAACCTTGTGGCGACTCATCCTCGACAGTCATGACCGGCTGGTATTGTGCCGGCCGCGGCGGCGCGTCCGGCAGACCTTCGCGCGCCTGGCGCAGGCGGGAAAGGATTTGCTCGCGGGCCTCGCTCACGAGTCTCCGTCCTGCCCGGCCTGCGCGTCGCGTTCGCGGCGCCACCAGTCGTGAAATGATTCCTGCGGGAATGGCGGGAAGTCGCGGTGCTCGGTCCATGCGCCCAGCGGGCCCGGCAGCTTGCGCAATTCACCCCTTTCGCCGGAGAAAGCCCCGCTCAGTGCAGCGCTGGCCTTGCGCCCGGTCTCATAGAGCAGCGGATGGCTGAAGCTCCAGCTCCAGGCCTGCATGCCCAGGCGCCACAGGGGGCTCTGCTCCTGCTGCAGGTCGTGGCGCAATGCCAGCAACATGTCCGGGATGTTGATATCTACCGGGCAGGCGGTCTTGCAGGCCCCGCAAAGACTGCTGGCGAAGGGCAATGGCGTGGCGTTCTCCTTGCCGGTCAGCAGTGGGGTGATCACAGAACCGATCGGCCCGGGGTAGACCGCGCCGTAGGCGTGTCCGCCCACGTTTTGGTAAACGGGACAGGTGTTCAGGCAGGCGCCGCAGCGAATGCAGGCCAGCGCTTCCGAGTACTGCGTGCCGTAGATGGCGCTGCGCCCGTTGTCCACCAGAATGACGTAATAGTGTTGCGGGCCGTCGCCCTCTTCCGCCAGGGCCGGCCCGTTGTAGAGCGTGCTGTAGACCGAGAGTTGCTGACCGGTCGCGCTGCGCGCCAGGGTCTGCACCAGTGTGGCATAGTCCTCCCAGGTTGGGATGACCTTTTCGATGCCGACAATGGCGACGTGCACCGGCTGCAAGGCCGTGCCGAGGCGGGCATTGCCCTCGTTGGTGGTGATGGCGACGGTTCCCGTCTCGGCGATGATGAAGTTGCCGCCGGTAATGCCGAAATCGGCCTCGAAATACTGCCGCCGCAAATGCTCACGCGCGAAGCGGGTCATGACCTGGGGATCAATGTCGTCGTCCATCGAGTCCATGCCCAGCTTCTCGACGAAAAGATCGTGGATTCCTTCTTTTTTCATGTGCATGATGGGCGCGACGATGTGACTGGGGCGGCTTTCGTCGACCTGCACCACGAATTCGCCGAGGTCCGTCTCCAGCATGCGGACGCCGTGCCTCTCCAGGAAGGGCACCAGATGAAGTTCCTCGGTGACCATGCTCTTGCTCTTGACGCCAAAGCGGAGCTCGTGCCGCTGGCAGATGTCCAGCACGTGCCGGTTGGCTTCGTCGGCATCCCGCGCCCAGAGCACCTGCCCGCCGCGCGCCGTGATCTGCGCCTCGGTCTGTTCGAGAAGTTCGGGCAGTTGCGCCAGGCCGCGCAGGCGCGCGCCGCGTCCCTGTTGCCGCAGCTCTTCCGCGCCGGTGGTGGCGGCCATGCTCTTGATGCGCGTCGCGTCGGCGAGCCGCGCGTTGTGGTCCAGCGCAGCCTTCAGTTGTTTGTCCTGCAGGGCGCGGCTGGCGGCCTCGGCAAAACGGTTGGCCTCAAGTTCCACGGCGGGCCTTTCCAATGTTGAAGACAGGTCGAATGCTAACCCGCCGCAGGCCTCGCCGCCAGATTCAAGTCCTGGTGACGAACTGGACCCTTACACCCCTCAGCGGCGACCGACGACGCGCCCCAGCCAGACCAGCACCACCGCGCCGACCACGCCGACCGCGATGTTCTCAATCAAATTGTCGCCGACATTGACACCGACAACGCTCAGCAACAGGTTGCCGACGATTCCCCCTCCCAGCCCCAGCAGCACGTTGGCGACCGGGCCGTAGCCGCCGCCGCTCATGATATGGCCGGCCAGATAACCGGTAAGGGCCGCCGGCAGCAAAGCGATGACGAGTCCGATGGTCAGGCCCAGCACGGCGATGAGTGCCTGCAAGCCCAGCAAGATCAACACCAGCAGCACGATGAGTGCGATTACGCTCATGGTCCGCTTCCCCGTTTCCCCGCAATCTCCAGAGATTCTACGATGAAATGCTTCATCGGTCGTAAAGTTTGCCGATGACGCGGCGCTCAGGCAAGGGCGGCCACCAGCAATTCCAGCGCCAGACCGGGCCGCAGCCTGCCAGTCTTCATGGCCAGATCGTCCGCCTGCAGTTTGCGATGAATGGCCTCCAGGTCGGCCAGTTCAAACTGTTGGGCCTGCTGCTGCAGCTTGTTCAGGTAACGACCTGGGCGCAGGCCCAGCGACTGCGCCATACCCTGCGCCGAACCCTGCAGCAGGAGATGCTCACGCGTCAGCAGCAGACGGCGGAAATGGGTCACGACGGTGGCAAAGAGGATCAGACCATCGCTGCTACTGTCCTCGGCCAGCATCTGCTGCAACAGCTCCTGCGCCCGGCGCGCGCGCCGTTCGGCGAGGGCGTCGGTCAGGTCGAAGGTGCGGGCCTCGGCGACCCAGGGGGTCAGCAGCGCCACGTCTTCCTCGTCGATCCCGCGTTCCCCGTCGACGTAACTCGCCAGCTTGTGCAGCTCATTGTCCGCGCGGCGCAGGTCCCCACGTGTAACCTCCGCCAGCGCCATGGCCGCCCCCCGGCTGATTTCCGCCTCATGACGCGCCCTGGCCCGGCGTTGAATCCACGCGGGAACGTCCTGCGGCAGCCGGAAAGCGCGCGTGTAGCCGCCGGCTTCCTGCTGCGCCAGTTGCACAAAGCGATTGCGTCGGGGCCGGCCGCGACCCGCAGGCTCCAGGTCACGGTGTTCAACCAGCACCAGACGCGCGGACGGGGGCAACCCCGGCAAGCCTTCGTAGAGGGCCTCGGCCTCGCGTTTGCCAGCGGCGCCCGCGCCTCTACGACCCAGCCAGGCAAGCAGACCGCGCACGATGACCAGACGCTGACTGGCCAGGAAGGGGCTGGTGCTGGCCTGGTTGAGGACCTCGGCGACGCGCACAGTCGGGCCGTCCAGTTCCGTGATGTTAAAGTCGCCAGTATCGGCGGGCATCCGGGCGCGCAGCTTTTGCAGCTCTTCTTCAAGCAGCAACTCCTGCGTTCCGTGCAAAATGTAAAAGGTCGGGGGCATCGCCCTGTAACAATGAACTCCGAAGCACCCAGTTTGCCGGAAAGCTGAAGGCCTGACAAGCGGCGCGCAGGCTGCTAAACTGAAAGCAGTAGCAATTCTGAAACAGGAACGAAACCGATGCGCAGAATCATCGCCTTGATGTTGTGCCTTTTGCTTTTTGCCGCCTGCCGCCAGGAGAGTACGCCGGCCGCAGAGGCGGACCTGACGATCAACCTCAGGGTCCTGCCAACTGTGGCAAGCGTTGGCGAAGCGGAGTTTCTCATCGACATTGGCGACGCCGATGGCCGGGCCGTGAGCCCGGAGCGGGTGGACGTGCGCGGCGACATGGACCACGCGGGCATGCAACCGGTCCTGCGCGATGACGTACAGGGCTCGAATGGCAAGTATCGCCTGCCCTTCGAGTGGACCATGGCCGGTGACTGGACGGTGACGGTCAAGCTCACCTTCGCCGACGACAGCAGCCTGGAAGAGACCTTTGAGGTGAGCGTCAACGAAGCCGTGGCAGAAGCCACCGCCACGCCGGTGCCGGAAGACGGGGACGGCCCGACGCCCATCCCGACGCTGCGTGGTATGGGCGGCATCAGCCGGGGCGGCGCGGCCGCCGAGACGCCTTTTGGCGCCTGGCAGGGCACGCCCGACCGGACGCAGCAGGCCATGACCCAGGAAGCGGAGGACGCAGAACCCACCGCCATCCCCACCCTGCCTGGCATGGGCGGCATCAGCCGGGGCGGCGCGGCCGCCGAGACACCCTTTGGCGCCTGGCAGGACCGCTCCGATGAGGAAGAAGCAGAGGAAGAGGACGGCTGATCGGGCCACACGCCATGAGCAGTCCGCGCCAGTGAGCAACCTCTATCGCCCCGCTTCGGCACTGGACGTCCTGCAATGGCCGGTCATCGGACGCTTTCTGCGTTGGCGACAAGGTCGTCTGGTTCTGCAGTCCTTGTTGCTGCTGGCCGCAGTCCTGCTGGTCGTCGACGGGCTGACCGGTCCGCAATCCGCCGCACGCAACCTGGCCACGGTCGCGCCCTGGGTGCATTTCCGCGGTCTGGTGGTGTTGATTCTGCTGCTGGCGGGCAACCTCTTCTGCATGGCCTGCCCTTTTGCCCTCCCGCGCACGCTGGGCAAACGCTTCAGCCGTGGCCGCAACTTTCCGCGGGTCTTGCGCAACAAGTGGCTGGCCATCGCCAGTCTGTTTACGCTCTTCCTGCTCTACGAATGGCTGGACCTCTGGGCCAGCCCCTGGTTGACGGCCTGGCTCATCATCGCCTACTTCGTCGCCTCCTTCCTGCTGGAGGCAGCCTTTCGCGAATCGGCTTTCTGCAAATACCTCTGCCCGCTCGGCAGCTTCAACTTCGTTTACGCCACCAGCGCGCCGACGCAAATTGGCGTGAAGGACGCGGAGATGTGCCGTCACTGCGTCGGTCACGAGTGTGTCAACGGCAGCTACGCAACGTCACCCTTGTTGCGCCTGGATGACATTCCCGGCGGCCAGGTCGAAGTGCGCCATGGACCGCAGGGCACGCCAGGCTGCGGCACCTCGCTTTTCGCGCCGCAGATCCGCAGCAATCTTGACTGCACGCTCTGTCTGGACTGCGTGCGCGCCTGCCCGCACGACAACATCGGGCTGATGGCGCGCAGGCCTGGTCGCGAGTTACTGCAGCCGGGCGCCTGGCCACAGCGATTCGACGTCTCCATTCTGGTCATATTGCTGGCGGCGATGGGCCTGACCAACGCCTTCGGAATGGTGTCGCCGGTTTACGCACTGCAGGAATCGCTGGCGGAGACCTTCAACCTGCGCAACGAGTTGATCATTTTGCTGCTGGTCTTTGGCATCACCAGCCTGCTGCTGCCAACCTTGCTGGTGCTGCTGGCAGCGCAACTGGGCCGCCTGCTCAGTGGCTCGCTGCGCAAGCACAATCTGCGCAGCACCGTGGCCGCCTTTGCCCCGTCCTTTGTGCCGTTCGGGCTGGGCGTGTGGATCGCCCACTACACCTTTCATCTGCTGCTTGCGCCATTCAGCTTCATCCCTGTGTTGCAAGAGTTTCTGGGGCAGAATGGCGACTGGGCGCGCTTCGGCACCAGCCTGGACCAGACGCTGATCGGCCTGGTGCAACTTGTCGCCATCGCCGGCGGCCTGGTGTGGAGCCTGCTGATTGCGCAACGCGTGGCCACGCGCATGTACCGCCTCGACGCCGTGCCGGGTATGCTCCCCTGGGCGCTGTTGTTGCTGGCCATCGCCTTTATCGCCGTCTGGATCTTCAGCCAGCCGATGGAAATGCGCGGTTCGATTCTTTTCTCCTGATACTTTTGTTGACCTGATTGCGGAGACCCGCCATGAACGTCATCACCGTGTTGCTCGACAGCCTGAACTTCCATGCGCTGCAGGCCTACCAGGACACCCATGTCCAGACACCCAACCTGAGCCGCTTTGCCGAACGAGCCACCGTTTTCGACAACCACTTCATCAGTTCTGCGCCCTGCATGCCGACGCGACGCGAACTCTTCACCGGCCGCCAGGAGTTTCTGTGGCGCGGTTGGGGCCACGTCGAGCCATGGGACCGCCACCTGGCGGCCGAAGCGGGCGCCAATGGCTGCGTGACCCAAATGGTCACTGACCACTATCACTACTGGGAAGACAAGGCGCACGGCTACTTCGAGCCCTTCCACGGCGTGGAGTTTGTGCGCGGTTCCGAAGGCGACATGTGGGATACGGCGCCGGTGGATGACGAGCCCGGCTGGGCCCGGGCCATCAACCGCGCCCGCAGTTCCCGCAGCCGCAACTTTGACGGCCGCGGCACGCAATACTACGCCAACGCGCGCAACTGGGAAATCGAGGAGGAATTCCCGGCGGCGCAGGTCATGTGCCGCGCGGCGGACTGGCTGGAAGCCAACCGCGAGCACGAGCGCTTCCTGCTTTGGGTCGAGTCCTTCGACCCGCATGAGCCCTTCCACGTGCCGGAACCCTATCGCAGCCTCTACACCGGCGGCATCGACAGCCCGGACTTCAACCCCTGGCCCCCCTACCAGGACCCGGAAGAGACGCGACGCTTCGTGCGCAACGCCTCCTCCGACGAACTGGCCTGGATTCGCGCGCAGTATGAAGGCAACGTCACCATGGTCGACGCCTGGCTGGGGCGCCTGTGGAACCGCATGGACGAACTGGGCCTGTGGGAAAACACGGCCGTCATCGTCACCACCGACCACGGCCACGACCTCTGCTACAACGGTTTGGAAAACCCCACCATCTGGGCCAAGGACTTCCCGCATCCGGAGTCTCACGCGCGCATTCCGCTGATGGTGTGGCACCCGCAGCACCCTGGCAATGGGCGTCGGATCAAGGCGCTAACCAACGCGCTGGACGTCAACGCCACCATGGGCGACATGCTGGACATTGAAGATCCGGACGGGCCGCATGGTCGTTCGCTCATGCCTCTCCTGCGCGGGGAGACCGACCGGCACCGTGATCTGCTGCTTTACGGTCGCTTCGGCGATGGCGTGGTGGTCAGCGATGAAAACTGGACCCTGACCCAAAGCTCGCGTCCCGGTGGCCCGCTCTACTGGTATTCAACCACCGGCATGAATACCTCAGCGGACATGACCAGCGGCCATTTCATTCCCGGTGTCGACGTGCCGCAGTGGCGCGTGCCGGCGCAAGCGCAGGTCTGCCCGAATTACCTCTGGAGCCGCGAGGAATTCACGCTCAGGCCCCGCAATCTGTATGAGCAGGAGCCGGCCCAGGTACATCGCATGCAGGAAATGCTGCGGGCCGGACTGGCGCAGTGCCAGGCCCCGCCGGAGACTCTCGCGCGGCTCGGGCTGGACTGACATCGCTTGAACGGCGCACAGGTCTCTTACGGCACCCTTGCGCGAGTTTTCCTGCGCCTGAGCGTCACCGCCTTTGGCGGGCCGGTTGCCCACATTGCCCTGGCGGAAGACGAGCTGGTTACCCGTCGGCGCTGGTTGACGCGCGATCACTACCTTGACCTGATTGCCGCAGCCAACCTGATCCCCGGCCCCAACTCAACAGAGGTGATGATCCACGTCGGCCACAGTCTGCGTGGCATTCCTGGCGCTTTGGTGAGCGGCCTGTGTTTCATCGGTCCCGCCTTCCTGATTACCCTGGCGCTCAGCGCGCTCTATGTCAGCAGCGGTGCCTTGCCAGAAGCCGCGGCCCTGTTTCGCGGCATCCAGCCAGTCATCGTGGCGGTGATCGCCAGCGCGGGCTGGCGTCTGCTGCGTAGCGCCTTGCAGGGGCAAGCCCTTTGGTTGCTGTTTGCATTTGCTGTAGCACTGCTGGCCACCACGGCGTTGCCGGAAGTGTTGGTCATGTTGCTGACGGGCCTGCTGCACGTGCTGTGGCAGTCCCGTGACGGCCGGGCGTTACCGGCCTTCCTGCTCTCGGGACTGCCGGCGCTGCCGGGACAGATTGTGCTGGCGTCAGGCGCGCCGGGCCTGAGCGAGTTGTTCCTTTACTTTCTGCGCATTGGCGCCATCCTGTTTGGCAGTGGCTATTTGCTGGTGGCCTACATTCAGCAGGACCTGGTGGTCAGTTATGGCTGGCTGGGAGCGCAGCAACTGCTGGACGCCATTGCCATCGGCCAGACAACTCCTGGACCGGTACTCACGACCTCGACGGCCATCGGCATGATCGTCGCCGGCCTGCCTGGCGCCCTGCTGGCGACGCTGGGCATTTTCCTGCCCTCTTTCGTATTCGTGATGCTCAGCGCACCCTTCATCCCGCGCCTGCGCAAGAGTACGCCGGTGCGCGCCTTTTTAGGCGGCGTGCATGCCGCCGTCGTGGCCGCCATTCTGGTCACCTTGCTGGACCTGGGTCGCGCAGCCACGACCGACGGCGCCGGCCAACCCTGGCTGCCGGGGATCGCACTCTGCGTCCTGTCACTGGTTGCGCTGGTCCGTCTCCGCGTCAACGCCACCTGGTTGATCCTCATTGGCGCTGTGGCGGGCCTTCTGCTGAAGGCAACGGGCCTGTAGAAGCCAGATTCAGGCGTCGGTACTCCCGAAGAAATCCGCGCCCATCGGCATGTGGTAACCGGTGAGTTCAGCGTAGCCGTAGCCCGCAACGTCGCCCTCGATTGCGATCGCGCCCTCCCAGTAAACGATGGCGCTCTCGTGCAATTCCTGGTCGGCCAGCAAGGGACGCAGCGTGAATTCCAGCGGCGAATCGCCGTCCATGCGCACTTGCCAGCCTGCGGGATAGTTGGCGCCGCTGTGCGGACTGGTCCAGAATGCGGTCGTCTCGATGTGGAAATCCTCCGGCGCAATCTGTCTGGTGCTGCCGTCCGCCTCGACCAGGAAAGCGGCCGAGCCGCCGCCGCCGTAATAGCGCTCACCGCCATCGGTCAGACGCAACCATCCAAGGGACATCTCGCGCCCGTCGTCAAGAATCAGGGCGAACCAGTCCCAGCCGGCGACGTCCCCTGCCAGATATTGCGTGAAGAATTCATGGTCCATCCAGGACTCGCCCTGGACGGCGATTTCTTCACCATCAAGGGTCAGCGTGCCCCGGGTCGCCAGACGCGGGATGGAATAATAATAGCTGGCCTGGTGGGGTTCGCTGCCCTTGCGACTGTAACCTTCAACGCCGCGCAAGCGAGGCGGCTTGCTCTGCTCCAGCGTGAAATCGATGGAGGCCCCTTCCATGGCGGCGCGCAGTCGCATCCGACTGGCCTCGTCGTTGAGGGCCTGCATCTCCTGGTCCTCCAGCCAGATCTGCGGGCGGGGCTTACTGGTCGCTCCGGCCAGGCCCGCTCCTGCGCGACTGTAGCGCTGATCGTGAAGGAAGCGCTTGCCGTCCACGTCCGTGACGGTGAAGTGGGCCATGTAAATCTGGTCGCCGCGCCACTCGGACCCACCGGCCTCACTGCCTGGCCGGAGCGCGCGTCTGAAAATCGTGAACTGGTAACCGAAGTGCCGGCCATCATCACTGTGCAGATTGCCGGTGTAGTACCACCACTCCGTGCCGAAGTCCGGATGCGGCCCGTAATCCGCCGGGAAGCTCCAATCGCGCGGCCCGGTAACGCCGGAAAAACTTTCCGCGCGTTCCTCACTAAAATCCAGCAGCAGGTTGGCTGTCACCGAGTAACCGGTGGCGACAACGTCCATATCGATCAGGCTGAGGCCATAGATCAGTATGGCGAGAATGATGGCGAGCGTTGCGGCCTGGCGTCGCACAGGAGCTTCACACCTTTTTCGGACCTGTGGCACCACTTTATCACGCCCCGGCCCGCCTGCCGGCACCATTGACAGAACATTCCCCTGCCGCTAACCTGTTGCCGCCAGGGCCTGTAGCTCAGTTGGGAGAGCGCTTCAATGGCATTGAAGAGGGCAAGGGTTCGAGTCCCTTCAGGTCCACTGCCCGCATAAGCCGGTTCCACTGCAACATCTTCCCAGGCCATCCTTCCTGCCCATCCGGCGGGACCAATTACTGCACAAGGCCGTTTCGGCAATTGTTGGCGCTTTTCGCTTGTCGCCTGCCGGGATCCACTTCGCAATCCCTTTCTTCATCACCAGGGTGCCTTCCTTTACCGGCCGCTGACGGACTGTTGTTCAGGTTGCAGTCCGGGTATTGCCCTGCCAGTTGCTGCGTCCGTGTCGCCCTGGTCTGCCTGCCCTTCAGGCTGCGGACTGTCATCTGGGCGGCGAAACAACGCATCGAATCGTATGAAGACATGCAAGTCGGGCTTGTGTTAGGTAGTATAAGGGTTACTTAACACTAGCATCATTGAAAGTGACTTAAAGGTTGATGCTGGTGGCTACCTTGCCTTCTTCTGAGCCAGGCAACACATCTGGCTGGTGAGCAGGGACCGGGCAAAGGGTCACCCGTGCGGATAACAGAGGGAAAGAAATGAGTCGTTTGGACGAACTGTCACGGGAAAACCAGGCGCTGCGCGATCGCCTGGCCGCGTTGATTAAAGCCAGCCTCCGCATTAACGAAAGTCTGGATTTCGATACGGTGTTGCAGGAGGTACTGGACTCCGCCCGAACGCTGACCAATGCCCGTTATGGTGTGATCACCTTGATGAACTCTGACAGTGAGATTATCGATTACCTGTTCTTGGGATTCACTGCGGAAGAAATCAGCAATTTCGTTGAGATGCCCGAGGGACCCGGTTTGTTCGGACACCTGGGTCGGATTTCCGAGCCATTGCGGATTCGTGATTTGCAAAGTCACATCGCTTCGATTGGCTTTGCCGATATTCAACTGCTTAGCACCGGACAAACACCAATAACCTTCCTGGCGGCTCCGGTCCTGCATCGTGGCGAACACGTCGGCACGATTTGCCTTGCAGACAGGGATGACGGTCAGGAATTCACGCGTGTAGACGAAAAGTCCCTCCTGATGTTTGCCTCCCAGGCAGCAATGGTCATCGCCAATGCCCGACAATATCGCGATGAACGACGGGCCAGGGCCGACCTTGAGACCCTGATAAACATGTCGCCGGTCGGGGTGGTTGTCCTGGACGTGAAGACCGCAACGGCGACCACTTTCAACCGCGAGGCGGCGCGCCTGGTTGAAGTCTTGCGTGTGCAGGACCAACCTTTGGAACACCTGTTGGAAGTCCTGACTTTTCGTCGCGCTGACGGCAGGGAGGTCTCCCTACAGGAGCTGCCCCTGTCGCAAGCGCTTCTCGACCCGGAGACATTGACTGCAGAGGAGATCGTCCTCACGGTCCCGGACGGTCGGAGCGTGTCCGTCCTGATGAACGCCACGCCCATGCTCGCGGAAGACGGGCAGGCCGCATCCTGGGTCGTGACCCTGCAGGACATGACACCACTTTATGAAATGGAGCGCCTGCGGGCAGAATTCCTGGCCATGGTTAGCCACGAACTGCGCACGCCCCTGACCTCCGTCAAGGGGTCCGTAGCAACGCTGCTGGACGCCAATACGGTGCTTAGCCCTGTCGAGGCTCTCCAGTTGCACCGCATCATAGACACGCAGGCGGATCGCATGCGAATGCTGATCAGTGACCTTCTCGACGTGGCACACATCGAAACGGGAACACTTTCGGTCTCCCCGGAACCCGCGAATGTGGCGATCCTGATCGATGAAGCGAGTCATGCCTTCCAAAGTAATGTGGACAAACACAACATTTGCATCAGCCTTTCTCCGGATCTGCCCTGGGTCATGGCGGACAAGCTGCGTGTCATTCAGGTACTGGGCAATCTTTTGACCAACGCAGCCAGGCATTCGCCGGCGAATTCCGATATCAACGTCAGTGCCGAACGGTATGACCTTCACGTGGCTGTTTCCGTATCCGACGCGGGCAGAGGCATACCGGCCGAAAGCCTCCCTCACCTGTTTCGTAAATTTTCCCGGATCGAGGGCGAGGAGCAGGGTGGTGACAGCGGTCTGGGACTGGCCATCTGCAAGGGAATTATTGAGGCGCACGGCGGTCGCATCTGGGCCAGTAGTGACGGGCCCGGTCTTGGAGCCCGCTTCACCTTTACCCTTCCGGCATTTGAAGTAACCGGCAACGTTTCGCCGTTCGCAGCCCCACAAACCTCCACCTTTCCCTCACCGAAGGAGGCGGGGGAACGCATTCGTATCCTTGCTGTGGATGACGATCCCCTCACTCTCGGATACGTTCGGGACACCCTCGCGAGATCGGGCCACGAACCCATTGTGACCGGCGACCCGATGGAAGTGCTGCAGCTCATGCAGGAGAATCCGCGGTTGGTTTTGCTTGATCTCAAGTTACCGGGGATCGACGGAATCGAACTCATGGAGGAGATTCACAAGGGTTACGAAGTGCCGGTAATTTTTCTGTCTGCCTATGGTCAGGACGAGCACATCGCCAGGGCTTTCGACAAGGGCGCCTCCGATTACGTCGTCAAACCTTTCTCGCCGACGGAACTGGATGCCCGCATTCGGGCGGCGATTCGCAAGCTGGAGGCAAGCAATCAACCGGAATCCTATGTCTGTGCCGACCTGAGAATAGATCTTAACGAGCGCCGCGTGACCCTTGCGGGCCAGCCGATTCGACTGACGGCCATCGAGTACCGGACACTCGCCGAACTTGCGGCAAATTCCGGCAAGGTTTTGACATACGCGCAACTGCTGAAACGTATCTGGGGAGCAAACAGTTACGGCGACGTGCGGCCGATGCGCACCGTCATCAGCACGATTCGGCGCAGACTGGGCGACAACGCTGCCAGCCCCCTTTACATCTTTACCGAGCCGCGTATCGGTTACCGCATGGCCAAAAGCGAAACGCAAGAGCCGGAGCAGGAGTGACCCTCATCGTCAAGCAATGCAGCGCAGCCGATATGGGGTCATTTGGCCTTTGGTTGCCAACAGCAGGGCCTTCAATTCTCCCGGCTTCCAGTTTGCCTGGCTGCCGGTGCTGTTGACAGAACTCTCCCCCGCTGATCCGCTTGCCGCCATTGCCCCTGGCACGGTTGAGAGGTCACCTCAGCGATTCCCGGTCTGGTCCAAAACAGGGAACGCCTTTAACAATCCAAAGCTGAATCGCGACCGGCAATTTTCGCTGTACAATAGGCTTATGCTCGCACAAGGCAAGCCCATCAAACCAGTCTGGCGCGCCGTTCAGGCGGTCTTGCTGACCCTGTTGACGGCCGCCTGCACGATGCCGACTGTGCTGGACAACTTCCTGTCCGATGCCCAATCCGCCACAGAGCGCGACGCCGTCACTGCGCCTGCGGACCCAACATCCCGGCCCTTCGTCGCCGACCTGCCGGTGCTGGGCAAAGCGCCGGAATTGCATGACGGCGCCTGGCTAAACACCGCCACACCATTGAGTCTGGCCGGTCTGCGCGGCAAGGTGGTGGCTCTGGAGATGTGGACCTTCGGGTGAATTAATTGCATCCGGGTGATCCCCTCGTTGAGGGGATGGCATCAGCAATTCGCCGACCAGGGTCTGGTCGTCATCGGCAACCACTATCCCGAATTCAACTTTGAGCGCGACATCCATGCGGTCCGCGAAGCAGTGCAGCGTCTTGACGTCCCCTACTCCGTGCTGCAGGACAACGGGCGCGAGACCTGGAACGCCTACAACAATCGCTTCTGGCCCGCGCTTTACCTGATAGACAAACAGGGTCGGATACGCTACCGCCACTTCGGCGAGGGCCGTTACGAGCAGACGGAACAGGCCATCCGCGACCTGTTGCGCGAGACATGGGACGGGGCAGCCAGCCCGGCTTCAGCCCTGCCGCCCGGCCTGAACCCGACGGACATCCTCAAAGTGCGCAGTGGCCCGGGTGTGGGCTACGAAATCATCGGCCTCATTTCGCCCGGCGAGGTTTACCGGCGCCACGGCGAGCAGGACGGCTGGCACCGCATCCGTCACCAGGGCCGCGAAGGCTACGTCTCGGGCGACTATGTCACCCTCAGCGGGTGAACCGCGTGCCATCCAGGACTTCTACCACGACGACATTGCCATCTGCTTGGGCTGTGGCCGCCACAACCCGCAGACCCTGGGAGTTCGCACATACTGGGACGGTCAGGAAGGCCTCTGTCGCTTTACACCCTCCGACCAACACACGGCCTTCCCCGGTGTGGTCTACGGCGGCCTGCTGGCCAGCCTGATCGATTGTCACAGCATTGGCACGGCCATCGCCGCCATGTATGACGCGGAGGGTCGCGCGCCAGGCACGGAGCCGGAGATCACCTGCGTCACCGCCAGCCTGCAGGTCGATTTCCTCAGGCCGACGCCCATGGGCGTGGAATTGGAGTTACGCGCGAGCATTGAGGAACTGGCCGCGCGCAAGGCTATCGTGCTTTGCAGCCTGCGCGCCGGCGACGAAGAGACCGTCCGCGGCCGCGTGGTGGCGGTGAGGGTGGCCGCTCGCCACGGCACAGACCTCGACACAGACTGAAACAATTGGACCTTATCGGCTAACTGAAAAACCTCTGCGGCGGGCCGGTATCGACCGCGAAGGCAAGGGCGTCGAAGCTGCGCTGCAACAAATCCATGCGCAGTGACGCATGGGCCGGATCGTCCCACAGGTTGTCGAACTCGCCCGGATCCTGCTGCAGGTCGAAGAGCTCGCCCAGGTCGTGGCCGTGGTAGCGCACCAGCTTGTAGCGGCGGTCACGGTACATGGTCGCGTAGCTGCCCTCGAAGCCGCGATCGTCATCCAGTAGCGTGCGGTAGTACTCGCAGCGCACAAAGTCGCGATGCTGTTGCGGTTCCGCCGCATTACTCAGGATGGGCCACAAAGAGCGGCCCTGCGTCCCTTCCGGCGTTTCCAGGCCGCAGACACCCAGCAGCGTGGGAAAGATGTCCGTCAGTTCGGTCAAGACGCTGCTGCGCAGGCCGGGCCGGACCCTTCCCGGCCAGCTCCAGATCAGCGGCACCCGCACAAGCCCCTCGTAGAAGCGACAGCCCTTCATAAGCAAGCCGTGATCGCCCAGGGTCTCGCCGTGGTCGCTCATGAACAGGATGAGCGTGTTCTCGCGCTGACCGCTGCGTTCCAGCGACTCCAGCAGGCGGCCCAGCTGGTCGTCCAGTTGCTCAATCATGCCATAGTAGGCGGCCTGCACTGCGCGCGCGTCGAATTCCTCGGGTCGGCGCACCTCCGATTGAAAGTCGATGGCTGACAACGCGCGTTGCGCCGCGAGATCGCTTTCGCGAAACAGCGGCCCAGGCATGGCAGCGGGATCGTAACGCTCAAGGTACTCACGCGGCGGCGTGAAGGGCGGATGCGGATAGTAGTAGTTGATGCTCAGCAACCAGGGTTGGTCGGGCGGCCGTTCGGACTCGATGAAGTCGATGGCGCGCGTCGTGCACCAGGTCTCACGATGCAGTTCGACCGGAAATTCCGTCATGTCGCGGCAGAGCTCGCCCAGGTCACGCCCCTGCGTCGCGAGCCAGTCACGCCAGGCATGGCCGACGGGCCAGTCGTCGCGCGGCGCGTGGCTCCACTCGAAGACGCGATAACCGTCGTCCACCGGTCGCGGCTCCAGACGTTTGAAGCCGCCGGCCAGGTGAAACTTGCCGACAAGGCCGCAGTCGTAGCCGGCGTCGGCCAGCAGTTTGCTAATCAGGGGCGCGCCTTCCCCCCAGACGGTGTTGCCGTTGCAGGTGCCGTGCACAGTGGAGGGGTAGCGACCGGTCAGGAAGCTGGCGCGGCTGGGCGTGCAGATCGGACTCTGGCAGAAGGCGTGGTCGAAAGCCGTGCCCTCGCGCACCAGGCGGTCGATGTTGGGCGTACGGATGTGCGCATTGCCCAGCGCGGCGATCGTGTCCCAACGCTGCTGGTCGGTGCAGATCCAGAGAATGTTCGGTCGCATACCCCTGCCCTCCTGGCTGTGAACCATTGTAACGCAGGGGTCGCCTACACCTCCGCGCTGTCGAGGATGAGCGTGACCGGACCGTCGTTGTGGATGACGACCTGCATATCCGCGCCGAAGACGCCACATGCCACCTGGCGAATGCCGGCCTCGCGCAATTTTGCCGCGTAGCGTTCGACCAGCGCCTCGGCCATTTCCGGCTTGCCGGCGCGGGTGAAGCCCGGTCGGCGTCCGCGTTTCATGTCCGCGTAGAGCGTGAATTGCGAGATGACCAGCACGCCGTAGCCGAGATTCAGGGCGGAGCGGTTCATGCGATGCTGTTCATCGCGGAAGATGCGCAACTGCGCCGTCTTCTGCGCCAGGCGGTCGACCTCGGCGGGGCCGTCGTTCTGGGCGATGCCGACCAGCGCCACCAGGCCCTCGTCGATGGCCCCCACGAGTTCACCCGCCACGTGCACCTCCCCGCGGGTGACCCGCTGCAATACGACGCGCATCAGCCCTGACGGGGCAAGTCGCCTGGAGTCGAGTGCAGACCTTCGGCGATGCGCAAGGCGCGCAGGCGATCCTGCCAGAAGAAGAGCAGAAACTCCTGCACGGCCTGCTCGACGGTCAGGACCTGGCCGGTAGGGGCATAGGTCAGGCGCTTGCTGAAATCGTCGACGGCCATTTGCAGGATGAATGCTTCCTGGTCCGGCAGGGCGCCGCGGATGCCGTCGACGCTGCTTTTCATCAGGCGTCGCTGAAAAATGCGCTGCTGCCAGCCCGCAACCCGCTCCCAGGTGCGGGCGGAAAAGGGAAAGGGCAGGTTCCAGATGGCCAGTTGCACCTGCAGCAGGTGCAGGCGGTCCATCCACTGCAGATGGCCCATAATGGCCGCCAGCGACCAGCCCTCGTCACGGACTTCGTACCAGCGCGCCTCGGGCACCACCGAGCGCATGGCGATGAAGGCTTCCCGTACTTCACGCATGCGCGCGATGAACTGGAGGCGATCGTCCTCATCATCCAGAAAGCGGAAATCGCGCTGGACCATTACCCATGCCCTGATGAACCTGTCCTCATCTTACGCCTGGCCTGGGGAAGCGTCAACAACTTGCGCGCAAACCCTTGCGGCGTAAAATGGACGCGTTGCCACAAGGAGGAAGCATGGCGGACAGTCTGTTCGACAACCGCTATCGCTACGACCACATTTATCCACGTGGCCGCTCCGGCGAGACCCTGCGCGCCGTCGATTCCGGGGCGCAGGATCGGCCGGTCATCATCAAGCGACCGGCGCCCAACGATGCCCCGCCCATCCGCGCCGGCCAGGAAGTCAGCATCCTGAACGAACGCAGGGCGCTGCAACGCCTGTCCGGTCATCCTGTGCTGACCGAACTGCTCGGTTCCGGACAGTTTCCGATTGGCGGCATGCCCCACCAGTACATAGTCATGGAACGCGCCGCTGGCGACATCGTTGGCGACACGGTGCTGGCGCTCAAGGCCAACGGCCAGTTCCTGCCGGAACTGGAAATCCTGGTCTTTCTGGACAGCCTGCTGGACCTGTTGCAGCTGGCCCATGAACGCGACATCGTCTACAACGACGTCGACGCCTGGCACCTGTTCTGGGATCGTGACGCCTGGCAACTCAAGGTCATCGACTGGGGCAACGCCGTTTTTCTCGAAGGTGACGAAAGTACGGCGCAGGGAATTGGCCGTCAAAGTGACGTCGGTCAGGTAGGCGAATTGCTCTTTTTCCTGCTGACCGGCGGTCGCCGCATTGAGTTGCCGCGCGACGCCGGCGAAGACTTCCGCGCGGATTTCGGACCGGAAGCGGAACGGGTTCCGACCCGCTTGCAGAATATTGTCAGCCGCGCGGCGCATCCCCGCCTGCTGCTGCGTTATCCGGACGTTCCCACCTTGCGCAAGGACCTTGCGGACTATCGGGCTCCCCTGCAACGCGAGCGCGATCTGGTGCTTAACCGCGTGAGTGGCAGATTGCGCCACGACCGAAGCCGCGATGAGCTCCACGGTCTTATGCAGACTCTGGCGCCGGCTCTGGCTGCTGACCCGGGCTACCCCCAGTCGCGCGAGTTGCAAAAGACAATTGAGGCACGCCTGCAGGATATCGCCATCGCCGCTGACCTCGACGCGATACGCATTTACATGGAAAACGGCAACTGGCAACGCAGCGCCGAACTGCTCTCCGAGTTGCGACCGCGCGCTGACGGCGAGAACTCCCGTCTGGTGCGTCTGCTGGGCGACATGGCGCGTCTCCTGCGGGACGCGCAGCAGGAAGAAATACCCGCGCTGGTGCAAGACAGCATCGCATTGCTCTTTGACGGCCAGGTGGCCGAGGCGGCCCAGGAACTGGTCACGCGCCATGCCAGCGAACGCGATTACGAACTGCAACACATGCTGGCCGAACGCATATCGGCACACTATCCGGACGTGCAGTTGCTGCAGCCCAACCTGCTGCGGGTCCGTCTGGCCATGGGCGACCTCGCCTACTCCGGACAGCCGGTCAGCGAACCACAGGTCGTGCTCGATGAAGTGCTGGCCCTGTTGCAGGGCATCAATGCCAACCCGCGGCTGGCGCCTGGCGTCTTGCAGGAACGTTACAGCCAGGTCTGCGATGGTCTGGAATCCCTGCAAACCCTGCTGGACTCTTTGGGCAGCGGTCAGCCACTGCCGGGCAGCGAGGGCCTGGGCGGGGCACTGCAACGGGCCCTGATGGCCAGCCGCAGCCTGGCCCGAAATCTGAATATCATCGGCAGCAGGGCCGCTTCCAGCCCGCGCGATGCCACAACGGCGCTCGCCAACTGCCAGACCATCGACCCTGTCAACAGCGCCTGGGCGCTGCTGCAGCGCCGCCTTGACGCGCTCTATGAGTTTCTGGGCACCTGCCAGACATGGGTACCGCTGGCTGATGGATCCGGCCTCGATAACTGGCTGCGCGACACTCGCTCCGATCTGAACCCCTTTCTTGAATTTCTTTTTGATCAGTTACTAAACGACATGGCGAGCGGCCTCGATGTCGCCAGGAAAGCCTGGGACCAATACGCCATGGCCACCCTCCAGGGAAATCGCGCCAGGGCACTGGATGCGCTCACCCAGGCTTCTGAAGCGGTGCAGACACTAAGCCCGACGCTTTCCTCCTGGTTCGTACAATTGCGCAGCGTGGTGGCCGGCGCGCGCTATGTGGAACGGCACGCCCTCTTCGGGGGCCTGGGCCGTGCGCTGGCCGATGGCTGGCAAACCTGGGATCGCGGTCAGCTGGCCGAAGCTGCGCGGCTGGCGCAGCGCGCAAGGGAGATAGCCCGCAACAATCCGCAGCGCGAGGCGGCTGACCGCCTTGCGCAATTGGCTGAAACCTCACGAATCTGGGTTGAGCGAAGCGGCGTCGCCAGTGCCGAGGCCACCCGCACGGCCCTGGCGGCCGTGGAGAGCCTGTTTACGGAGGAAGAACTGAAACTGCGCGACGATTTCGCGCAGCAAATGCCAGGCACCGACACCTTCCTTAAGGCCATGAACCGCGGCCTGGTCGACGTCATAGACCAGCAAAGCACAGCCGCCCTGCGCATCCTGTTTTTCTATTACCTGTTGCGTGGCGCGGAGGACGCCCAGGAAAACGACGACAATGCCCCGGAGAACGCGGCGTTCTGGCACGAGGCCGCCCTGCGTGCGCTCGGTGACGACGGACCGCAACACGTGGCCGCGCGCGCGCTGGAGAGTTTTATCAGCCGGCGACAGGACCTGTTGGAAGCGGCCGGGCGCATCAACGAAATCAGCGGGTCGGACATTTTGCCTCGCCTCGCAACGATCGCCGACCAGCTGGAAGCCAACCCCCAGGCGCGGTTGCTGGCGCCAGCCATCCTCAGCCTGGCGGAATTTCAGGCCGCCCTGCGCGACTGGACGGACGGCGAGTTTAGGCCGGCCGGTGTCAAGCTCGAAAACGCGATTAACGCCATTGATGACGCGGAGCAGGCCGCCGCCATCACGCTGACCGGTTACCGCACCTGGCTGGTCTCGCTGCAGGCTGGCGCGGCCGAATTGCACACCCGCTTGCGCCGTATGAACAAGGTCATTGAGGAGAAGCCCGACACGCCTGACAACGCCCTGCTGGAGGCGCACCGCTGGCTGGTCAGCGAAACCGAGCGACTGCTCAGCCCGGAGCAGGGCAAAACGCTGCGACAGTGGCAGGTCACCTACGAGCGTTTCCTCGCCACACACATCGATCCGGACCTGAGTCGCAGCGCGCGCCTGACTCGCTTCAATGATCTATTTCGCGTCATGTTTATCGACCGTCATCCGGCCTGGTCGCTTTACCGCCACTGGTTCGAAATGACCGAGCATCAGTCCGAATTCTCCGTCACTTCCGCTTCGCAGGAGACCTCTGCGTCCGACCCGGCTGGCGGTCGCCAGACACGGCGGCAACGCGGTGTGCTGCCCGGCGGGCTGCCGGCACTGTCCCGGCCCTCGTCAGGGCCGGAACCCGAAGCGGAGCCTCCGGAGTCAACCGGGTCACAGACTCCCGCAACCGGGCCGGAACCGCGGCCCGTTGAAGCGCAGGAAAGCTCACCGGTCCCGTTTTCGGACGACGACGAATTTCCGGAACTGCCGGACAGCGCGCCGACCCCACGGCGCATCTCCCGTCAGGTCACTGTGATAACCCTCATCATTGTGGTGCTTGTCATCCTTGCGCTGGTCTTTGTCTATGTGCCAGGCAGGGATTTGAGCCTGGACCTGGTCAATCAGAACGTCGCGACGCAGCCCCCGATGACCACGGGCGACACTGCCGACGCGCCGGCCGTCGTCGTTTTGCCGGCCAGCGCCACAGCACTCCCCGACGTCACCGAAGCGCCTGCCACTGCCACGCCCGAGCCTTCCGTGGCCGCCAGCGCCACCTTCACGGCGACCCCTTTGTTGACCGCCACCCCCTTGCGCACAGCCACGCTGCCGCCTCTCGGCCTGCAGGGCCGCCAGAATCTTCTGACCCTGCTGTCGAATCTGGCCGCTGCGGATTCTCTTGCCTGGCCTTTGGACGCCTACAGCGCCAGTGACGGAAACGGGATCTGGCATCTTGGTCGTGCAGATTCTGCGGGTGGCAGCCCCGTCACCTTCGCGCTGGCACCGGATGTGCTGGATGCGGCCTATGGCAACCGGGCCGCCACGCGCATCCGGCGCATGGAAGTTACGCTTGTGCTTGGCGAGTATGACCCGACTTTGCTGCAGGAGGACTCGGTCTGGTTTGGCGCAACACTGCAAAACGCCGGCGATTCAGAAATGGCCGCCGGGGCGCGCGTGCGTCTCGTGCAACCGGGCGTGATCAATCTGTCGCAGCATCGAGGTTCGGAGCTACGTCCGGTCGGCCAGCGTACGGTCAATGCCGTGGTGGCCCGGCTGCGACTCGAGCGAGACCTGGATGCCGGCAGCGTGCGGGTGTTCTTCAATGACGAGTCCCTGGGCGAGCCCGTGCCCATGGTGCCTGGCGAGGCCTTGCAACCCGTCCTCTACGTTCGGGGCGGCGGCGTGATCGTCAGCGTCACAGACTGGCAGATTACGCTGCAAGCGGGCTAAATCCTGTTAACCCGAGTAGCTCCACCCGATATCTTCCAACGTCAGGGTCGCGTCGGACTTGCCGGCGCGGTTCACTCCGGCGCCGATGACTTCACCGACGATTACGTCATGATCGCCACCACTGTCCACGCTCGAAACCACGCGACATTCAAGCCAGGCCGCGGCGCCCGCAATGAGCGGGCAACCGGTCTGTGGCCCGGGTGTCGTGGAGGCGTCCCTTACCTTGTCGGGGTTATTGGCCCGGCTTTTCGTCAGACTCGTAATGAGTTTGGCGTCGGCCTTGTCGAAAATGTTGACGGAGAAGACCTTGCCTTCAGCGACGATGCCGTGGGTAACCGCTGTTTTGGACAGGCCAAAGGCGACCTGACGCGGCGAGAAGGAGGACTGGGTCAGCCAGTTGACCACCATCAGATTGACGTCGTCGCCGTTGCGAGAGCCGATGGCGTAAAAGCCATAGGGGATCATGTTCAATGCGTCGCGGATGCTGTCTTCAGCCATTTTGTTTCTCCCGGTTGCCGGAATCTGTATTTCCAGTTTAGCAGAACTGCCGCTGCAAGTCGCAACGATTGGGCCAAAATCGGGAGCCTGGGCAAGTGAGCGACAACGGCCGTCGGCGACAGCTTTTTGCCATCGGCTTTCTGGGATTCGTGGCCCTCGGCATGCCGGTCGCGGCACTGGGAGTCGCCTGGGCCCGGATGCAACGCAGCTTCGAGGTATCTCTGGAAGCGTTGGGTCTGGTGATGTTCGCCCTGCTTCTGGGCCGCGTCCTGACAAGCGTATGCAGCGGCAATCTGGTCAATCGTCTGGGCGTGGGCAACTATCTGCTGGCGGGTTGTCTGTTGATGCTGTCCGGCCTAGTCGGCGTGGCGGTCGCGCCCGGTCTGGTTTCCCTGATTGCCTTGCACGCCTTGCTCGGCGTGGGCGTTACGGTGCTGAACACCGGCATTAATATCCACGCCGCCGGCAACTATTCCGGCGGCCGCATGAACCTGCTCCATACCGGTTTCGGCCTCGGTTCCGCGCTGGGACCCCTGATCGTTACCCTGGTCGTCTTTCATTTCGACCTTGACTGGCGCTGGAGCTATATCGTCTACTTCGTCCCGCAACTGGGACTGACCCTGCTGGTGGCCCGCACGCGGGCTTTCTGGAAGTAGACGGAGAAGTCCGCGGCGGTGGCCCAGGTGCAGCCCTTGCGCGGCAGTTTGAGTCTGGCACCAACCTGGTTCGGCATTTTGCTTTTCTTCCTGCACGGCGGCATGCAGCAAGGCACGGGCGTGCTGGGCAACAGCCTGATGATCGATGGCCGCGGCATCGCCCCGGAACTGGCGGGCCTGTGGATCAGCATCTTCTGGGCTGGCCTGACAATCGGTCGTGTGCTAACCGGCATGATGGTCGGGCGCATCGGCAACAATCGCTATATGCGCGCCAGCATGTTGTTGACTGTCGTCGGGACCTTGCTGTTCCAGTCTAACCTGGGCGATTCCCTGACCTTCGCGGGTGTCGCGCTCATCGGCTTCACCCTGGCGCCCGTGCTTCCCCTGCTGCTGGCAGATACGCCCGGCCGCGTCGGTGCGGCGCACTCGCCCAATACAATCGGTTTGCAAATCGGCAGTTCCGGCATTGGAGTCGCCGTGTTGCCGGCCTTGATGGCCGTTCTGGCTGATCGCGTTGACCTTGAAACGATCGGGGTCAGCCTCTTTCTCATTGCGCTCCTGAGCTTCCTCGCGCACGAAGGCTTGCTGGCGCAGGAACGGCGTCATCCCGTCCCGGCGTCGTTCAGCCCTGTTCGCTGAATTCCAGCACGATGAGATTCTGGTCGCATTGTTCACTGGTGACGATCTGCATCAAATCGGAAAGCGTCGTGCCGTCCAGACTGCGCAATTGCAAGGACCAGGGCGCCAGCAAGGGAACGTCGCCCAGACGCAATTCGAAGTTTCCACGAGAATCGGTTGTGCCGACCATTTCGAGGTCGCTGTCGACCTTCCGCGCGACGACCAGCAGGCCGGCCGCGCCGCGCCCGTTCCTGTGCACGACCCGACCCGCGATTCCCGACCAGTCACAGCGGCCGGTACCCGCTACGTACTCGATGGAGGCCGCGTCAAGGGCAAAGTGCAGGCCGGGTGGCAGCGGCGTGGGCGATGCCGTGGGTCGCGGCACGATCGTGGTTCGCGGCGGCCGGGTTGACGTCGGACGGGGCGGAATCGTGGGCGTGTCGCTGGCTTCTGCCACCACGCGCAGGGCGGGCGGGCGCGCCGAACCGGAGGAGAACAGGAGGATCCCGGAGACCAATGCGATCAGGCACACAACCAGCAACAGGGCCAGCGGCCAGGGCGCATTGCCACGCTGGTCCGCACCACCGGAAGGAGAGGTGCTGCCTTCGTCTGCCGGTGGCCGGTCGGTCGGCACTGAAGGTGGTAGATCCGAAGGTCCCATGACTCAAGTATGCAAGGCCCTGAGCGCAGCGCAAGCACTTACCTGGCCTTGTGGCCTGACCGGTAAAACTTTAGGATAGCCGGCACAGAAAACGGCAGCGGCAGGGGACAAGTTATATGGCCCGAGGAAGGTATCGCCCGCCGACCAGCGCGCGCAGAGGCGGCTGTGCCTGGCAATGGTTGATCATCGGCCTGGCGCTGGGATTCGGCTGCGCGGTCACTGTGTTGCTGGGCGGGATGGCATTGGGCCAGATCACCCTTGACCTCGGCATGCAAGCCACCGATACGCCGGTTGTGGTCGTCATCACCGCCACGCCCCTGCCTGCCACGCCCACCCTGCCGCCCACCAACACCCCGCCACCCACTTCCACGCTTGTGACTGTGGCGGAGATTGACACACCCACACCCACGCCGGCGCCACCAACGGCTACGCCCACGCCAGAGCCTGGCAGGGGGAACCCGACAGTGCTGGCTGCGCTGGAAGGTCAATTGACCGAACTCTTGTCAGTGGCGGGAGGCACCTTTGTCATGGGCACAACGGCCCAGGAGGTGCTCGCAGCGGTCGATGCCTGTGTCGCGGAAGGCGGCAATTGCCAACTGTCCTTCGGTGAGGATTCCAGCCCGCCCCACAGCGTGACCCTGAACGCCTACCGGATGGAACGCAGCGAGGTCACCTACGCCCAGTATCTTGTCTTTCTCAATGCGCTTGGGCCCCGCAGCCATCTCAATGGTTGCGACGGGCAGGCCTGTCTTGCCACACTCAACGAGACGGACCTGAGCAACGTAACTTTTGACAGCGTCAATTACCGCGTGCCCGGTGTGCTGTCAGACCGACCTGTGTCAGGCGTGACCTGGTACGGCGCACGGGCCTATTGCGAGGCCATCGGACGCCGCCTGCCCAGTGAAGCCGAGTGGGAACGGGCCGCCCGCAGCAACGACAACCGTATCTTCCCCTGGGGCAATCTGCGCGACGTCGCCCTGTCCAACACCAGCAGCCGGGCCGATCGCGCGCCCGAAGAACGCGGCGCGGACCCGGTGGCCAGCTTCCCCGCCGGCGCCTGGGGTCTGCACGACATGGCGGGCAACGTCGCCGAGTGGGTCGCCGACTGGTATTCGCCTTTCTACTACAGCCAGGCGCTGGCCAGTGGCCTTAATCCTGCCGGCCCGCCCGTGGGCACCGAAAAGGTCTTGCGTGGTGGCTCCTGGGATGCGCGCATCTTCTTCGCCCGTACGCCCCACCGTCAGAGTCTGGCGCCGGACCAGCAGGCCTTCTACGTCGGTTTCCGTTGTGCGGCGGATGTCGCCGGCCCCGAGGTTGCGGCCGCCACGGGCGTCAATCTGGTCAGTCAGGAGACTTCCCTGCAGGAGTCGGCCAACGAGGACATAGGCAACCAGCCGACCCTGCAACCCCCTCCGCTGGCTGTGCCACCGGCATCAGGGGACTCTGAAGACCCCGTGCCGACGCTTGAGCCGGGTTGATCAGGCTGGCAAGGCCAGCACAGGGCCATTGACCGTGATGCCTACACCCTGACCGCCTTGAAAGCGTCGGCGGCTGTCCGTTTGCGCGGTCAGGCCCGTGTCGTCCGCCAGACGCAGGCGCAGACGTTGGTGATCCCCAAAAAACTGGACTTCCTCAATCCGTACCTGGCCGGCCCCGGTCAGCTGAATCGCCTCCGGACGTAGCAGCAGGGTCACCGGTCCCGATGCCGGTTGCCTCAGGTCCAGTTCGCCAAGGACACAGCGGGCGACCCGACCTTCCGCTTCGGCGGGCAGAAAATTACTTTCGCCGACAAGTTCGGCCACGGCCCGGCTGACCGGTTCGTGATAGAGACGCCATGGCTCGGCCACCTGCAGCATGCGACCGGCAGACATCACTGCGACCTGGTCCGCCACACTGAGCGCCTCCTCCTGGTCATGGGTGACGAAGATGGCCGTCGTACCCGTCGCGCGCAGGATGGCGCGAACCTCCGCGCGCAGCCGGACCCGCAAATGCGTATCAAGGTTCGAGAAAGGCTCATCAAGCAGCACCAGAGCCGGCTCCGGCGCCAGGGCGCGCGCCAGCGCCACGCGCTGCTGCTGGCCGCCGGAAAGGCCCTGCAGGCTGCGCGCGCCAAATCCCTCCAGCCCGACCAGGGACAGCAGCGACTCTGTGCGCTGTCGACGTTCTTCCCGTCCGCCCTTCAGCCCAAAGGCGATATTGCCGGCGACGTCGAGGTGCGGGAACAGCGCGTAGTCCTGAAAGACCATGCCAACCCGTCGATTTTCGGGAGGGACAAACCCCTGCGGCCCGGCCACGACGCGGCCCTCAATGTGAATTTCGCCGCTGTCCGGGCGCTCAAATCCGGCGATCAGACGCAAGGTGGTCGTCTTGCCACAGCCGCTGGGACCAAGCAGCGCCAGTAACTGTCCGGCCTGAAGGGAAAGGTTGAAATCCGTCAGCGCCAGGACCGTGTCAAAGCGCTTGCCGAGCTGCTGGCAGGCCAGGGCGATGGTCATGCGAAATCAGCGCAAATGCACAAGGATGGCCAACGCGGTGGCGCGCGCGCCGCGGCAGTTCCCGCAGCAAGGCGACCCCCGTGCCCGGGGCGGCGCCCGGCTGGCGTTCGCGCAGCAAAATGGCGATCAGGCCGAGGGCCGAGACCCCCAGCAACAGCAGACCGGGCCCGCCGATCAGCGACAGCAGCGCCTCGCTGTAGGCGGACCAGATGTGGGTGGCGAAGGTGCGCGTGCCAATGGGTGAGAGCACCAGCGTGGTGGGCAACTCTTTCATCACGCTCAGAAAGACCAGCGCGATGCCGGCAAGGATGCTGGCGCGTGCCAGCGGGACGTAGATGCGCAACACGACTTGCCAGGGGCGTTGGCCCAGGCCGCGGGCCGCCTCTTCGAGGCGCGGGCTGATCTGTTCCAGGGCGCTGCGGCTGGCGCTGATCGCCAGGGGCAGGAACCTTGTGACATAGCCCAGCAGCAGCAGGGGCACTGTCTGGTACCAGGCGGGCAGATAGCGGGCGGCGAAGAACACCAGCGCCAGGGCGACGACGATGCCCGGCAATACGTTGCCGCTGCTGGTCAGGGCGACCAGCCAGTGACTGAGACGACTGTGCCTGCGTCGCAGCAGCAGGGCCAGAGGCAGGGCCAGGGCGCCGGCCGCCAGCGCCGCCAGCGCGCTGACAGTAGCTGTGGTTGCCGTGAGCATGCCCATGTCCGGCGGCGTGACGTTGAACAGGGCGCGCCTGGTCAACCAGGAACCCAGAACAGCCACAGGAAGCGCAACGCCCAGGCCCACAATCATCACGAAAAACAGAAGGGCCGGCCAGCGCCAGCGACCGATGGGCAGTGGCGCCAGCCGCCGCGGTGCACCCGCGCCGAGGCGCGCGCCGTTGCGGGACTGGCCCAGACGGCGCTCCAGCAGCAGCAGCAGCAGCGTAAGCAGGATTAGCATAAGCGCCAGGATGGCGGCGCGTTCACGGTCGAAGGAACTGGTGTATTGCAGGTAGATGGCGCGGGTGAAGGCATTGTAGCGCATGACCGCGACGGCGCCGAAGTCGCTGAGCGTATAGAGCGCGACCAGCAGGCTGCCCCCGGTCAACGCCGGCCGCAGCAGCGGCAGGGTCACCCGCCGGAAAACCTGCCAGCGCCCATGGCCCAGACTCCGCGCCGCCTCTTCCAGCGCCGGGTCGCTGCCGAGCAAAACGGCGCGCGCCGGCAGGGCGATGAAAGGCCAGGTGATCAGGGTGATGGACAGCCAGGCGCCAAACCAGCCGCGTATGTCTGGCAAGCGTTCCAGCGGCAGCACAGTTGCCAGCAAGTCGTACAACAGACCGCGAGGGCCGAAGGCCGCCAGCAGCGTCACCGCACCCAGGTAGGACGGCACCACCATCGTGAGCAGACCGGCGATCAGCCAGAAGCGCCGCCACGGCAACTGGCAGCGGGCGGTCAACCAGGCGAAGGGCAGCCCGATGGCCAGCGCGCCGGCCATCACCGTGACCGTCAGCACGATACTGTTGGAAAGGATGGTCAAGGTGCGCGGGCGCAAGGCCCAGGCGAGGCCCTCCGCGCCCGCGCCGGTTGCGCGCAACACCAGCCAGACCAGCGGCAGCAACACAACCAGTGCGGTTACAACGGCGATAATCTGCAAGGCCTGATGACGGTCCAGACGTGGCAAATGCGGCAGACGCGGACCGGAAGGCTTCACTGTGTCCCCCAGCCGCGCTGCCGCAAAGCGGGTAAATCCCCGGGTCAGGTCAGCGGCCATGCCCGTCCCTGACGGAGCGATGGCCGCCAACGATCAATTGACTACTGCTCACGCGCACCACTCTCCTCGAACAGGACAAGCGTGCCGGCCAGGTCATCAAGGTCGCTGAGGTACAGTTCCGGCGTCTCGCTCTCCGCCAGCGGCTAATGCCGGCGACCACCGGATACTCGTAGGTCTTCGTCGTGAACCAGGTCTGGCCGACCTCACCCAGCATGAATCGGATCAGGTCCTGGGCCGCTTCCGGCTGGCCGCTGGTGTGCGGAATGGCCGCGCCCGCGATATTGACCAGCGCACCGGCGTCACCGCCGGGGAACCAGTGCAATTGCGCCGTGATGGATGGGTCTTCAGCCAGGAAACGGAAGAGATAATAGTGATTGACGAGACCTGCAGCGATTTCGCCATCAATGACGGCCTGCACAATCGGCGTGTTCTTCGGGTACACCTGCACGTCGTTGGCGATCATGTCCTGCATCCAGGCCAGCGCCGCCTCATCGCCCAGCAACTGGCGCATGGCGGTGACGTTGGCCTGGAAGGAGCCGTTGGTCGGCGCCCAACCCACCACCCCGCGCCACGCCTCGTCTGTCAGGTCAAGGATGGATTCCGGCAGGTCGAGTCCGGCCATTGCCAGCGCGTCCGGATCATAGACGAGGACGCGCGCCCTACCACTGAGCGCCAGCCACAGACCTTCAGGCGAAACGAAGGCGGGGTCGCTCACCAGCCCAGGCAGGTCGTCCGGCAGTTCATTGAGCAGGCCGGCCTTTGCCAAAGCGCCGAGCGCGCCGGCATCCTGGGCGATGAAGATATCGGCCGGGCTGTTCTCGCCTTCCTCAATGATCTGTGAGGCGAGCGAGGCCGTGCCGCCATACAACACCTCGACTTCGATTCCGCTGATGTCGCTGAAGCTCTCCAGCAGCGGGCCGATCAGGCTTTCGTTGCGCCCCGAATAAATGGTCAGGACGTCATCCTGGGCCAACATGGGCGGCACCACCAGCAACAGGGCCGACAGCACGATGAGAAGTACGGACAAGACGCGCATGACTACTCCTTTCAAAAGGCGGTCAGGTGCGCTACCATCCCGCCTGCAACGGATTGTTCAGCGCCGGCCCGGATCCCCCGATCGCAGAGCTGGCGCTGAACAGTTTGCCAGTATCCGGACGCTTCACGCGCCCGTCAACGCCAGCGGTCAACTCCACGCTTTCCCCTTTGGCTCCGACAACCTTAATCCTGCGACGCAGATTCCTTGCATGCGGTTAACCCGATGATGATGGCTGTTCAACTTCCGGCTGCTCAGGCAGCGCGTGGTACAATGCCGGTGGGAAGATCAGGGATAACAAATGGCAGCATGGTGGGGAACGCGCGCGAAAGTGTCGGCGCGCCTGCAACTGGAAGTGGCCGCCATGCGCGACACCTTCCGCGACACCTTTCGTCTGGTCGTGGCCCGGGGCGAGAATCTCTACTGGGAAGGCGAAGTCGACCTGAATCTGACCGGTATCCCGCAACAAAGGCACCTGTTGCACATCGTTTACCCTGCCAACTATCCCTCGCGCGCCGCCGAAGCCTACGTGCGCGATCCCAAAATCGTCAGCCGCAAGCACCAGTTCGAAGACGGCCAGCTTTGTCTCTTCAACCCGCGTGACGGCAAACGCTATGGCTGGAACCCCGGTCGCTCCACAGCCGTGACGGTGGCGGGCTGGTCCGTGCAGTGGCTCTACGCCTATTACACCTGGAAGGCCACCGGCACCTGGCCCGGCCTGGAGGAACGCATTCAGACCAATGGCAGTTCCCGTCCCTGATGTCCGGCATGCCGCTGCCGCAGACGCCGGGCCTGCCCAACCTCGTGGTGGCGCAGTGCGTGCTGGACAAGATGGCCGGCGCCGCCCGCGCCTGGCAGGCGGACGAAACCGGCGAGGCGCTGGTCGGTCTGGTGGAGCCTGGCCTGCATACCAACGGTGTGCCTGGCATCTACTTGCTGGATACCATCGCGCCGGATGACAGCGCGCTGCGCATGGCGCATACCTTTCAGCAGGGCGACCCGCACCAGGACGAATTGCTTTGGTGGCTGCAGGAAAACTGGCACGCGCGCAGGCAGCGGGGCGACCTGCCGCCCAAGTGGGACCTGCCCCTGCGTTATCTGGGCGACTGGCACAAACAGCCCGGCGGGATGACCCGCCCCAGCCAGGGTGACCTGCGCACCGCCAAAGCCTGGCTGCGCGACAGCGAAAACGGCATGGACTTCCTGCTGGCGCCCATCGTCACCTCGCAGCGGCAGGACCCGGGCAGCGCCTCCAACCGCATCCGCGTTGACGGGCAGACCTGCGTCGATTTCTGGTACCTGCAGCGCCAGCAACGCGACTTCACAGGCATCCCCGCGACTGTGTATCAGGACGGGCAACTGCCGGGCCTCGGCGCCAGCCCCTGGCATCTGCGGGAAACGCAACGCCTGGAGTCTGAATTTGATCGCCTGCTGGAAACTGGCCTCATCCCGTCTCCTCTCGTCTTTCTGGACCTGCTGGACCACAGTGAGCTGGACATCTGTTTCCTGCTCGGCAGACCTGGCGCGGAGCAGTTGTTTCTCATTGCCACCCCGCCGGATTACCCTGCGCATCCCGCGGAAATCCGAATAACCGCCTTTATGGACCTGGAAGACGACAATCACTTGCACGAACGTTTTCTGCAGCGCTGGCGCAATGCCCAACCCCTGGTGGCGCCACCGGAAAAGTCACAGGTTGGAGGGCGAAACTTGGCCAGCCAAATCGAGGAGCTGGAGCGCAACGGCGACCTGCGCACAGCGCCGGTCACGGTGCCGCAAGGCGCCGGCCCTTCGCCCAGGGCTGCGACGTGACCGACTGGTCGCGCGTTGAAAGCCTGCTGGGCGAAGAAGGTATGGCGCTGCTGGCGCGCCGCCGGGTCACCATCGTCGGCCTCGGCTCCGGCGGCGGCGCTGTCGCGCTGTTCCTGGCGATGGGCGGCGTGCAACACTTCACGCTGGTCGACGATGACCGGCTCGAGGAAGGCAATCTGCTGCGCCACGTCGCGGACCGTCGCTACCTCGGTCAACCCAAGGTGAACGCAGTCGCCCACCTGCTGCACCAGCGAAATGCGCAGGTAGAGGTCGAAACTGTAGAAGGACGAATTGAGCAGAACAGGCATGCCCTGAACGGCATCGACCTGCTGGTGGCGGCAGTGGACAACGAACCGGCGCGCCATGCGCTCAACGAGGCGGCGCTGGCGCGCAAATTGCCCGCAGTCTATGCGGGGGTTTACGAACGCGGCGTGGGCGGCGACGTGGCCCTGCTGCGCGCCGGCATCGACGCCTGTTACGCCTGCTGGGCCGCGGAACTGCGCGACGAGGAAGCGCCGGAGGACCAGCCGGACTACGGCATGCTGGGGCCCGGGGGTACATTGGCAGCGGAACCCGGGCTTTGGCTGCACGTGACGCGCGTGGCCGCCGCGCAGGCCCAACTGGCCCTGAACGAACTGCTGCGGGGATGCCCGGCGCATGCGCCATTGCCAGGCAACACAGTCATCCTGGCGAACCGGGAGCTGGAAATCATCGAGGGACAAATGACGTTGCCGCAGGGCGCCATCTGGGCCACCGTCCAGCGCAAGCCGGACTGCCTGGTCTGCGGCCCGGCTTCCGGTGAGCAGGCGGCCCGACAATCCGGGGGCAGGCCGCAGGACCTGTCGCTGGCTGAATTGTTGAATGAACGCCACAGCATGACGCAGACTGAAAGGAAGAAGGAGTAAAGGGCATGGATGACAGACCTTCCCCTGAAGGCGACGATCTGGAAGAACGCCGCGAACGACTGAGCGAAAAGCCGGCGCCGCAAGACCCTGAACAAGCGCCAAATCTGGCTGGCGAGCCCGCGCCGGCCGTGACTCCGGAGGAGTTTGCGCGTCTGCAGGATGCCGGTCAGGTGCACATCGACGCCCGCGGCCGCGTACGCACCGCCCGCCGCAGCGACGCCGAAGCCGGCGTTTCGCTGCGCAAGCGTCGCGCATGGTATGGCCGCTGAATCCCTGGCTGACGCTGCCCTCACCCTTGACCTCGTCACGGAAGCGCTGCGATTGCCACAATTTGACGTGCGGTCGGCCCGCGCTCCGATGCTGCCCGAGACGCGACCGTTGCAGCCCCGCGTCCGGCAAGACGCCAAACAGGCCGCTGTGCTGCTTTTGCTCTGGCCGCAAGGCGGCTCCCTGTATTTCGTGTTGACGCGCCGGGCCAGCGACCTGCGCGGTCACAGCGGTCAGATCAGTCTGCCGGGTGGCCGTTGCGACCCTGAAGACAGCGACCACACAGCCACGGCCTTGCGGGAAACCGGGGAGGAACTGGGCATTGCCGCCAGCGAGGTGCAGGTGCTCGGCCGCCTCGACAGTATTTACATTCCACCCAGCAACTTCATGGTCCGGCCCGTCGTCGGCGCGCTGCCTGCCCCACCCTGTTTTCAGCCCCAGGCTGCGGAAGTTGCCGAGGTGTTGCAGCTGCCCCTTGCGCTTCTCTTTGACCCGCAACGCAAGCGTGAGTCCCTGCAAATTCGCAACGGCCGCTCCGTGCGGATACCCTGGTATGCCTTCGGCGGGCAAATGGTCTGGGGCGCCACCGCCATGTTGCTCAGTGAATTCGAGGGACGTCTGCGCGCTGTGACGGGCCAGCCTGCCCGCTAATACAGCTCCATCAATCTTCTGACAATCCGTTTACGTTGCGCCTGCAGGATTCTTGCGCGGGCCTGTGATACTGCTGGCATCGAGAATGAGATGCAATCAGGAGAAATGTCATGTTGGTCCGTCAGCCATTTCCTTTCGTTCGTTTTGCCCGTCCCCTGCCCCATCCTGGCGAGGAAGCGCCGGCGCAACGCCTGCCCGTCAACGCCTGGACCACTGAAGATGCGCTGTACGTGACGGCTTCCGTCGCCGGTTTGCGCGCGGAAGACCTTGAGATCACGCTGGACAACGACGTACTCACCATTCGCGGTGAGGTCCCCGCCCCGGCGGAGGACGTCGAGTTTGTCTTGCAGGAGCGTTTCCACGGCCGCTTTGAGCGCCGCCTGACCCTGAATGTCCCGGTCGACATTGCGGCGGCCGAGGGCATTTGCGAGGACGGCGTATTGAAACTGCGTCTGCCCAGGGCGGAGGAAGACCGTCCGCAGCGCATCGCAGTGAGCGCCGGCGCCGCGCAGTGAACGGGTGACGACAAGCCTGCCCCGACTCCCGCCGGAGTCGGGGCATTTGCTTTCAGGGCCCGCAAGGGGATTCGCAGACCTCCGTCGCACCACGGGCCAGGGTATACTGATTCGATAGCATTCCGGTGTGTCCATGCGTTTACTCTTCAGTCTGTTTCTGGCTGCAGCCCTGCTCTTGCCTGCCCTGACTCTTGTCGCCCAGGAACAGGGGGGCACAACAGAAGAGAGCGTTTCACTGGCCTCAATGGTCGCGCTGCCTGAATTGCTGGAACGCGCCGCGCAGGCCACCCGCTCCGGTGACCAACCGCAGGCCATTCTCGATTACTCGCTCTTTCTGCTCTTCAACCCGACGCTTGGGCAGGCCTGGCATGGTCGGGGCCTCAGCTACCTGCAGACTGGCGACCTTGCCCGCGCCATGGTGGATTTCGACCAGGCGCTGGAATTCAGCCTTGCGCCCCGGGACCAGGCGGCCGTGCTGGTTGACCGGGCCGAGGGCTTCCTGCGCCAGGAGCGTTTCGGCGATGCCCTGGCCGACCTGGACAATGCCATAGAGCTGTGGCCGGAGGAAACCTACGGACGCATGCTGCGTGCCCGCCTGCACGAACTTGAGGGCCGGCCCGGGGTAGCCATCGAAGATTACGATGAACTGCTGCTGCTGTTGCCGGAGAGATCTGACGTCCTGGTTGAACGCGGGATATTCCATCTTCGCCTCGGCGACCGGGAAGCGGCTGCGCGTGACTTCAACGAAGCCGTTGCCCTGTTTCCTGAAGACTCCTACGCGCGCCTGGAACGGGCGATTTTCCTGACTGAAGCAGGTGAATTTGAAGCAGCCCTCGCCGATATCGAGGTTGCCATGCAGCTGGATACCAGCAACCTGGGGCTGTATCTCTTTCGTGCGTCGCTCCTGGGGGACAGCGGGGCCCAACAGGAATCAGCCGCAGGCTATCTGCAGTGGCTGAACAAGATTCGGCTTGACACGATTCGGCAAAATGACCTGCTCGATCAGGGTGACGTCACGGTCAGCATGGCGCCAGGGCGCAGCTACATCTTTTCCTTCGAGGGGAAGGCGGGCGACACGCTGACGGCCAGCGCCACCAGCCTGGTAAGTGGAGAAGTCGACTCGCTGCTGGTGCTAACGGATGCTGCCGGCGCGGCTCTCGTCGCCGACGATGACGGGGGTGGCGGGCTGGACGCCCGCATTGAAGGTTATGTGTTGCCGGCGGACGGCGCTTATCGCCTCATCCTCGGGCACGCCGGCGGCCCCTCGGAAGGGCCCCTGCGTGTGACTCTCTCGCTAATCTGAGCGGGGCCCGCCCCCCTGGCTGCCCTGTTCCTCGTCCGCATCGCCGCGAATGGTGCCCTGCAGTTCCTGCTGACGCCGAAAGCGTTGATCGGCCAGTTGTCGCAGGTCCGCCACCAGGTCGGATTCGTCCGTAATCTCCACACCAATCAGCGATTCGATCGCGTCTTCCATCGTCACGATGCCGGCCGTGCCGCCATACTCGTCAAAGGCCAGAAACATGTGCTCGCCACGCGCTGTGAATTCGTCCAGCACCGTGGCCACGCTCATGCTTACCGGCACCGGGTGTAGCGGACGCGCCATCTCCCTGAGACGCCGGTCGTGCTCGTCGCGGGCGGCCGCCATCAGCACCTCATTGCGCAGCACAAAGCTGCGCGCATCATCGGTGGACTGGCTGAAAAGCGGCATACGCGCATAAGGCAGCACACGCTGCAGACGAATCACCTCGCCCACCGTCATGTCCTCCTGCAAGGCAAACATCACGGTCCGTGGCGTCATGATGTCACTGACCTGGGCTGCGCCCAGTCGCAGCAGGTTTGTAATAATTGCGTGCTCGCGTTGCTCCAGCGCCCCCTCACCACGGCTGATGCCGGCCAGCACTTCCAGTTCCGGCCGCGTGACCGTCGGTGACTTCTGGCGCGGTGTGAGCAGCCCGGTCAGTCGTTCAAAAGCGGTCACAAAGGGATAAAAGACGACGATCATGCCCTGGATGACCCAGGCGACGGGCAAGGCCAGCGGCTTCCAGTAGACCGCGCCAATGGTCTTGGGGATGATTTCCGAAAACACCAGAATCATCAGGGTCAGAACGATGGTGACAACGCCCCAGAGTTCATCCCCAAGAAGCAGCGTTGCCTCGGCGCCGGCGCCGGCAGCGCCCACCGTATGCGCGATGGTATTCAGCGTGAGGATGGCCGTTATCGGGCGGTCCACGTTTTCCTTTTGCTGCTGCAGCAGGCGGCCGGCGCGCCGACCGGCCTGCACCTGGATCTCGATGTGCGAACGGGAGGCTGAAAAGAGCACGGCCTCGCAGAGCGAGCAAACGAAGGAGACGCCCAGCGCGAGCAGAATGTAGAGCAGTAGCGCCGGCAGCGACCCCTCTCCAGCAACGCCGGGCAGGGCCGTCGCGGCGTAAAACTCGCTTGTTTGGGCCGCTAACACATGGTTTCCAGACTGGTCGTCGGAATGCGCACAACATAACAGCGAAGTATGTGACCTGCAAGCACTTCAGAGCGGCTGCCGTGCGGGAATGCCGGGTTGCCGCGGCCAGGCGCAAGGCGTAGCAGCCACCTTGTCAAGAATAACGAGATGATGTGTTTGCGCGACGCCGGGCAGTTGCAGGGTTTCCACCCGGTTTACCCGACCGCCCAGCAGCCCGATGGCGCGCGCGGATTCCTTCAACTCCTGGCGCGCGCTGCTGCCCTTCATGGCGACACACTGGCCTCCCACACGTGCCAGCGGCAACATGAACTCCGCCAGCACCGGCATGCGCGCCACCGACCGCGCCAGCACCAGGTCATGGGCCTCCCGTTCCGCAGGCATCTGTCCCGCCTGCTCCGCCCGCGCGTGCAACGTGCGGACTCCTGTCAGTTCCAGCAAATCGACCAGGTGGTCGAGAAAGCGCAGTTTCTTCGCCGTGGCATCGAGCAGGGTCAGGTGCGTGCCCGGACACAAGATGTGCAGGGGCAGGCCTGGAAATCCGGCGCCGGTTCCCACGTCCACCAGTCGCATGCCTTTGCGCAGCGGGACGAATGCGGCGACAGAAAGTGAATCCAGGAAGTGCCGCACAAGCACCTCCTGCGGGTCGGTGATGGCGGTCAGGTTGACGCGCCGGTTCCACTGGGCCAGTTCGTCGGCGTGGCGTTGCATCTGAGTCAATTGCTGCGGCGAAAGCCGAATACCGAACAAACGAGCAGCCTCGTCCGCGAGTGCCTGCATGAAAAAGACCATTCTCCAGGGATGGCGCGCAGTGTAGCACAGCCCCCGCAGCATGCGCGCGGGACGGCGTTTTGCTACACTGGCCCCCATGACCGGCCTTGAGCAAGACATTTCCACCTTCTGGACATTGCTCTTCGACATCATCACCGATGCCGAACAGCGCCTGGCCGCCCACATGGCCCATCACAATCTGACACCACCGCAGTTTTTCGTCCTGAAGACATTGGTCAATCACGAGGGTCATTGTCCAATCGGCCAGATCGCCCGCGAGCATCACCTGAGCCGCGCCACCATGACCGGACTCGTGCAGCGGCTGGAGAGTGCGGGCCTGGTATCCCGCCGTCGCAACCTCGAAGACGGACGCTCCGTCAGCGTCGAGCTCACGCCGGACGGGCAGCAACGCTTCGAGGCTGTGCGCGACGACGTCTTCGATCAGTTACAGGCGCTGCTGGGAATGGTCAACGACAGCGAGCGACAGGCCCTGATGTTCTTCCTGTCGCGTTATCTGGAACTGGTCAACCAGCTGTCCCCCGGCCCGGCGGCGCCGGATACGTCGCTACAGGACGGTCAGCATGGCGGCGGCTGATGCAGTGCTGCAGCATGTTCGCAGCGCAGACCTGTTTGCGTCGTTGAACGTCAGTCAGCAGGCCGCCATCGCCGCGGCCATGCAGGCCTTCCATTGCCAGCCCGGTGACCTGCTCATGCAGCAGGACGAAGCGCTGCCAGGTCTGTTGCTGCTGGCCAGCGGCGCGGCGCGGAAGCAATGGCAGGCCCCCGACGGCAGCCAGCTGGCGGGCGCCGATTTGCTGCCAGGTAACTATTGTGGCGAAGAGGCGCTGTTTCGTCCCTTGCCGGCGCAGGAAACGCTGGTCGTCAGCGCGCCGGACACCTGGGTGCTGCTACTGACGCAGGAGGCATTACAGGGCCTGCTGCCACAGGACCCGTCCATCTTGCCCGCCTTGCAGCGGACATTCAGCCCCGTCGCGCAGGAGGTGGCCCTTTTCCGCGGCCAACGCCGCGGCGAACGCGTGATCACGCTGCGCCGGCGCCATCCCTGGTCCTGGGCCTACAAGGCCCTGCTGCCCGTGACCCTGGCCCTGGTGGCGCTCATCGCTGCCTCCCTTGCCGACAACACGACACTCACCCTGGCGCTGGTTGGCGCGGGGCTTCTCTTGCCCGCCCTGTGGCTGCTGTACCTTATGGCCGAGTGGCACAACGACTACCTGATCATCACCGACCAGCGCATTATTCGGCGCGAGAAGACGATCCTCGCCTTCGAGGAGACCCTGGCCGAATTGCCGCTGGAGAGCGTGCATGAGGTCAGCTTCGACATACCGAAGCACGATACCTTTGCTCACGTATTCGGTTACGGCACTGTCTTCATCCGCACCGCCGGGGATTCCGGCAACATGACCTTGCCGATGATGACCGCGCCGGAGGAGTTGCAGACCCTGCTGATGCGCAACCGGCAGGAATTTCGGCGCCGCTTGCAGGAACAGGCGCAGGCCAGCGTCGAGGAAAACATGGACGCCCTGATGGCGGGCGCGCCACTGTCGCCGCTGCCAGCGCCGCCGGGATTCACCAGTCACGACGCGCCCGGTGTGTTCAGCACCCGCTTCAGCGACCCGCAGGGCAACGTCGTCTATCGCAAGCACCTCTCGGTCTGGCTGGGGCACATTTTCCCGCCACTGGTGCTGCTCATTGGCTCCGCCATCTCCCTGATAGTACAGTTGATGCCGGACGTGGCGCCGGACTTCGGCCTCGCCGGCCTGCTGGTAGGCGGAATCGGAGTCACCGGCGCGATTTTGTGGCTATACTGGTCGGACTGGGACTGGCGCAATGACATGCTCTTCATCGGCCAGACGACCCTGCGCATTATTCACCGGCGGCCCATGTGGATGCAGGACTACAACGAACAGTTTCTGCTGACCCAGGTGGACAGCGTGACCATCAATCGCAGCGGCCCGCTCAACACGCTTATGGACCGCGGAGACCTGCTCATATCGCTGATCGGTGATGACCTGGGGGCAGAGCGTGACTTCAGCAAGGTCGGTCGGCCACTACGGGTGCAGGACGAAATTTCCGGCCAGCGGGCGGCCGTGCTGGCGCGGCGCGAGGAGAGCGAGGCCCTGCGCCGACGTGAGGAATTCGCAACCTGGATCGACGCATGGCAGACGCGCCGGCAGCGTCAGGCGGGACCGCTGTCCCAGGCAGGCAATCCGCCATGACCGTGCTCGACATCATCCAGCCGGACAATCCGGTATTGCGCCGCAAGGCGAGGCGCGTCTCCACTTTTGACCGTCGCTTCCAGAAGCTCGTCGACGACATGATTGAAACGATGCAGGAAACGCATGGCATCGGCCTGGCCGCGCCGCAGGTGGCCGTCAGCCAGCGCGTGTTCGTGGCGCGCCTGCCGGACGACAGCGAAGAGGCGCGCGAGGAATTCGGCGAGCAGGCCGGCGTACTTTACGTCATCGCCAACCCCAAGCTGGTGCGCGTCAGCAAGGAGGCCGAAGAAGGGGTCGAGGGCTGTCTTTCCATTCCCGGTTTCATCGGCGACGTGGAACGCCCGCATGCCGTCACCATCAAGGGCCAGGACCGTCATGGTGCGGCCCTGCGCGTCCGCGCCGAGGGCTGGCTGGCGCGAGTCTTTCAGCACGAACTCGACCACCTCAACGGCATCCTCTTCATCGACATCGCCACGGACGTTCGGCCGATGGAGGAGGATGAAGAGGAAGAGGAGATTGGCGAGGAAAGCATGGCTGAAGCGGACTGATCGCGGCTGACCTACAGCGCGTACTGCGCTTCCAGTTCGTCGTAGAGTTGGCGAAAGCTGCGCCAGCGACGATCGCTGACGGCACCCTCAGCCACCGCCTGGCGCACGGCGCAGCCGGGTTCGTCGCGATGCGCGCAGTTGCCAAAGCGACAGTCCGCCACCCGTGATGCGATGTCCACGTACCAGGCGTCCAGCTCCTCCGGCTCGATGTCCCACAGGTTTAGCGAGCGGATGCCCGGCGTATCGGCCAGCCAGGTGTCCGGGCCAAGGCGCACCAGTTCGCTGTCGCGCGTGGTGTGGATGCCTTCCTCACGCCGCCTGCTGATGGCCTTCACCTGACGTCCCAGGCCCGGTTGCAGCACGTTGAGCAAACTGGTTTTGCCAACGCCAGAGGGGCCGGTAAAGACCGACAGACGGCCGGCAAGCGCCTGCCGCAGTTCTCCTACACCCCTGCCATCAAGCGCGCTGGTGAGTAGCAGAGGATAGCCCATCTGCTCGTAATCACGGAACAACGCTCTCGCCTGCGTGGGTTCCACCAGGTCCAGCTTGTTCACAACAATGCAAATGGTCTCAATGCCCGCGCTCTCGGCGGCGACCAGAAAACGGTCAAGCAGGTTCAGGCCTGGCTCCGGGCTGGCGGCGGCGAACACGAACAGCGCCTGGTCGGCATTGGCGACGATGACCTGCTCGCGCGTGGCCTCGCCTGCGCCGCGGTTGCCGCTGGTGCGGGCGGCCCGCGCCAGCACGCTGTGGCGTTCAGCGACGGAGAGAATGGCGCCTTCATTGACGTCAACCGCTTCGAAGCAAACGCGGTCTCCGATGGCCGCCACATCCGAAGCGCTGGCTTCCTCGAGCAGACGACCGCGCAGACGACAACGGTACAACTCGCCCCCTTCAGTCTCCACGTCGAAAAACCCGCTCAGGGCGCGGATCACCAGACCCTCGCGCGTCGCCTGCATGTTCCTCCATTTCACTGCGGCAGCTGCCGCCATGCCCAATGGTATACTGATCACGACAACAGCGCACCTGCAAACACCCGCTGTCACGCTCGCGCCTGCCAGCCGAAAGGTCCAATGTGAACGAAGTAAACGAGGCTCCGCCGCCCGCAGGGCAGGAGTCTGCCCCGCCGGTTGCACCCCCGCGGCGAAGTCAGCAGGTCGGTGTTCTGATCGTCGCGGCGTTGTTTTTGCTGCTGGGCTTTTTCGCCGGTCGCTGGAGCGGCGATGTGGAACGGGAAGAGACGCGCGCCTGGCTCAATGCGACCTTGCAGGAGGAATTTGCCCGCCAGGAGACGCGTCTGCAGGAAATGATGCTCGCGGCCCGTCCGCCGGCCCTGAATGACAGCAGCACACGCTTTTCCGTCAGCGCCGGCGAACGTCCGGCGCTCGGACCGGTGGAGGCCGGTGTCGAAATCATCGAGTTTGGCGACTTCAATTGCGGTTTCTGCGCGCGTTTCCACAGTGAAACTCTGCCACAAATCCGCGAACGCTATGGTGACCAGGTGCGCATCGTCTACCGCGACTTCCCGATTCTCGGGGAAACATCCACCGGGGCGGCCATCGCGGCCCGGTGCGCCGATGTCCAGGGCAAGTTCTGGCCTTACCATGACCTGCTTTTCGAGAATCAGGGAACCCTGGGCGAGCCCGGTATTTTCCTGAATTACGCGCGCGCGCTGGACCTCGACCCGATCGCCTTCAACAATTGCCTGGTGGAACAACAACCGATCGAAAGCATTGCCGCCGACTTTCGCGATGCCCAGGATCTGGGCATCCGCGGCACGCCAGCCTTTTTCATCAACGGCCGGCCCCTGCTCGGCGCGCGTGAGTTCGAGGCCTTCGCCCGAATCATTGACGAGGAACTGGCAGCGGCGGGCTAGCCCGGTGGACGGGGTCGCTGGCCAGTGGTAGCATGGAGGCAGCGGGGTGTGGCGCAGTCCGGTCAGCGCGCGCGCTTTGGGTGTGCGAGGTCATCGGTTCGAATCCGATCACCCCGACAGGCGGGTATGGTGTAATGGTAGCACATGACCCTTCCAAGGTCCTGGCACGGGTTCGAGTCCCGTTACCCGCTCTTCCGACCGGCAAGGGACCATAGCTCAATGGCAGAGCAGTCGGCTCATAACTGATCGGTTCCTGGTTCGAATCCAGGTGGTCCCACTCAAACCGAACAGCGTTTCAGTCGCCGTTGCGACCGGCGGCGAATACCGACAGCCATTCCTCAATTTCCTCGGGTGAACTTTGCGCGTGGGGGTTCTCACCGGGGTCCGGCCCTACCACCTGCGGCCGCTCCAGCAATGACGCAAATTGTGCGCTGTTGAGAGTCTGCAGGCGCCGGTGACGGGCGAAGCCCAGCACTTCGGCATCGGAGGTCACCACCGTCCAGGCGCGTGGCTCGGGCAGCTTCTTGATGCGCTCGCGCAACACCCGGTCGGCGCTGGAACGCATGGAGGCAAATACGACCTGCACAGCCCGATTGGACAAGGCGGAGCGTCCTCCCGGCAAGCCGTGATCGAAGACAACCGTACAGCCGCGACCCGTGCGCGCCGCGAAACTGCGCAGACGTTGCACCAGTTTTGCCTCGTCATCGGGGTCATCAAGGGCCAGATCCGGCAGCGCGCCGATGAGGTTGTGACCGTCGATGATGTAGCGCATGGTGCCCTCCCGCGAGTCAGTATAGCGGCCGCATGAAAGAGACTCAACGGAGATTGCGCCTTTTGCCCGCAACAGGCTGCTATGCTAAACTTGCGGCGATTGACTGCGCATCAGAAGAGGCAGGCCATGAGCCGGTTTGCAATATCTGTAATCCTGAGCGCCCTGTCTCTGCTGCTTATCGGCTTTGCCCTGGGGTTGTTACTGGCCCCCTCGATTCCGATCGGACCCGCCGCCAGTAGCAACATGTCGCAACAACTGGCTCCGGAAATCATCACCGTGCCGGTGCTGATCACCGCCACAATCGACCCCGATGCCTCCTTTGTGGTCGTGGTAACGGCTGCGCCCGAAGGCCAGACCACCGGCGCCACGCCGATCCCCGGCCTGATCAACACGGCGGGCGATGGCGTCGTCGTGACGGCCGAAGGCACTGAGGAAGTCATCATCGTGCCCTATCCGGTCGAGGCTTTCACCGAAGGTCTGCCACCTGGTTGCATCCTGCACGAATTGCGCTCCGGCGATACACCCTACCAGTTGGCCGGAATCTATGGCGCTGACCCGGCCGCGATGCTGGAGATCAACGGTCTGACCGAGGACACGGCGCGTTTCCTGCGGGTCGGTGACCAGTTGGTTATCCCGCTGTCTGCCTGCCAAATGACGCAGGACCAGGTCGAGGGCTTCCTCGCAGGCGAGTGGACCATTGACGACCTCGCCACGCCAACGCCCCAGGTGACCATTACCCTGCCGCCGACGGCGGAAGCCGTGCAACTGGAAATTACCCGCATCGTCGGGGCCGGTGATATCACCGCCGAGGGCGTGGAAATCCGCAACAGTGGCGATGGGGTCGACCTGCAGAACTGGACTTTGGAAGACGGCGAAGGCATGGTCTTCACCTTCCCGCAGCACCGGCTTTTCGGTGGCGGAACCATTTTGGTGGTCTCGCGCAGCGGTGACAACACGCCCAACCGATTGCATCAGGGACTGGACGAAGCGCTGTGGAGCGAAGGCAGCGGCGTCGCCGTGCTGCGCGATGCGAATGGCGACGTTCAGGCCACCTTCAACCTCTCGGACGACAGTTGAACGAAGAGCTTTCCCGGTGAAGAAAGACTGGGCCTCACTGGTCGAACAGCGCCTGCAACGCGCGCAGGCCGCCGGCGAATTCGACGGGTTGCCAGGCGAAGGCAAGCCCTTGCCGCCGCTGGATGACGCTCACACGCCGCCAGAGCAGCGCCTGGCGCACAGCCTGTTGCGCGCCCACGATCTGGCGCCGGAATGGATCACATTGGGTAAGGATGTGGAGCGTCGGCGCGCCCGCTTGCTGCGTGGCTCTCTTGACAGCACCAGGGAAAAGGCGCGCCTGAACCGCGATATTCTGCGTTACAACCTGATGGCGCCCGCCGGTATACCGCGCAAGGCAATGCTCGCGCCGGACCGGTAAGGGACCGTTACAAGTGCAGGCTCAGGCCTCTTCGGCTTTCTTCTCCGCAGTGGCTTCCTCGTTGGCGGCGGCAGCTTCCCTCGCGCCCTGATCAAGGCCCTTGCGAAAATTGGCGACCGCACTGCCCAGTTCGCCGCCGATTCGCGATACACGGCCCACGCCAAAGAGCAGCAGTACAATCACGAGAAGAATAATGAGTTCGGTCGGTCCCAGATTCATACGGGATAGTCCCCTGCTGATCAACCTGATCCAGTATACCCGCAGACCGGCCTGGCCGCCATGTGCTCTCCCGCCGGATTCGCTGCTGCGCCGCCCTGCTTGACAAGCGCTTCCTGCCTGTTCTATGCTTTGGGCAGCGGCTGGCAGAGATCGCTGCCATGCGCAAGGGGGAGCAGGTCAGGTGAAAACAGTATGATCGCCAACCACGTCTGGATTGAAAAATCAGAACCGTCTGAAAACGACGCTTGTGACGTCATCGTCCGAATGGAGGATGGCAGCCACTACACGGCGTCGTTTGTGACTCTGGCCTGGTTGCGACGACAACTGGACCTGGGCTTTCATGGCGCCTGCGACCACCCCCACTGCAACCCCGTGCGCTATGCGGCCATCGATACCCCTCACGTTCTTGTCGATGATCTTGAATGCGACACCCTGCTGGACGTTATCGAATGCATGATCGACCTGGGCACTTTCGAGGGCCGTTTCACCCGCGTCAGCGGCGATGAGGCCATTCACCCCGGCGGCGTGCGAACTCCCTGCGTCACCCACGAAATGGTCACCTTCGTCATCAGTGACGTGCTGAGCGTTACCGGCGTCACCTGAACTCCTCCTCCTCCATCCTTGACCGTTGTGTCGGCCAGCCCTGCGCCCGATTTCTGGCCCCGTGCAAATAAAGGGAACCCATGTCCAACCCGGCAGACCAGTTGTATCGCATCCGCCATTCGGCAGCGCACATCATGGCGGAGGCCATGCTGGAGCGCTTTCCCCAGGCGAAAATCGCCATCGGCCCACCCATTGAGGACGGCTTCTATTACGATTTTGACCTGCCGCGGCCCGTCAGCGACGAAGACCTGAAATGGGTCGAGCGGCGCATGAAAAAGATCATCGTCGGCAACCACGCTTTCACCTGCCGCGAGATTGGCGCCGACGAGGCGCGTGAACTCTTCCATGACCAGCCCTACAAACTGGAACTGATCGATGATCTGGTCAACGGCCGCGTCGACGAAAACGGCGAGCACATCGCCGCGCCGGCGGAGACGCTCACCGTCTATACCCAGAACCGCTTCACCGACCTCTGCCGCGGCCCGCACGTCGAACGCAGCAGGGAAATTGACCCCAGGGCGCTGCGCATCGCCTTTCGCCCGCCCGCCGGCGCTTACTGGCGCGGCGACGAAAATCGGCCGCAACTGACGCGCATCTACGGCACCGCCTGGAACAACGCCGACGAACTGCAGGACTATCTTGAGCGCCTGGAAGAAGCGCGGCGCCGCGATCATCGTGTGCTGGGAGAACGCCTGGGTCTTTTCACCATCAGTCCGCTGGTCGGCAGGGGCCTGCCGCTGTGGAAGCCGAAGGGGACCATTCTGCGCGACACGCTTGAGCGCTGGTTGCGCGACGTGCAGGTCGACAATGGTTACGAACCGGTCATGACGCCGCACATCGGCCGTCTCGACCTGTACCGCACCTCCGGTCACTATCCCTATTACGCCGACAGCCAGTACGCGCCGCTCGAAGTCGATGACGAGCAATTCCTGTTGCGTCCCATGAACTGCCCGCACCATTGCGCCATTTACCAGAGCGAAATGCGCTCCTGGCGCGACCTGCCCGTGCGCCTCGCCGAGTTCGGCACCGTCTACCGCTACGAACAATCCGGCGAACTGCACGGTCTGACGCGTGTGCGCGGCTTCACGGTTGATGACGCGCACCTCTTCGTCAGGCCGGACCAGCTGGTTGAGGAATTCCAGGGCGTGGTGCGACTGATTCAACAGGTTTTCGGCGCACTCGGCATGACGGACTTCGCGGCGCGCGTCGGTATTCGCGACCCTCACAGCGACAAATACAGCGGCAGTGACGAATTGTGGCAAAAGGCCACCGACGCCATCCTGCTGGCCTGCAGGGAACTGGGCCTGGAGCACCGCATCGAGGAAGGCGAGGCGGCATTTTATGGCCCCAAGCTGGACTTTATCTTTCGCGATGGTCTGCAACGCGAATGGCAACTGGGCACTGTGCAGGTGGACTACAACCTGCCCGAGCGCTTTGATCTCGAGTACGTCGACAGCGACGACAACCGTCAACGTCCGGTCATGATCCATCGCGCGCCCTTCGGCAGCATGGAGCGTTTCATCGGCATCCTTATCGAACACTTCGCCGGCGCCTTTCCCGTCTGGCTGGCGCCCCAACAGGCGATTCTAATCCCAATCGCCGACCGCCACGTTGCCCCGGCGCGCGAGTTGGCCACGCAGTTGCGTGCGGCTGGCATTCGCGCGCACGTCGACGAGAGTCGCAATCGCATGGGCAACAAGATCCGGCTGGCGCGCCAACAAAACATCCCCTACATGCTGGTGCTGGGCGACCGCGATCTCGAAAACGGCACGGTCAGTGTGCGCCTGCGCAATGACGAGGACCTGGGCGCCATGTCGCTGCCGGAATTCACGGCCATGGCGACCCGCGCAATTGACGAGAAACTGCTAACCCTGCAGTAAGCCTCAGTCGCGGCAAATGCGCAGCAGCGCATCGGTTTGCGATACCATGCGTTCGAAGCTGAAACGCTCCAGACCATCGGCCGCGTTGCCGGCCAAACGCTCCCGCAGGCCAGGCTGCAGGGCGCGTTGCAGCGCTTCCACCAGCGCATCACCGTCCGGCCAGGGCACCAGCAGGCCGTTTTGGTCTTGCGTGACCACTTCCGGGTTGCCGCAGCGATCGCTGGCGATGACCGGCGTGCCGACTTGCAGGCTCTCCAGCAGGGAATGAGACAGCCCTTCGTAGCCGGAATACAGCACGAACCAGTCCGCCGCCTGCATGTAAAGCGCCAGCTGCGGGCGGGTGATCTGCCCCATGAAGCGCACCCGCGGCTCCAGCTTCAATTGTTCAACCTGTCTTTCCAGCGCCGGGCGTTGCGGCCCGTCACCGGCGACGATTAGTCGAAACTGTGGCACCTGCGCCAGCGCTGACAAGAGTTGGTCGATGCCCTTCCAGGGGTTCAGGCGCGCGGCGGTGAGCAGCAAGGGCTGGTCGTCCAGGCCCAGTTGCTGGCGTGCGACGACCTGGTCCTGGGCTGGCGTGGCGGCCAGCGGCGGCAAGGCGTTGGGGATGACCTGGATTTGCGTCGGCATCACGCCCCAGCCGGTCACCAGTCGGCGCAGCCATTCCCCGGGCACGATGACGCGGCGGGCCCGCTGCAACTCCCGCGAGCGAAGCGTCTTTTGCAACTCGACCAGACGTCCGTAACGCTGGAGTTGGAAGCGTTCGATGTCCTCATCCGGCGGAATCCAGCCTCGCCGGATGCTGCGCTCCCAGGCCTGGTCGCCCACGATGCGGTAGACGCGCGGCGGTCCACCAGGGGGCAGTGGCAGGCCGGGCGTGGTGTGCAGCACCAAATCGGCGCCGCGCATCCGGGACCAGGCGGCGCCGGCATAGCGGGCCAGGCGCAGCGGCGGGATGCTGCGCGGAATGCGTTTCAACGGCCAGGATGGCCCGTCCGGGCTGGCGTCGCCGAAACTTATGACCTCCAGTTCCCAGCCCTGCGCCTGCAGCGCCGGCAGGACGTCCTGCAGCCAGGTGGCGGGCCCGCCGGCTTCCGGCGGCGCTATGCCCGAAGCGACCAGCAAACGACCCGCCCGCCGCGCATGGCCGCGCAACGCTTCTTCAGACATTGAAGCGGATGCGGAGCACGTCGCCGTCCTGCACTTCGTAGTCGCGACCCTCAAGGCGCAACTGACCGGCGCGTCGTAAATCGGCCTCGCGCCCTTCCGCGGCCAGCAGGTCCTCGCTGCGCATCACCTCGGCGCGGATGAATCCCCGCTGCATGTCGCTGTGCACCACCCCGGCGGCCTCGGCCGCGCCCGAGCCGGACGGGAGACTCCAGGCGCGCAATTCATTTTCGTTGAGGGTGAAGAAGGAGCGCAGCTGCAGCAACGCAAAGGAAAGTCGGATGACCTTGTCCGCGCTACGTTCCTGAATGCCAAACTCCTCCATGAAGATCGCGGCATCCTCCGCTTCGAGTGTCGCGATTTCGGCCTCCAGGCGGCCGCGCAGGGCGGTGACCAGCATGCCAGGCCCTGTTGCGGGCAAGGCGACATCGGCTTCCACCCGGGAGTCGTCCACATTCAGGACAATCAACATCGGCTTGAGCGTGAGAAAGCCGAAGCCGCGAAGGGCGCTTCGCTGTGTCGGCGTCAGGGCGCAGGCGCGTAGCGGGCGACCCTCCTCCAGGTGCTGCTGCAGGGAGACGAGCAACTCGCCTTCGTCACGCACTTCTTTGGCGACACGGCGTCCCTTTAGTCGGACCTCGTTGTCGATGCGTTCCAGCCGCGTCTCCAGCGCCACCAGGTCATGCAGCTGCAATTCGGCATCCAGCATGTCCAGGTCGCGCGCCGGGTCCACCTTGTCGTATGGATGCGGCACGGCATCGTTTTCAAAGGCGCGCAATACCAGCACGAAGCCATCCACCTGTTCCAGTTCCTGGCGGAAGCGCCCCTGAATCCCGGCTTCGCTCACGCCCCGCTCAAGGCCGGCAATATCGCTGTAGGTGACCTGAATGTGGGTCGTCTTGCGCGGCTGATAGATGAGGCTGAGTTGGTCCACCCGTTCGTCCGGCACGCGCACGACCGCCGTGTGCACCTCGAAGCGACCGGCTGCGGCGCCCGTGGCGATGTCCTGGCCGGTCAATGCGTTGAAGAGGGTGGTCTTGCCGCTGTTGGGCAGGCCGATAATGCCGAGGCGCAGGGTCGTGGCCTCCTGTTTGTCAGCTGGAATGCCGGCGTTTCCGGCCTGGCCATGGGGTTGGCGGGTTTCGAACCCGCCCGCCGGTTAAGGCAGGAGATTTTAAGTCACCCATGTCTGCCATTCCATCACAACCCCCTGCGCCAGTCTACCTGTCGGCCTGTTCCCGGTCAATCGGAGCGGGGTCGAGCAGATGCCGGTTGAACTGGTACACGGGCGCAAGATACTGCCACAAATGACCGCCCGACAAAAATTCGTTCAGCCGGGCATATGTCCACTCCTGCTCGGGATGTTGCTGCCGCATCCAGCGCCTGAAGGACACAAACAGCGGCCGTGCGTATCGAAATTGCTCGACTATGATGTGGCCGCGCAGCCCGAAGCGCTCGACATAACCCAGACGCTGCATCTCCTTGTACAGAGCGCTGTAGTCCACAGGCACGCGCCGGTGTTCGACGCGCCAGCCACGTTCGTCGCCTTCGAGAATGGCGTAACTGGCGTCATGCAGGCCGATATGGGGTGTGCCTGCCGGGCCAGGATTGATGAATTGCCAGTCCGCCAGGTTACGTTCAAAGGCCATGTGGTAGTGACCCGCAACGATGTGGCTTTCGTCCGTACCGGCCAGCATGGCCAGCGCATCACTCTCGGCCGTAACCGCCGTGACGGTCCTGAAGGGATTGCCCGGCGAGGCATGCACCACCCGCAAGGGCGGCGCGTCTGCGAATCTCAGGGACAGTTCGTCAGGCATGACGGCCAGGCGCGCCAGCCAGGCGTCACCGAGTTGCTCTGCCAGAAAATCCAGAAAGGCCCAGTCGCGCCGTTCCCCTGCCGGACATACGGCGACCTGATCGAGAAGGTAATGTTCGTGGTTGCCGCGGATGGCGACCCAGCCCCGATCGAAGACCGTCTCCAGCACCTCTCTGGAAAAGGGGCCGATGTTGATCAGGTCGCCGGCGACGATGACCTGGTCCAGGTGCTCGCCCTCCATGTCGGCGATGACGGCCTCCAGAGCGGGCAAATTGCCATGGATATCGGCCAGAACGGCCAGGCGCGTCATGGACGCGGGCGCGCCAACAGCCACTGGTCGCGCAGGCTGAGGCCCGCGACCAGCGCAAAGGCCAGGCAGTAGAGCGCCAGCCAGGGGACCAGCGCGGGATAGTGCGCCAGGGCGATCAACGTGGCCGCCAGCGCGTAGGCGGCCAGCAGCAACTCGCCGGCCAGAGTCCGGTCGATGCGCAGGGCGTAGCGGCTGACCGCCCAGGATTGCGCAAACTTGGGCGTGCGACGAAACTCCGCCGCGCCCGATCCCAGACCGGCCAGCACCGCCAGGGTGGCGTTGAAGGTCATACCCGTGCCCAGCAAGAGGAGCAGCGGGAAGGCGCGCAGACGTCGTCGCCAGTCCGGATAAAGCGCATATTGACTCAGCAAGTACAACAGCGCCGGCACCAGCGCCGCCAGGCCCAGCGGACCCGGCAACAAGGCCTCAAAGCCGCCACCCAACAGCAGCAGCGGTGTCAACAGCAACATCAGCAGCATTAACGGGTGCGGCAGATACTGGCACAGGTGCAGAGTGGCCATGATACGTTGCGCAGGTGGCAAAGGCGCGCGCCACAGCGGCAGTAGCAGGCCGATCAGGGTACGCGTGCTGCCGCGCGCCCAGCGCGCCTGCTGTTGCTTCCATGCGGCCATCTGTGGCGGCACTTCCGCCGGAACGACCACGTCCGGCAGATACAGAAAGCGCCAGCCGGCCAGTTGCGCGCGGTAGCTGAGGTCAAGGTCTTCGGTCAGCGTCAACGCGCTCCAGCCGCCGGCCTCGAGAATGCAGGAGCGTCGCCAAACGCCGCCGGAACCGCTGAAGTTGATGAACCAGCCGGCGCGGTTGCGGGCCGTCTGCTCGACGATGAAGTGGCCGTCCAGCGCCAGCGCCTGGCCGCGCGTGAGCGCGTTGTCGGGCCAGTTGAGATGCCCCCAGCGCGTCTGCACCATGCCGATGCGTCCGTCCGCCACCAGATGCGGCACCGTCCGCCGCAGGAAGTCCGGCGGCGGCACGAAATCAGCGTCGAGAACGGCCACCAGTTCGCAATCCAGCTGCGCGAGACCCTCGGCCAACGCCCCCGCCTTGTAACCTGTGCGTTGCGCCCGCTGCAGATGCTGGATGTCAAGCCCCTGCGCGCGCAGGGTCGGCAGCATACGGCACACGATGGCGCTGGTTTCGTCGCTGGAGTCATCCAGCACCTGGACCTTCAGACTCTGGCGCGGGTAATCCAGCGCCGCGACGGCCGCCAGCAGTCGTTCGATGACGTAACGCTCGTTGTAGACGGGCAATTGCACCGCCACGCGCGGCCAGGCCGTCACGGGCGGCGGCGTCAGCGATTGATGCCGAGTCCGCCAGTAGGCCAGCAAGAGCACGGCTGTTCCCAGGGCTTGCAGAATCAGCAGCAGCGCGCAGAGCAGATAAACCAGGCTGAGAATGCTAAGGGCCATCAGGGCGAGTCTGGCACATATCAGGCGGGAGTCAAGGGTGCTATACTCCGCGCCGGGCCGTCAACATGAGGGGAGAGTCGCCATGGACATGAAGACAGCGCTGGCTGCCTGCGGCGTGCGGCCGGACACCCTGAGCGAGGCAGAAAAGGTGCAACTGTCCCGTGATGGATATCTGCCCCTGAAAGACATATTGCTGCCGGAGCAAGTCTACCAGCTGGGCGCCCGCGCCGACGAACTGGTAGCCGGGGAAGGCGCGGCCGCCGGCCTTGAGGTGCATCAGGAAACCGGCGCCGACCGACTCTCCGACCTCATCAACAAGGACCCGCGCTACGACCTTTGCTTCACCCACCCGCGCGTGCTGGCCGCCATCTGGCATGTACTGGGCGCGGATTTCCGACTTTCCTCGCTCAATTTTCGCGCGGCCTTGCCAGGCAGTGGCCTGCAGCCGCTGCATCAGGACTGGCACGAAGCGGTGGCGGCCGACGATTATCATGTCTGCAACTCGATCTGGCTGCTGGACGACTTCAGCGCGGCCAACGGCGCGACGCGCGTCGTGCCCGGCTCGCAGCGCAACGGCCAGATGCCGCAGGATGCCCTGGACGACCCGATGGCGCCGCATCCCGACCAACAGTTGCTGGAAGCGCCGGCGGGCACGGTCGTCATCTTCAATTCCCACACCTGGCACGGCGGCACCTTCAACGGCTCCGGCCAACGCCGCCGCGCCCTGCATTCCTACTTTTGTCGCCGGGAGCAGCCGCAGCAACTGGACCAGCAGCGCTATCTGCGCGAGGCCACCTGGAAGCGGCTCAGTCCGGCGGCGCGCTTCATCCTCGACGTAAACATGTGACGCCGGAGCGGCCGATGGACAAGCGTTGGGACGTTCTGGGGCTGGGCTGCGCCGCGGTCGACGACGCCCTTTATGTCGTACGCTACCCGGCCGGGGACACCAAGATCCGCGTGCGACGGCGCCAGCGCCGTGTCGGCGGCCTGACCGCCGCCGCCCTGCTTACGGCGGCGCGCATGGGTGGCAGTTGCGCCTACGCGGGCAAACTGGGTCGTGACGAACTCTCGCTCTTCATTGAAGATGAATTGCAACGCACCGGCGTGGACGTTTCGCCTGTGGTTCGTGTCAAGGAAGGCAGCCCCATCCACGCCATCGTCGTATTGGGTGACGAGGACCACACCCGCACCATTTTTGCCTACAGCGATGGCTCGCTTGGTGCACATGAGACGCTGCCGGCGGCGGAGGTGATCGAGGCGGCGCGGGTGCTCTTCGTCGATACCTACAATGTTCAGGGCCAGTTGCGCGCCGCCCGCGTCGCGCGGGCCGCCGGCATCCCCATCGTGGCCGACTTTGAGCGCGGTGAAGGGCCGCTCTTTGAGGAGCTTCTGGCGCTGGTCGATCATCTCATTCTCTCGCAGGAGTTCGCGCTACGCTGGAGTGGCTGCGACACGACGCAGGAGGCCTTGCAGCGCCTGTGGACCTCAAAACGCTCGGTCGTGGCAGCCACCGCCGGTGAACAGGGCTGCTGGCTGCTGGATGCCGACGGACTGCATCACCAGCCTGCTTTCCCGGTGGACGTTGTGGATACCAACGGTTGCGGCGACGTCTTTCACGGCGCCTGGGCGCTGGCGCTGGCGCAAGGGAACCCTGTGCGGGAATGCGCGCACATCGCCTCGGCCGCCGCCGCGCTCAAGGCCACGCAGCCCGGCCTGACCGGCGTACCACCCTTGCCGGAGATCCACGACTTCATCGCGCGCGCCGGTTAATTTCACCCTTTCCCACACACAAGGAGTTGCAGCACATGGGCCTCGGCAAGCAAATTCGTTTGAGCCGCATCTTCGCCAATCCCTCCGGCAACCTCTGTTCGGTGGCCATCGACCATTACATTGGCTACCAGGCCGGCATCCCCGCCGGTCTGCTAAACCTGCGCAACACGCTTGCGGCAGTCATGGCCGGCCCGCCGGACGCCGTCACCATGCACAAGGGCACGGCCGCGGCCCTCTGGGGGCCTTACGCAGGAAAAGTTCCTCTCATTGTCCAGTCGAGCTTCGTGCGCACCGACGACACGGCCATCGAACAATTCGTCACGGTCGAGGAGGCCCTGCGCCTTGGCGCCGACGCCATCGCCGTCGTCATTTTTGTGCGTGGCGACAGCGAGGTGAAGTATCTGCGCATCCTTTCCGATACCGTCGAAGCAGGCGCCCGTCACGAATTGCCGGTGATCTGCCACGTCTACCCGCGCGGCGCCAACAACGAAATCGTCTACAACCCGGAGGACATCGCCTGGGGCGTGCGTTGCGCGGCCGAGGTCGGCGCGGACGTCGTCAAGACGCCCTGGTGCGGCGATCTGGCGGCGCATACGCAGATCGTGGACCGCTGCCCGTTGCCGCTGGTGGCCGCCGGCGGACCGCAGACGGATACTCTTGAGGACGCGCTTGCGATGTTTCGTGACCTGTTGCAGGCCGGCGTGCGCGGCGGCGTCATCGGGCGCAACATCTGGGGCCACGAGGACGTCACCGGCACCCTGCGCGCCTTCCGCCGCGTGATCCACGACGAGTGACAGCTAAAGCAATCGCTCCGCGCTGACGGCGCCGGGGTGCCGGTCGTGTAACAGCAGGTCGACGGCCCGCTCGGCCGTGCCCGCGCCCAGCGCCAGGCCGTGGCCGTTGAAAGCGACGGCGTAGCCCGCGTTCGCAAGAGCGGGCACCCTGCCCACAATGGGCAGACCGTCCGCGCTGAAGCCCATGATGCCGGCCCAACGCCGTTCCACCGGCGCGTCCACGTCCGGGAAGCGCCTGCGCAACCAGGCCTCCAGTGTGCGCTGCACGGGTTCACTGATGCGCTCGTCGAGGCGGTTGTGTTCAAGCCAGCGATTCTGCTTGCGCCCGCCACCCAGCAACAGTCGCCCGTCGAAAGTGTCACGGTAATACATATAGCCATAGTCGCTGTAGCCGCAGGTATTGAGCAGGGGGCCCTGCCTGAGGGGCGCCGTCACCAGCACCTGGGCGCGCACGGGCACGACATGTTGCGCCAGATGGGGCAACAGCGTCGCCGACCAGGCGTTGGTGCAGACCAGGACCTTGCGCGCCTCAAATGTGTAGCGCCGACTGCGGACGCGGACGCCCTCACCCTCGCCTGCTTCCACTCGCCAGACTTCGTTGTTGGCGATCAGTTCTGCACCGCTCTGTTGAAACAGGGCCTGCGTCAGTTCGTAAGGCTGGACAGCCGCGTCACGTGCCTGTTCGATGGCGGCATCGAATCCGCGCCGCAAGGGGTCGCGAGCGTGGAACTGTACGTCAATGCCGTCTGCGTCCATGGCCCGTGCCGCCTGCTCGAGGTCGCGGGCCTCGGCCTCGCTCTCGGCCAGCAGCAGGGAACCGCAGCGCAGCCTTTGCACCTCGCCTTCAGCAGCATCCATGACATGATGCAGGTGTTGATGTGTCGTTTCGGAGAGGCCCCACATCTCACGCACGACGGCGCGCCCGTAACGCTCAATGGCGCGATGGTAATAACTGTCCAGGCCGGTGATCATGAAGCCGGCGTTGCGACTGCTGGCGCCCAGCCCCAGGTCGCGCGCGTCGGTGATCGTGACGTGGCGCCCGGCATTGGCCGCGAAGAGCGCAGCCGCACAGCCCACCAGACCCGCGCCGACTACGAGGAAGTCCACCTCGTGGACGGGCTGGTTGCCGTCGGCCTGCCAGAAGGAAACGCTCACTGCCCTGCAGTTGAAGCGGCTGCTTCAGGCGTTAACGACGAGAGAACCGACCGCCTTGTCGTGCCAGGTCTGGTTTCGCTGGTCGAACAGGGCCCAGATGTAGCCAATCAGAAACACGGCGCCGCTGATCCAGCCGACCAGCACGCGAATGATTGCATCGCCGTCGCCAATCGCAGAGCCGTCTTCCTTGATGACGCGAATGTTCATCAGCTTCTTGCCCGGCGTCTGGCCGTCATGGCGTGTCAGGAAATACCAGCCATAGAGCATGGCCAGCAGCAATTGCAGGGAATTGCCCACACCCCCCATGCCCACGCCCAGGTGTATCAGGGCGATAATGAATCCCTGCACAATGCCATCGACCAAAAGGGCCACAAAACGTTTGCCGAAAACCGCCAGTTCCACTTCCTGCCTCTTGGGTTTCATATGCTCGCTCTTCCCTTGACCAGACCGCTGCAGCCTTCACTGTCCGGGATTCCCGTTGCTGCCGTTTGACACCCCTGCTGTCTGCCCCGGATACACACAGGTGTTTCCTACAGATGATCTACGTGAGACAAGACAACTGGTTCAGCGCCCGTTACAGACGATCGTCCATCTTTTGCCGCGGGATAAGGCGTGCCGGCCGGTCGCTGGCGACAACCAGGCTGTGGGCCAGTTTGTCGTGCCAACCCTGCTGCTCGCGATTGAAGGCCGCCCAGACAAAGCCGAGGCCGATCGACAATTGACCGAGATAGTAGCCGAGAACACGCAACAGAGCCTGACGGTCATTCAGGTCCTCGCCGCCCTCAGCCACGACGCGGATGCGCAACAGGCTCTTGCCTGGCGTCTGCCCGCCGGCGCGCGTCCAGAAGTACCAGTAATAAGGGACGGTCGTGCCGATGTCGAGAATCAGGGCAAGCATGAACTCCTGCGCCAGGGTCTGCGGTGCCAACAGAATCATCAGGAAAAGACGCAGGACCGCGAGGATGATGGTGTCGATGACCAGCGCCAGGAAACGTGTGCCGATACCGGCAAGTGGAGGCGTGTCGTCGTAAGGGACCTTCTGCACCTGCGATCCTCCTGCTGCCGGTCGACGACCGGAGTGTAGCGTATGCGGGCCAGACTGTCGCGGGGCCGGGCTAGCCAGTCGCCTGGCCGGCCTGCAAGGTTTCCAGCGCATCGCGCGCGGCGCTGAAATTGCGGTTCACTTCGAGGGCGCGCCGGTAATTCTCCATCGCGACCCGGTTCTGCCCCATACCCTCGCGGGCCTTGCCGACGTGGTACCAGATCTCCTCAACAAAGTGGCCGCCACCGTCATTCAGGTTGACGTTGGCCAGGGTCAGGGTGTCCTGGAAGCGACCGATCGCGTTGTAGGCCTGGAGTGGGCCAAACTGGTACCACAGCATGCGAAAGGGCAGACCGTAGCGGCGCGCCTCGTCATAGGCCAGGGCAGCATATTCCCAGGCCTGGCGGCCATAGACCGGCGCCAGCGCCACGTAGTTGCTGCCAATGTTGAACCACAGGAAAGGGTTCTCCGGGTCCTCTGTCACGGCCAGACGCTGCTCTTCCAGCGTCAGCAGGATGTTCTGCTGCGGGTCAGCGTCCTCGCCCAGCAGGTCCAGCAACTGCTGTTCTTCAACGCTCTCAAACAACACGATGTAGCTGTGGTTGAAGTGCTGCCAGTATTCGTTGATTTGATCGTAACTGTAGATCTTCTGTGGGCCACGGTAACTGTCGTGGGTAGTGAACTCGCGCCTGTCGTCGTCATAGCCGATCAGCAAGAGGTAATGACCCATCCAGCCCAGGTCGCCGGGTGGCGGCTCATAGCCCTTCTCGACAATGACAGGGTAGCCGGCAGCGATGATACGTCGCAGCAGCTGCAGGTCTCCGCCACTGCGTGCGAGCGCGCGTACCGGCAGTTCAGGCACTTCGCTATTGACGAAATCCACCATTTCCCGGGGGGTCACGTTTTTGTCTTCGCGGTTGGGCTTGAGCCAGTTGGCCGCGCGCATTTGGTCGTTCTGGTAGCCAAAGTGCGTCAGGGCGTTGGTCAGGGTAGCCGGACCGCAGTTGTTCCAGCCCTGAAATTCGAAGTTGAAGTCCGTTATCAGGACGGCAGTGGGTGTGGCGAGCGGCTCATCCTGCGTGTGGACGGGCATGGTAAACAACAGTACCAGTGCAAGCGAAACGAAAGCAGAAAATCGATGGCGTATTGCCATGTGAATGCTGGAACTCCACATCAGGACCTACCAGATTGTACACGCATTTCCCTGCCCTATGGAACAGGCGCCACGCAAATCAGTTCAGCCAGGCTGTGGCCGATGATGCGGTACTCGCGCCCGATGCGCAGCTGCAGGGGCCCTTCGAAAGGCGCAGTGTGAATGACTTCAAGTTCCGTATCCGGCCGTAACCCCAGCGCCGCCAGGTATTCCAGCCGATCAGGCTCACGCGTCAGCACGCGGGTCACACGCAAGCTGCCCTCCCCTGGCTCAATGCCGGACAGCGTTCGGTCCTCCATCGGCGTCAGGTTTCCGTCTGGCGCCGGAATAAGCTCGCCATGCGGGCAACGCCGTGGCCGACCACTCATCTCGGCCATGCGTTCGACCAGCAGGTCATCCAGACCGCTGCACATCCGGCTGGCTTCCGGATGGACCTCGTGCCAGCCGAAGCCCATAACCCGCTCCAGAAACACCTCGACGATGCGCTGGCGCCGCAATTCCTGCAAGGCCACGCGCTGTCCTTCATCGGTCAGGCGGACACCGTGGTAAGGCTCATGGAGCAACAGGTCATCGCGACGCAGTCGCGTAACCATGCGGTTGACGAGCGGAGGACTGGCGTCCATGAACTCACCCAGTTCGCCAGTTCCGACCCAGTCGTTCTCTGCGTGACGGCGACGCTCCGCCAGACGCCAGATTTGCGCCAGCCAGGGGCGAAGGGACGTGCCTGGCCCCTCCGTCTCCGTACCAGACCTACCAGCCATACTCCAGTCGCCTTACCAGACGCTCCGGAAAATCCTCCCGCCGCATGCGGTCCTGAACGGCGTTCACGTCATAGGCAACGCGCCGGTATTCCCAGACACCGTCCGGCAAGTCCAGCAAGGCGTAGGCCGCGCGCGGGTTCTGGTCCCGTGGCTGGCCGAGGCTGCCAGGATTTATGATCTGACGCCGGCCGTTCAGTTGGCGGCGCTGGCGCGGGTCCGGCAAGACCATGTCAACCGATCCAGGACCGTTTTGTTGTTCATAAATGGCGGGTTGGTGCGTATGGCCCACCAGGCAAAAGGGAGTCTCGAAATGCGGAAAATTCTGGGCAGCCACACTGGCTTCAAAGATGTATTCCCAGACAGGTTCGCGCGGGCTGCCATGTGCCAGCGTGAAGTCACCGGCAACGAAGGTCGTCTGCAAGGCTTCCAGCCAGACGCGGCTGTTGCCTGAAAGAGCTCCGCTCGTCCACCCGACGGCATGGCGCGCCTCAGGATTGAAACTGTTCAGGTCCAGCCGACCCAGCGCGGCCCAGTCATGGTTGCCGGCCAGACAGAGATGCGGTAACTCGCGCAGTCGTTCAACGCACTCGTTGGGGTCGGGACCATAGCCCACCACGTCCCCCAGACACCACACATAGTCCCACTGCCCGTTGGCGTCTTGCAGAACTGCATCGAAGGCGTCAAGATTCGCGTGAATATCCGAGATGACCAGTATGCGCATTCATGCTCCTGTGGAATGGGGGTCCCGGCTGTATGTGGCGTTATCCTACCACGTCCGACCATTTCCTGCGATGCATTGCGGCGGTTTTTCTCATGATCCTGGCGGGCTGCAACCTCGTCGCAGAGTTGCCACAGGGGGTGGCTGTGCAGGACGTCCCCGTGCCCACGCCGCCGATTCCGGAAGCGGATGCCAATGCCGTCATGGCAGGCATCTGCTTTGAAGCCGCGCGAGACGCCGCTGGTCAACTTTTCGTGCTTCGCAGCGCCGACGAACTGACCAACTTCTTCGATCTCGCCGACAACAGCCGACTCTGTCGCCAGCCGGTGACGCGCCGGGCCTTTGATTTCGGCGATGGCCGCGCGCTGGCGGGTCTGTGGAGCGTGGCCCGGGGCTGCGCCGCTGCGCATGACGTCCTCTATTTTCAACGCGACAGCGGGGCGCGCCGCATTCGCCTGCAATTGCAACTGGACGTGACAGGCGACTGCGACTACGAGCTGGTGCGACCCTGGTGGATGACATTGGAAGACGCCCGCGATTATGAAATTGAGATCGAGGTGCTGCCCTGAACCGCGCTCAGCGCGCCGCGAGAATCTCGTCCACCGCGCCGGCCAGTTCACGCAGGGTCCGCACGGAATAGACTCCATCGGCGTGGCGAGCGTACTGCGGCATGTCGCCGTCGCCGCTGCCCCAGTTGTCGCCGGGCTCGGGGTTGAACCAGAACAGGCGATGACTGCGGCGCTGCAACTGTTGCGCCAGGTCAAGGCGCGGGTCGTTGTAGTTGTTGCGGCCATCGCCCAGAATAATCAGCGTTGTTCGCGGATCGACACAGTCTCCGTGCCGCTCGCAGAGTGTCGCCAGACTGCGGCCAAGGTCGGTGTTGTAATGGCCGGGCGGGTTCTCGCGCATAACCCGCAACAGAGCTTCTCGCGGTTGGTGACCGGCGAAGTGATCACTGATATCCACCAGATCGTCGATGAAGACAAAGCTGCTGGTGCGGGCAACCTGGTCCTGCAACTGGTATACCAGCATGAGCAGGAAAGCGGCGCAGTGCCGCATTGAGGTACTCAGATCACAGAGCAGCACCAGAACCGGTTTCCGGCGACGCGCGCGATGCCGGATTTCCAGCGGCAGGCCGCCGTACCGCAGGCTGGCCCGCAAGGTACGGCGCGGATCCAGCTTGCCATCGCGGGCTTGCTGCTGACGCAGGGCCGCGCGGGTGCGCAGGCGCGCCGCCAGACGCTGCAACTCCTCGCGCAGCGCCTCGACCTCGCCGTGTCGCAGGCGGTTGAAGGGGACGTCCTGCAGGTCGCCGGGCCGTTCAGGCCCGCGCGCCGCCATCTGTTGCGCCAGGTTGCTGCCCACGTGCTGCGACAGTTGTTCACTTAGCGCAGTGGCATTCTGCTGCAGCATCTCGCGCAGTTGTTCGCGCGTCTCCCTGGCCATTCCCAACGCTTCCAGGGACTGCAACAACTCCTGAACGAGCTGATCCAGCTCCGTCAGCCCGGCCGCGCGTCGCATACGCCTTTCGTACCAGCGACGTTGCGTCAACGACTCGCCGTCGGCCAGACCGCTTTGCTCGCCCAGCTGCTGCAATTGCGATTCAGAAAACTGCTGACCTTCCAGCAATTGCCGCAGCAGGTCGTTCAGGGCCGCGACGTCGCCGGCCAGCGACATGAGCGCATCGCGCAAGGCATCGCGCTGTTCCTCCGTCATGTCGGCGGGGATATCGCTCATGGGTGGCTGGCCGCTGCCAAAGAAGAGCGGGAAAAAATAGTCGAAGATCGCCTGGTCGCGCGCTTCCTTGACCAGGGTGCCGCGCAAGGCCGCCTGAAAGCGTTCGCGCTGCGCCACGCCGACCGCTGCCAGCGCTTCACCGGCATCCTGACTTTCCGCCAGCGACACGCGCACGCCGGCGGCGCGCAGGGCGCGAACGAATTCGATCAGACGGGAATCCATGGCGTGCGGCTCACGGCTCCGGGATCAGGTCGGAAGCCGGTTCACTACGGGCTGCTCGCCGCTCTCCAGGCGGGGGAAAATGTGGAACTCTTCACCATCGCGGACGATGGTGGGTTCCGGGGTGGACAGACCGTAACGGTCAAAGAATTCGCGCACCTCGTCTGTGAGAAGCTCATCCTTCACCAGCAGCAATTCCACGAGTTCCTCCATCAGCCCGGCGTGCTGGCGCAGGGCGACGCGCGTCTCGCGCAACACGTCCTGATAGGCTTCCTCAATGGCTTTCGCCTGTTCCGGCGTCCATTTGATGCGACCGCCGCGGAATGGATCGTATTCCATGGAACTGGTGGCGCCCATGGTGCCCAGCATGCCGGCGTTGGCCATGGCGGCCAGCAGGCCGTAGGCGCGGTTCAGGTCCCGGCCGACCAGCGTGCTTTGGAAACCGATGCCGCAGAACTCGATTTCCGCGGCCTTGCCGGCAACGGCGACCTTGACGCGCTCCATCAGTTCTGGCTTGATCTGCAAGCCCTGGTAGGATTCCTGCGCCGGGTAATGCCAGACGTGGCCGTAGTAAGACCCCTGACGCAGGATGGTGATTCGGCTGATGCGGTGCGAGGGCATAAACAGGCGCACGGCCAACGCCACACCGGCCTGATACGTCGCCAGGCGGCGTTTGGCCTCGGGGTCCATGTACTTCAGCGTCGAACGCAGCCCCATCTCGTGCTCGGGCTTCGCATGCATGAAGTCCTGATAGCGAATGAGCGTGCGCCCGTCGAAGAAAGCGTAGCGCAAGGCCTCATTGAGCAAATACTTGATGTCCGCAGGCGTGTAGCCGGGCGTCTCGGACGCGAGAATCGCTGACTCCATGTCCGCTTCGTGGGCGTAGTTCTCGAGATAGTACTCGAATATCTCGCGCCGTCCCTCCATGTCGGGTACGTCCACCCGCAGCTTCTTGTCAAAGCGGCCTGGCCGCAGCAGCGCCGGGTCCAGCGCCGCCATGCGGTTGGTGGCGCCGATAACCAGCACCCGTCGTTCCGGCGGCGGCGGCTTGCGCCGGCGCACGGTTTTCCACCACCAGGCGCGCCAGCGCGCGCGTCGGCCATGTTCCTGGCTGAAGCCATCCATCTCGATAAGCATGGTGCTCAACACGCCCATGCCGCCGGAACTGCCGCCGGTGCCGCCGTACATCCCGCCCGTGCCGCCATCTTCTTCTTCCACCGAAGCCACGCCTCCACGCGAGCCGATGGCGTCAATCTCGTCGAGGAAGATCACGGCGGCGCCGTAGCGCTTCGCCAGCTTGCGCGCCTTGCGAAACAGGCCCATCACCTTCATCGGCCCAACGCCAATGAACATGGCCTGCAGGCCCGACGCGTCCATGTAAAGGAAAGGGACCCTGGCCTCGGTGCTGATGGCCTGCGCCAGCCAGGTCTTGCCCGTGCCAGGCGGCCCCTCCAGCAAAAGGCCGGTGAGTGGCTCGCCACCCGACTGTTCGAATACCTTTACGCCGCGCAAGAGTGTCACGATCTGGTTCGCCTGCTCGAGAATCTCCGGCTGGCCGCGATAGTCATCGAAGCTGATGCCGTCGCCGCCGGAGTCGGGCATGATGGTGTAGCTGCGCGTGCGCGCCAGGAACCAGAAGAGCAGAATGAATTGTGAAACGAAGATCAGCATGAACAGCAGGATCTGCAGCACCTGGCCCGCAAAGGGGATGATGCTGCGCGTGAACTCGGCATCCCTCAACACACCCACGAAAAGCGCCAGCAACAACCCGGGGATCAGGATGCGCTTAATGAAACGCCGGATGCGCCAGGGGAGGCGTTGACGCCGCTCGACCCAGGATTCTTCCTCTTCCCAGTGTAAGCGCTCGCGTCGTGCCTCGATCTGCTTGGATGACATATTTGGCAGCCCCTGCGGGATATGAAGCCAGATCAATGCTTGCGCACCTGCACTCGGGCCGATCGCACCCGCATTTCCCTGTGAATTCTACCCGCAAACCGCGGGCTATGGTCGCGTTCGTATGAACGTTTCGTTAGACGCGGAACTCAACAACACCCGGCCCGCTTCCAGCTCTTCCAGCCGGTAGCGCACTGCCCCGCCCCCTGCCGCTCCAGTCTCCGCCACCACCACTTGCGCACCCGCGCGCCGCAACTCCAGTCTGTAACCAGTCGCCCCCGTCACCGCCTGCCACGATACCAGGCTGCCAGTCGCAGTGACGTCGGCCGGCGCGTCCAGCGACAGTTGGCGCCGCATTCGCGGTGGCGGTCGCTGGCGTGGCCGCTGGCCGCACCACACACGGGTCTGCCTCAGTGTTCGAGTTGCCGTGGATCGTCCGCCTGCTGGCCCTCGCCAATTTGCGGTTTCGGCGTATACAGCCCGTAGCCGTCGAAAAAGCTTTCGATATCGGTCGAGAAGAGCTCTTCCTTCTCCATCAACAGGTCGATCAGGGCCTCGCCCATCTCCATGTGCAGGCGCAGATCCACACGCACTTCGTCGAGCGCCTGCAGGAATGTCTCTTCCATCATCTGGCGAACTTCACGCACGGTCTCCGGCTCGTCGGCGATGCCGAGTGGGCCGAACATGCCGGCGGCGGCCATCCGCCGCAGCACCATACGCACGTTCATAAAGTCGCCACCAACGCCCAGTGTTTGCTCGTGTTCACCGCCGTATTCCATCTCACCGGCCTTGCCCGCCACGGAGATGCGCAGTCGGTTGCGCAGTGAGTCCTCGGTGCTGATGTATTCGTAGCTTTCGGTTGCGGGCATCGGCAACACGTGGCCCAGCGCGCGACCCTGGCGAATGATGGTGATGCGCGCGATGCGCCAGTCCGGCCGATAAAGGCGTACGGCGATGGCGTGGGCCGCCTCATGCGCCGCCAGCCGGCGTTTGGTCTTGTGCGTCAAATTCTTGATGGGTTCGCGTAGCCCCATTTCGTGCTCAGGCTGGGCGTGGGCAAAGTCCCGGTAGCTCATGGCCGTGCGCCCGTCGAAGAGCGCATGGCGCAAGGCCTCGTTGAGCAGGTACTTGAGGTCCGCCGGTGTATAGCGTTGCGTCTCGACCGCCAGCGTCAGCGGGTCCATGGTGTCGTCATGGGCCATCTTCGAAAGGTAATACTCGAGGATATCGCGCCGACCCTCCAGGTCCGGTACGTCGACGCGCACCTTCTTGTCGAAGCGGCCGGGGCGCATCAGTGCGTCGTCCAGAGCGTGGACGCGGTTGGTCGCGCCAATCGTCAGTACCCGTTTCGGCGGCCGCGGGAAGGGCTTGCGCAGGATGTTGCGGTACCACCATTTCTTCTTGCGCGCCATCCAGCCGTGTTCCTGGCCGAAACCGCTTAGCTCCACCAACAGCGTGCTGAGCAGGCCGACGTTGGCGCCGTTCATTCCGCCGAACATGATCGGCAGGCGTGTGAAGGGCGCGCCCTCACGGTACTCCTCGCGCTTGCGCGCCACACCGCCGCGAGAACCGACCGCGTCGATTTCATCGATAAAGATGATGGAAGCGCCATAGTCCCTGGCCGCCTTGCGCGCCTTGCGATAAAGGTTCATCACCTTCAGCGGGGCGATGCCGAAGAACATAGACTGCATGCCCGAGCCATCAATGTAGAAAAAGGGCACGCCCGCCTCGGTGCTGATGGCCTTTGCCAGCCAGGTCTTGCCCGTCCCGGGCGGCCCTTCCAGCAACAGACCGTTGAGCGGCTCGCCGCCGGCTGCCTCGAAGGCCCGCACGCCCCGCACCAGCGTCACGATCTGCCGCGCCTGCGCCAGCAGCTCCGGCTGACCGCGGTAATCCTCGAAGCTGACACCCTGCGTGTCAGAGCCAGGCCAGATGGTGTAGGCGCGCGCCCGGCCAAGGAACCAGAACATCAGGCCGAACTGGCCGATGATGAAGGCCCCCAGCAACAGGAAACGGCCGATATAGGGCACGGCGCCTTCCAGGAAGCCCAGCAGCCCGCGCATCACGCTGGCGTCCAACAGCGTGATTACAATCAGCAGCAGAAACAGGTTGCGAACGATGTGTTCACTGAAGAAGGCGCGGACGCGGTTACGCAGCTTGCGCCGCTCGTCAACCAGCGTCTCCTCACTCTCCCAGGCAAATCGCGGACGCTGCAGCGCCCGCCTCTCACTGGCCGGGTTGTATCGACGGATTTCGGTCATCGGGCCGTCCTCCTCGCGCTCGTCATCCGGTTTGACCGGCCGCATTCAACAGGAAAAGTGGGTGGTTGGGATCCCCATTGTACAGCACGCCCCCCTCGGGACTCTCGTAGAGCATCGTGCCTTCCGCGATCAGGTCAAAGAAGTCCAGCAGGTCGCGCGGGCCCTCCAGATAGGCCAGCGCGTCCTGGCGTTCGATCTCGGAGATCAGGAAGACCACACCGGCAAAGCCAGGTCCGCTGTCCAGGGTGGAGATGTTCCACGGCGAGATCAGGTTGACCCGCAGCAAACTGCTGCCCACGCTTTCCGCGACGGTGCCGCGCCAGGTCAACTCGATGGCGCGCTGAATAGCGCTGTAAAAATCGACCTGACCCGCCTGGGTCTGCGTGTCGGGTTGGCTGTTGGGCACAAAGAGCAGGTTGACGACGAAGGCATCCTCGCTCAGGCTGCGGCGTATTTCCACGATGTCCACGCCAACGGTCGCCGCTTCGATGCGGTCGGCGGCGGCGATCAGTGAAGGGTCCGTCGCGCCGCTCTTGTCGGCCATGACGAGGTCGATGACTTCAAGTGCGCGCAGGGCCTCGCCTTCATCGGATTCCTGGCCCGTCAGAACGCCCAGACCGGGCAGGGCGCTGCAACCCGTTACCAGCAACAGGGTCAGCACTGTGAAACGAAGCAGTGTTGTCGACGTCATACCCTTCCTGTCCCGGACCGCGCACCGGCGGCACCGGCAGAGTAGTTTGCCACACGCTTGTGTAAAATGTCATTGTAGCGTCATTCGGAGGTTTCGTGCAGCGACGTCGCGGACATTCAGGAAACCCTAACCTTGGGCAGTATCTGCCGGCCCTGTTGCTGGCGACGCTGCTGCTTGCAACCCTGACCGTGCGGAGCGAGGACACCACCCGTCTTTACTGTGACGATCGCCCGGGCTTTCTGGACCCGCCATGGATTGACGGTGATCGGTTCTGCGCGGAACTGGTCTACCAGTCGCCGACAAACGAAGCGCTGGCGCTGGCGTCGCTGGCGGTTGCGCCCGATGGCACGCTTTACGCGGCCAGCCCCACGCGCGGCGAGGTATGGGCCTTGCGCGACAGCGACGACGACCGCCTGCCAGACACTGCGCAGCGCCTGCTTTCAGGCCTGCTCCGACCAACGGGTCTGGACTGGCACGACAATTCCCTTTACATCCTGAGCAGTGCCGGCATTCTGCGCCTGCCTGCCGGCGCGCAGGCGGCAGAGACACTGGTTGCCGATCTGCCTCTGCGAAGCGGCCAGGCCAGCGGCGATCTTGTCGTCGGCCCGGATGGGGTAATTTACGCGTCAATGGCTGCGCCCTGCAGCCACTGTGACCTAGGTGACGCGCCTTCCATTCTCGCCTACTCGCCGGATGGCAGCCGGCGCAGCACTCTGGCCCGCGGCCTGCGCCTGCCGGCCGGGCTTGCGTTGCGGGGAGGGGCCCTGTGGGCGACGGACAGCATCGGACGTGGGGACGCAGCGCAGGGGGACGCCCTCGACGAAATCAACCGTATCACGGCGGGCGCCCATTTTGGCTGGCCCTGGTGCAGCGGCGAATTGCGCCTGCCGACCACACCCGCTGCGACCGACTGCGTGACTTTCATTGCGCCGGCCCTGACGCTGCCGACGGGCAGCGTGCCCCTGGGCATGGCCTATTACAACCACGACGCCCTGCCCGATTTGCGTGATACCCTGCTCGTGACCCTGCACGGCTCGCGCCATCGGGCCGAGTTACGTGGCTACGCGCTGGGCGTCATCCGCTTCGATGAACTGGGACAGCCACTGGCGCCGGAGGTCATCATTCCGCAGCAGCGCGGCGGGAACACTTACAGCGTCAGCAAGTTGAATCATCTCGGCAAGGGTTTCTGGCCAGAACGACCGCTGGACGTTGCCATCAGCCCGGAAGGCTGGGTCTACGTCAGCGTGACGGGCGGGCGGATTCTCGCCTTGCGCCAGCCCAGGCGCTGATTCCCTGCCAAAGGTCCGCCAGCATGCCGCCGATCAGCAGCGGCCAGAGCGGCCACAGGGGCGCAACGATGCGCCCTTCCCTCCAGTCGAACACGGCCAGAAAAATCACCCAAAACAGGAGCGTCAACGCTGCCAGAACAAAGAGCGCGCGCCCGCGAAGGAGCGCCCAGGCCAGGGCGGGAACGATGAGCAGGTTGGTCCAGTTCAGGAGGTCACGCGTGTCCGAATAGACGGCCATTGGCGCGGGCCAGAGCGGATTTCTCAAATAGGACAGGCCCTGCCGGTCTCTCGCCCTTTGCAGCGGGAAGGGTAAGTCGCTGTCATCATAGATTTCCAGCGAATCGATGTGCGGAAGGTGCCAACGTGTAATTCGGTGCAGCAATACATGCACTTCCCCGGGAAGCGATACTACAAATTGCAGGGGTCTGGCAGCGAGTGCTTCCAGCGCAACGGCGTACAACAGCGAATCTGTTTCGCAGGGCCCCAGATTCCATGTCAGTACATCATTGGCGGGCCGCATGTCAATGGTTTCAGGCACAACTTCAGGCGGCAATTGCGACAGGAATTCCCTTTGCACTTCTTGCGTGACCCAGGGGCCGGGATTTCGCCAATCGCCATAGCCCAGCGACGTTTCCGGCCGTGAGTTTGCCGGCAGAGCGCTTAAATTCAACAGTCGGGCCGTGGCCTCGCCGTTGGCCGCGACGACAGGGATATCTGCTTCATAGAGGGATTCGAGAAAATTATGGCCGCCAACACAACTCAATCGGAAAGTTCCTGTAGCTGGATAATGTACAAGGACGAAATAGCTGGCCAACACCAGCAGGCTGCCCACGCCCAGGGCCACCAGGGCGTTCAGCCGTTTGCGCATGGAGAATCGTCTGGAAAACAGCAACGTCAAAGTGATCAGTGCAACCACTGGCGCAAATACCAGTCGAGCCAAAACCGCGACACCCAGAATGACGCCGGCGACCAGAAACGGGCCCCTGGGCAACCCCCTTTGCGTGGCCCGGTCCATAATCCAGATCGACAACGTGTAACACAGCGCCACCAGCCAGATCGGCAGACTCAAATGCGCCCACTGCAGGCCATGGGGATCAAACAGGGCCAGCAGTGCCACGACAAGGCCGGCCCGCCTTGAATGGTGTCGGCGCGCCAGGTCATACAACAGGAAGGGGATCAGGGCGCTGAGAGTGACCTGAACAAGCAGGACGAAACGTTCGTTTAGCCGCCCGAACAATTGACCCGCAGCAGCCGCGGGGGCGATAACCAGCGGGTAACCGGTGTTGTAGCGGACATTGCCGATCAGCAGGTCGCCCTCCAGCAACCTGTCGATCAGGTAACGTTGCCCGTTCTGATTGTCATCGACCCGCACCTGCAAGGGATAGGCCAGAAACATGCCGCCCCGTACGAGCAGGGTCAGCAAGAGCAGCAGGCGAATGTGCGCATGCATCCGACTCAAGCCGCCAGGGATCGGGAACGCGCTCATGCCTTACCGAATCCGAAGAAACGGGACCCGCTGGTCCTGCCCGGCAAGGGCAGACGCGCATCGCTTTCCCTGCCGTCGTAAAGCGGCCACAGGGCGTCACGCAGCAGCAGCAACCAGGGTCGATCGTGCATTCCCCGGTACAGGAACAGCAGGGCCAGACCGCAAAACAGGGCGTAGCTGACGGTCGTGTCCGTCCGTACGGCGCCCGGCACGAAATCCGGCAGGAAGAGAATCAAAGCCATGGCTATCAGAATTGCCCTGCGCGTCAGACCTGCGACGCGCGCAATCAGGCCGATCAGCGCCACCAGGGCCGTGCTGAACAAAATATTTGGCAGCAGGGCCGGCAGCAGACCAACGCCCAGCAATCGCATGGACAGGGCCGGCCATACCGCTGCCAGTGGCATCCAGTAGTCGATGGGGTGGGTGACATCCGCCGGCCTCTGGTGATACTGCCAAATGTAGTCTATGACGAAGCCGCGTCCATCAGCCAGGTTACCCGCAAGGTTATAATAGTGATTGGGGTCGAACAGGCCGGGATGTTCGGCCAGCAACGCAAGACCGACCCTCACCAGCAGGCCCGCAGCCAGTAGGAGGACGTAAACGCTCATGCGTCCGTTAACCCCGCGCCACAGGGAAACATCAGAAGATGTTAGCAACCTGGCGCGCCTGGCGCTATTGCTCATCCTGCTGGCCCTGTTGCTGCGCCTGCTTGCCGTTCTGGCTGAGGATCATGCCTACGGCTACGTTAGCGACGGCAGCGACGGCGCCTGGTATCTGGCGCACGGCTACGCCCTGGTCACCGGTTTCGACGAAGGCAAACTCTCTGAATTCGGAGACCCGTACGACTCCGACGGCGTCAAGATTTCCTTGCGCAGATTGACGACGCCGCCCCTTTACCTGCTGTTCAACGGCCTGCCGCAGGCGCTCTTCCCGCGAGAGGCGGCTGTGCTGCTCATTCGCGTTTTGCAGGCCCTGGCGGGCACTTTGTCGGTCTGGCTGGTGTGGCGTCTGGGGCGCGCCGTCACAGAAAACGAACGCGCCGCCTTCATCGCCGCGCTGGCGATCGCCATCTCGCCGGCCTTCATTCTCGAAGCCACGCGCGTTACCACCGAATCACTCTACATTTTGCTGCTGCTTGCCGGCCTGGCGCATCATGCGGAACGACGCGAGCGATTCGCCGTGACCGGCCTGCTACTCGGATTGGCAACACTGACCCGGGCCGTATTGCTGCTCTTCCCGCTCGGACTGGCGCTGCACCTGCTGCTGGTCGATGGCCGCCGCCCGGGCCTGCGGCGGGCGCTGCTCCTCCTCGCTGTTTACAGTCTCGTCGTCGGCAGCTGGACCGTGTACAGCCTGGCGCGCTGGGACCGTTTTGTCATCGCCGGCGAGGGCGTTGCCGCCTTCTTTTACATCGGCGCGCTGGAGCAGGGCTGGCAAGGCTCGCACGAGACGGACAAACAACTGATTGAGGACACCGGAGCCCTGCCTGAAGAGCCACTTGCGCGTCAGGCCACCTACGTGCAGGGCGCGCAGCAGCGGATTGCGGCTGACCCTGCCGGCTATCTGTTGCGCCGCCTGAGTGAACTGGCGGACGCCTTGCTGCAGCCCCACGGCACAGATTACCTTGATGGCCCACCCTTGCGACTCATGGCCCGGGACTGGTTGCGCGAGGGCCGTTCGCCGTTCGAATTACTGCGATGGGTGACAGCAGAGGGCTTCTGGCCCAGACTTCTCATTTACGCCATTCATTTTGTCGGCCTGTTGGCAGGGCTGGCCGGACTTTGGCTCACGCGCAAGCGCTGGCGTCAGACCTTGCCCCTGGCCGCTTTCATCGCCTATACCCTGTCGCTGCATCTGGCCCTGCATGCCATCCCCCGTTACATCTTCCCGATTTTGCCGCTGTGTTGGGTCTTTGGCAGCGTTGCGCTGCTGCAGGCAGGAGAAAAGTTGAAGGCTCGACAGAGAAAAGCCAAAACGTGATCAGTGACATGGACCAGGCGATGCGCCTGCACATTTACCGCTTCTGGTGCGAAAAGGGTCGGCCGCCCGGCGTGGCGGAGAATGCAAGGGCCTGCGATCTGGCCGAAACTGCCGCGCTGGCTGCATGGCGTCGCCTGCATGACGCGCATTTGATTCTGCTGGAAGCCGACGGCGATCGCATCCGCATGGCCAATCCCCTTTCCGCCGTGCCCACCAACTATCGCGTGCGGGTCGGCCAACACTGGCTTTTCGCCAACTGCGCCTGGGACGCGCCGGGCATTCCCGCCATGCTGCAACAGGACGCCGTCATTGAGGCGCGCTGCAGCCCGCACGGTGAACTCTTGCGCTGCGCCGTGCGTGATGGCGAGCTGCTGGCGGAGGAAGCCCTGGTGCATTTTGCCCTGCCCTTCCGCCACTGGTACGACGATCTGGTCGAGACCTGAGCGACAATCCTGCTCTTCCGGTCGGAAGGGGACCTAGACGCCTGGTGCCAACAGGAGGGCCGGCCGCGCGGCGCAGTGCTAACCCTGCAGCACACCTGGGCACTGGCGCAGGCCTGGTACCGCAACCGTTTGTCACCGACATTTCAGGGTCGCAGTCCGGCTGAGGCGCAGGAACTCTTTGCCTCCCTCGGATTGCGCGGGCCTTTCTGGGAAGTGCCATGACCCTGACGATCGACCCGGCCCAACTCCGACACTTGCGTCTGCGCGCCCAGGGACTCGCTGCGCCGTGCACAGACCTGACGGAGTTGCTGGACGGGGCCGTCAGCCTGCAGGCCCAGGACTACAACGCCGCCGTCCTGGGCCTGCGCGTGCGTAGCCGCGGGCTGGTGGCTGATGACGTCCGCGCGGCGCTGATCGACGGCGTATTGGGCTGGACCTGGCTGATGCGCGGCACGCTGCATCTCGTCGCCATGGCAGACCTTCCCTGGCTCTTGCCGCTCTTTGGGCCGGAAATCATCCGTCAGACTGCCCGGCGCTACCGCGAACTGGCTCTCGACATGGATACGCGCGGGCGAGCGACGTCGCTGCTGCGTCGGATTTTGGCAGATGGCCCGCAAACGCGCGCCGCCCTGAAGGACAAACTGGAGGCGGCAGGTCTGCCCGCAGAGGGCCAGGCCTGCCCCTATTTGCTGCGCCATGCAGCGCTTGAAGGCGTCCTGGTCTGCGTGCCATTGCGCAGTAGTCGCCCCCACTACCGCCTGCTCGACGATTTGCCAACTGAGGGATGGCCTGGCGTTGAGGTGACGATAACGCGACTGGCCCGTCGTTTTTTGCGCGCCTTCGGCCCGGCCAACGCAGCGGATCTGGCGCGCTGGTCCGGCCTGCCCATGCCACTGTCCCGCACGGGACTTGACGCCCTTGCCGGCGAGGTGACGGCGGTGAACGCCGCGGGTCAGCGGGCTGTCATGCTCAACCCGCAACTGGCCTGGCTGGAGGACGAACCACAACCCGGCCTGCATTTGTTGCCGGCTTTCGATGCCCTGTTGCTGAGCCACGTGGAGCGCGACCCGATCCTGCCAGCGGCGATCAGCCGGCGCATTCACCCGGGCGGCGGCATCATCCGCCCTTCCCTGCTGCTGGATGGCGTCGTGCGCGGCCGCTGGCAACTGAAGCGCAGCCGCCGGTCGCTTACCATTTTCGTCACGCCCTTCGTCCCGTTGCCGCGGGCACGGCTGCCGCAACTGGAGGCCGAGGTCGCGGACGTCGGACGCTTCCTTGGGCAGCAAGCGACCCTGCAACTGGAGGCGGTCGCTGCATGAGCATCCTGCTGGGCATCGAAACGTCCTGCGACGAGACGGCGGCGGCCGTCGTGCGTGACGGGCAGGAGATTTTTTCCAACGTCGTCGCTTCGCAGGTCGACCTGCACGCGCAGTATGGCGGCGTTTTTCCGGAGCTGGCTTCGCGCGCCCACGTGGAATCTATCACGGCGGTGGTCGACGAGGCTCTGGAAAAGGCGCAATCGACGCTGGCGCAAATGGACGCCATCGCTGTCACGCGCGGGCCGGGTCTGGTCGGGTCGCTGCTGGTCGGCGTGAATTACGCCAAGGGCCTGGCGCTGGGCGCCGGTTTGCCCCTGCTGGGCATCAACCACCTGGAGGGGCATGTCTATTCGCTGTGGCCGGGCATGCTGGAGGAACCCGTCTTCCCGCTGCTGGTTCTGATTGTCTCGGGCGGGCATACAGAATTGTTGCTGATGACCGGACACGGCCACTGGCAAGGTCTGGGCGCCACGCGCGATGACGCCGCGGGCGAGGCTTTCGACAAGGTCGGGCGCATTCTGGGTCTGCCCTTCCCCGGCGGACCGCACATCGAACGGGCCGCCCTGGAAGGCGATCCCGGTCGCTGGCGCTTCCCGCGCGCCTGGCTGGACGCCAGCGACGAGTTCAGCTTCTCCGGGTTGAAAACGGCAGTGCTGCGCGCCGCCTGCGAGGACCCCAACGCCCGCAAGCCGCAACTGCGCGCCGACGTTTCCGTGGCCGACCTGGCGGCCGGCTTTCAGGCGGCCCTGGTGGAGGTGCTGGCGCGGAAGACGGCGCGCGCGGCAGAGCGCTGCGGCGCCAGCGCCATCCTGGTGGCCGGCGGCGTCAGCGCCAACCAGGCCTTGCGCGCCGCCCTGCGCGACGCCAGTCCATTGCCGCTGCTGTTTCCGCCGCTGGAGCTGTGCACCGACAACGGCGCCATGATCGCGCTGGCGGCGCACTGGCGCTGGCAGGCCGGCCAGCGCGACGGACTGGATATGGAGGTGCTGCCCCGCTGGCCGCCGGGCGCGCCTCACTCCTTCTCGTAGGGGGTCCCAATGGCCGCCGGCGCCCGCGCCCGACCTACCAGGCCGGCGAGCACGACGATGGTCACGACATAGGGCGTCATCTGCAGAAACTGCGGCGGCAGGGTCACACCCAGGATCTGGAAGCGGGTCTCCAGCGCGCTTGAGAAACCAAAGAGCAGACCGCCGCCGAATGCGCCAAATGGCAACCACTTGCCGAAGATCATGGCCGCCAGCGCAATAAAACCCCGGCCGGCCGACATGTTGTCGTCGAAGGTGCCGGTCGTTTCCAGCGAAAGCCAGGCACCGGCCAGGCCCGCGATGAAGCCGGCAATGGTGACGTTGATCCAGCGTGTGCGAATCACGTTGATGCCCAGTGTATCGGCGGCGCGCGGATTTTCGCCGACGGCGCGCGTGCGCAGCCCCCAGCGCGTGTAGAACAGGATCAGATGCGTTAGCAGCAGCAGGACGAACATCATGTAGAAGATGGGCTTGCCGCTGAAAAAAACCTCCTCCAGCAACGGGAACAGGAAATCGCCGAAGAAGGGCCAGGTGGCCAACTGGTCCAGCAGGCTGCGCAGGGGCGGAAAGGCGGCAAACTGTTCGAAGGGCACGGCCTGCAAGGTTTCCCGACCGGCATCCTGGGCATCAAGCAGAATTTCGCGGCGCATGAAGCTGGTCAAACCCAGCGCCAGAATGTTGATCACAGTACCGCTGACAATCTGGTCCGTGCGGAAGGTGATCGAAAGCCAGGCGTGCAACATGGCCATGAGACCGCCGGCCAGCACCGAGACGATGACGCCAAGAAATAGCGCGCTGCTGTTCTCCATGTTGGGCGCTATCAGCGAAAAGGCCACAAAACCGAAGGCCGCGCCGGTCAACATCATGCCCTCGATGGCGATGTTGATGACGCCGGAGCGTTCACACCAGATGCCGGCCATCGAGCCAATGACGATCGGCGTGGCCAGGCGCAGGCTGGAGGCCAGCATGCTCACGGCGTTGGTGCTGCGTCCGGCCGCCGCCAGAATCAGGATGGTGGGGAAAAGCAACAGGGCAGCCAGCAGCATGGCGCGGAAGTGAAAACGCTGCAGGCGCTTACCCGGCAGCAGACCCGGGGCGCCGGCGATGACGTACCAGACGCCAACAACCAGCAGCCAGGGCTGCACGGCGATCTCCAGACCGGCCTGGCGCCCGGCCGTCAGGCGCGTGATGGTGTCCGGCGGCACCTGGGGCGCGGAGAGCAGCAGCCACAGGCCCAGCAGCACAAACACCAGCGAAAACACGCCGCTGCGGGTGATGCGAATGCGCTCGCGCCAGCCGCTGGCCGGTGCGGCGAGGTCCATGGTCGTCACGTCAGCCTCCCCAGCCCTTCGAGAACATCGCCGCTTCCTGCTCTTCAATACTCGCCTGCGGCACGCGCCACAGGTAGCGGATGATGGCATCCGCAGCGATGAACATGATAATTAGCGCCTGAATGATGATGACGAGGTCGATGGAGATGTTGGCGTTGACCTGCATCAGCGGCGCACCGGTCAGCAAGGCGCCCCAGAGAAAGCCCGCCGGGATCATGTTGCGCGGGTTGGTGCGCGCCAGCAAGGCCACAGCGATACCCTGGAAGCCGAGACCGGCGAAAAATTCCGGCTGCAGGTTAAACTGCACGCCCGCCACCTGAATGGTGCCGGCGATGCCCGCCAGCATTCCGCTCAGCGCCATGGCCAGCACGATGTTGAGACGCACGTTCATGCCCGCGTATCGTGCTGCGTCCGGGTTGGCGCCGACCGTACGTAACTCAAAGCCTGGCGTTGTGCGGAAGAGGAACCAGTCCGTCAAAAGCACCGCGATAACCATGACCAGCAGGCCTAGATGCAGATGGTCGCGCACCGTCAGCCAGGACAGGATGAGACCGCCTGCCAGCAACAGGGCGCCGGCGAGCAGCGGGCGCAGCAGCACCTGGCGTTTGCCCGTCACCGCGTGGCGGCGGCGCCAGAAAAGCCACAATGTAAGCAGCAGCGCTGCCAGCAGGTACCAGCCGGCGCCGATTTGGCTGAACACCGGCAGCCGCGCCGACGCGGAGATATAGGCCGTCCGCGGCAGACTGGCATCGGGGTCGCGCAGCAGGCCGGGAGTCTTGATCAGCCAGTCCACAGTGAGAATGGCGATGAAATTGAGCATGATGGTGGTGATGACTTCATGGGCGCCCGTCCAGGCGCGCAGGACGCCGGGAATGGCGCCCCAAAGAAAGCCGCCCAGCATGCCGCCCGCCAGCACCAGCGGCAGGTGCAGGAAACCAGGCAGTTGCGTCAGGGGCGCCGTGAAGCCCAGCACCACCGCGATGATGGCGCCGGCGTAAAGCTGGCCCTCGGCGCCGATGTTGAACAGGCCGGCCTTGAAGCCCAGCGCCACCGCCAGCCCGGCGATGACGTAGGGAATGGAGCGCACGAACATGCTCTCCAGGTTGGGGATGATGAGCATCAGCACGCGTTCGCCAAGACGCAGCCAGAGTACTTCGGGCCGGTCATCCGTCGGGTCGTCGGGCGTGAGGGCGCTGTCCTCCCGAATTAGCCCGCTGGCGCCCTGTGGCGAGCGGTCCAGCAGCAGTCGGTTGCCCGGGCGACGCACGACCAGGGTATTGGCCAGCGCGGTCGGCAATTCTTCTTCCAGCGCATCGCGCGCGCTGTCGCCGTTGAGCAGGAGCTCTTCGTCATAAAGGCGGCGCAGCAGGGTGAGTTGCTCGCCGGCCGCGGCGACGTCGTCGACGCCCGCCTGGTCCAGGGTTTGCAGCGTCGCCAGCAGGTCGCGCACGTCCTCCGTCGAGACCTCCGCCATGCGGACCACCAGGTCGGCCTCTGCCCCGGCGGGGTCCAGACCCAGGTCACGCGCCACATCCAGTTGCGCCAGGATGCGTTGCAGCGCGACGAGTCCCTCGCCGTCCACAAGGCGCATCTGCTTCAGCAATTGCCCGTCGCCGATGGCAGCGGCTGCCGGAGCAAGGGGCTCAAGCTCCGATCGGAGGGCCTCCATGTCGGGGGCGGAGTCGGCCCAGGCTTCGGCAAAGCCACGCACCTCGGCGCGAGGCAGTTCCGCGAGATCATTTAGCAGGGGCCGCAAATCATCCAGCGGCACCTGCCCGATACTGCGGATGGCAGGCAGTCGCGCGCCGAGTGCATCGACCGCCTCGTCGTCCAGGCCGAGTCGTTCCAGCAGCCCGGCCATCGCGCGCAGTTCGTCGATATCGGCGTCAGCCAGACGGGCGCTGGCGCGCGCCAGGCGTCCCACCCCGCGCTGGTTGAGGTCTTCCTGCGCCAGCACTTGCCGCGCCAGGTCAAGGTGCTGCGGGCGGGCCAGATCATTGATCACGATGCCGGTCGCGCCTTCGATGAGCGCGCTGTAGGCCACACCGGCGAGGCGCAGGCCCTGCGGCAGGCTGCCGCCGGCGCCGGTGAAGATGATGAAGGGGATGCCGATGATGAAGGCCGTAACCACGGCCATCACCGGCACCAGACGCGGTGAAATGCGGGACCAGGCGCGCAGCGGCGCCGACCGCCCCCGCGCCGGAAGGGCCTCAGTCATCCGTCGCCCCGCTGGCCCGCACGCCGGCCATCAACAGGCCGACCTGCTCGCGATCGGCCTGCTCCACCGGCAGGGTGTCGATGATGCGGCCGTTGTAAATCACGGTAACCCGGTCGGAAAGCGAGAGCACTTCGTCCAGTTCGGCGGAGACCAGCAGGACCGCCGTGCCCTCGTCGCGCATGCGCACGATCTGGCGATGGATGAACTCGATCGAGCCGACGTCGAGGCCGCGCGTGGGTTGCGCCACGATGAGCAGACGGCTGGGCCGGGAGAATTCGCGCGCCACGATCGTCTTTTGCTGGTTGCCGCCGGAGAGGCTGCCCAGCCGCGTGTAAATGCCCGGCGTGCGCACGTCAAAGCGCTCCACCAGACGTCGCGCGAAGTCGTCGCGCTCTTCCTCGTCGATGACGATGCCGCGCGCGAAGGGGCGCTGCCAGTAGTTCTGCAGCGCCAGGTTGTCAGTGACCGGAAAGCTGATGACCATGCCATCCTTTTGCCGGTCTTCCGGCACGTGCGCCACGCCCTCTGCCGTGATCTGGCGCGGCGAGTCGTCTGTCACGTCGCGACCCTCCAGCAGAACGCGCCCGCCACTGACCGCGCGCAAACCGGCGATGGCTTCCACCAGTTCGGTCTGGCCGTTGCCCTGGACTCCGGCCACGCCCAGAATTTCGCCGGCGCGCAACTCCAGCGACAGGCCGTTTACCGCAGGCAGGCCGCGGTCGTCCAAAACACTGAGTTGCTCGATGGCCAGCACCGCTTCGCCGGGCCGCGCCCTCGCCTTCTCCACCTGCAGGATGACGTCACGGCCAACCATCATGGAGGCCAGCGACTGTTGCGTAGAGCTTGCCGGATCGGCGTGTCCGGCAACGCGACCATCACGCAGCACGGTGATGTGGTCGCAGATTTCCAGCACTTCCTTCAATTTGTGCGAAATGAAGATGATGCTCACGCCGCGCTCCGTCAGCGTGCGCATGATGGCAAACAGGCCTTCGGCCTCCTGCGGCGTCAACACCGAAGTCGGCTCATCGAGGATCAGGATGTCGGCGTGGCGGTAAAGCGCCTTGATGATCTCCACGCGTTGCTGCACCCCCACCGGCAGGTCCTCGACCATGGCGTCGGGATCAAGCGCCAGGCCGTAATGCCCGGATATCTCGAGGATGCGCGCGCGCGCCGCGGCATGGTCCAGGAAGGGGCCGCGCACACTTTCGTTGCCCAACATGATGTTCTCGGTGACGCTGAGCACCGGTACCAACTGAAAATGCTGGTGCACCATGCCGATGCCGAGCGCGATGGCGTCGTTGGGGTCACGTATCTCGACCACGTCGCCATTGACGAGAATCTGGCCCTCGTCCGGGCTGTAGAGGCCGTAGATGATGTTCATCAGGGTGGACTTGCCGGCCCCGTTCTCGCCCAGCAGGCCCAGCACCTGTCCCTTGTGCAATTCCAGATCGATGTGGTCGTTGGCCAGCACGCCAGGAAAACGCCGCGTCAGCCCGCGCACCTCAAGTACTGGCGTTGCCTCGTCCATGGCCTTCGGCTCCGGTGCCTGCAACCCCTGCGAGTATAGCGCCTGGTCACCTGAGGGAACAAAGGTCGCGCACTGCCGGATTGACCGCGGCCGGGGCGACGGCTACCATGCCGCCTCACCTTCACAGGGAGACCACGTATGAGACAGCACGAGCGGGAACGCTGCATTGCGCGAATCGCTGACCTGCCAGGGAGGCTGCGCGAACTGGTCGCCGACCTTGACGAACGGCAACTTTCCGCCCACACGATTCCAGGCGAATGGAACGTCGCTCAGAACGTCCACCACCTGGCCGATTCACACATGCACGCTTTCCTGCAGGTCAAGACCGGCCTCAGCGAGGACAATCCCCTGATCAGTAACTATGACCAGGACCGCTACGCCCTGTTGCCGGAGTCCGGCCAGCCACCCGTCGCTGCCTCACTGGACCTGCTGGACGCCCTGCACAGCCGCTGGGTGGTCCTGTGGCGCTCGCTGGATGAGGCGCAGTTGGCGCGCACGACGCGCGTCATGCCGGATGAGAAATCTGCCGCGGCCGGTGGCCAGATCCGCTGCCGCTCTCTGGAACAGATACTGGCTTCCTACGCGCAGCACGGCGAAGACCATCTCGACCAGATAGGCAGGACGATTCTGGCCGCAGCGGGAGATCCCGGCCTGAGACCCGCTTTTCCGGTTACTCTCTACAAAACATCGATTCGGGCACAAGGCAGGAGAACAATATGGAACTCAAGCCCATCGTACGCATTCAGGTGACCGTCAACGCCAGGGCGGAGCGCGCCTGGGCCGCGCTGACCGAAAACGCTGCCCTGCAAACCTGGTACGCGGAATTCGCCGACATCGATATTGAAGCCGGGCGCTACGATTTCTGGGGGCAATTCACCGCCGGCGCGCCGGCGCGAGAGAGAGGGCGACACGCGCTGCTCGAATGTGAGCCCGGGCGCTGTCTGGCCTTCATCTGGCGCCGCGGCCAACACGACACCGTCGTGCGCATCGAATTGCACCCGCGTGGCGAGCGCTGCATCGTCGCGCTGGAGCACAGCGCCGGCAGTGAGCGAAAAGAGGATGACATCGCGCCCTACACCTACGCCGACGAGTGGTTCATCGCGCTGGAGAACCTGCGCCGCTGGCTGGATGGCCGCGCGGCGGACATCCGTATCCCCTGGTACCCGGATCTGCGCGGCAACATCGCGGTCGATTGCCTGGTCGACGCGCCCGCCGGCCGCGTCTGGGCCGTGCTCTGTGAGGAAAGCGAACTGGAGCGCTGGATGGCGACCGCCGCCCGCATCGAGCCGCGCGTCGGCGGCGACTACGACCTCGGCTGGCCCGGCATGCAGCCCATGCGCATCCGCGAACTGGAGCCGGAGCGATTGCTGGTTTACGGCATGAGCGACGAAGGCGGTCCGGAAAACAGCGCGCGCTGGACCCTGCAGCCAGAGGCCGGCGGCACGCGCCTGGCCCTGCTCAACAGCGGCTACGCGCCCGACGACGACACCTCCGGCCTGCACGTCGGCTGGCGCAACTTCCTCGGCTGGGCGCGTTCGGCCGCCGAATACGGGGCGGACTGGCAGCCGCCGCTGCTGCAGCTTTCGCCGGACGCCATCGCCTTCCCGCGCCTGATGCTGGATTTGCAAAATGAGCTGGTCTGGCAGGACTGAAAGCATTCAGCAGCGGTAGCGGAAACAACCGGCCACGTGGTCGTTGACCAGGCCGCAGGACTGCATCCAGGCGTAACAGATGGTCGGCCCGACAAAGCGAAAGCCGCGCCCTTTCAGGTCCGCAGCCAGCCCGCGCGATTCTTCGGTCTCCGCAGGGACGTCTTCCATGCGCTGAAAGCAGTTGAGCCGCGCTTCGCCGTCGACGAAAGCCCAGAGGTAGCGATCGAAGCTGCCGTATTCGGCCTGCACCTGCAGGAAGGCCTGCGCGTTGCTGACCACACTGCGAATCTTGCCGCGGTTGCGGATGATGCGCGCGTCGCCCAGCAGGGCCGCGATCCTCGCCTCGTCGTAGCACGCCACAATTTCCGGCTCGAAGTTGTCGAAGAGTTCCTGATAGGCCGCGCGTCGCTGCAAGATGCTGCGCCAGCTGAGGCCGGCCTGCGCGCCCTCCAGCGAGAGCATCTCGAAGAGCATCCGATCGTCGTGCACCGGGACGCCCCACTGCTGGTCATGGTAGGCCTGCATCAGCGGGTCACTGCCGGCCCAGGGGCAACGCTCAAGGCTCAATCCGCCACCTCGCCGCGCAGGGCCTCCAGGACCTCTTCCATTTCGGGCAACGCCGACGCGTCCTTGAAGTCTGCCATGCGCCGGTAGACCTCGGCCGCGCCCTGGTGAAAGTCGCCCGGCAGACCTGCGCCGGCGAAGGTTGCGCTGATCTCTTCCATCTCGCCCACGAAGCGCCAGGCCTTGGCCGTTACGCCGCGGGTACGCGCTGGCGCCTGCTCGACCAGGTCCATGCCGCTGCGTGACCACTGCTGCACCAGTTCGTCGCGCACTCCCAGCGACTCGGCCGTGCCCAGCACAGCGGCCAGCAGCGCCGTAGTGCCCTTGGTCCAGCTGGCGAAGACCATCTTTAGTGCCGAGGCGCGACCCACATCGCCCTCAAGAATACGTGTCTCCAGCGGACCGGCGGCGAAGAGGGCCGCCGCGTCGGCAGCGCCCTCCCCACTGAGGATCATCCAGGTCTTGCCGGGTTGCCAGGCCGGCCCCCCGATGATGCTGCCATCGACGAAAGTGACGCCGGCCGCCTCCATGGCACGCGCCATACGGCACGCCCGCTGCGGCGCGATGGCGTTGGCGTCCAGGTACAGCCCGCGGAAACCCGTCGCCAGCACGTCCATGGCCACTGTTTCGGCGGCGGCCGGCGGGCAAACGCTGACCAGCGCATCGGCTTCCGCACAGAGCGTCGCCAGGTCCGGCAGCGCGCGCAGCTTGTGCTCCGCGGCGCGTTCGCACGTGGCGGCGCTGCGACCTTGCGTCACCCAATTGACTTCGTGCCCGCTGTTGCCCATGGAGGCCGCGATGGATATTCCCATTTCGCCTGGATGCAGGATACCTGTCTTCACGTCATCACTCCGACTCTTTTCGTAACGCCAAATTTACCTTGCCCCGCTGCCAGGAGGCGCGCCCCTGGCGCCCCGCCAGCAACAGGCTACCGAGAATGCTGTCGGTGGTTGCCGGAAACAGGCGCTCAAGGCCGCCCCCCGGGCAGCCGGTCAACTCACCGACCCGAAATTCGCTACCCCTGACGTAGAGGTCCACGCGCATTAAATCGAAGGGCGCGGCGAGGCTGGAGGCAATCTCAAGCATTCGCGCCAGCGGCTCCGGCCGCGGATCGTCTTCCTTCCTCGTAGCATGTTGAATGTTGCAGGGCAATCAGCGCCAGGACGTATC
>JAGWBD010000033.1 GCA_021296065.1 Anaerolineae bacterium
TGCAGCTCTTCGAGGGGGCGGGGGATAGTTCATATTGCCCATGCCATCGTAGCCGTGGAACCAGTCGGCCCGGGGATTTGAGCGCAGCAGTGGCTGGTCGGCGCCGGCATACACAGGAACGTCATCGCGACCACACAACTCCATTGTGGTGAGCGCGTTACGCACACCCTGCGCCACATCCACGTTGCCGGAGACGATGGTCAAGGCACGTACGTCCACGTCCGGCGCACGCAGGGCCATGATCAGGGCCACGGCATCGTCCGAAGCGGTGTCTGTGTCGATCAGAAAGCTGCGGGTCATGTCTTGCTCCCTCGCGCGTCGTCGTCCGGTCTCAAATGTCGCGGATACTGAAGGTCACTGAGTCGCTGGCAGGGGCGCCATTGATTTCGAGGCGAACGCTCCAGTTGCCGGCGACAAAAGGCAGGTCGCTCTGTTCGATGTAAAACCAGATGCAATTGCCATCGATTGGAGCGCCTGGTCGCCACTCCAGCAAGGATTCACGACCCGAGATGGCGAAGCGGGCCGCGATCAACGTGTTTGCCGGAATGTTCCAGGCGATGGCGACGACATAGATGCGCTCGGCGTTGGTCCTGAAATCAAATTGTGGTTGACTGGCACAGTCATTGTCCCGGACGGAAGCCGCCATCACGATGTCCGTAAAACGCGCCTGACCGGAAAGCTGCAGGGGCAGCGCTGTCGCAACCGGTGCGGGCGAAGTGGGGAACACATTGTCCGGCAGTGGAAATGGCGTATCGGTGGGGCCGCCAATGCTGCCTGGGAAGGGCGTGCCTCTGGCGCCCAGGGTGGCCTCCAGCTCCTGACGCTGGCGGCGTGCGAACTCAACGCGGGTGGCCATGTAGTCGAGGGTAACCTCCAGCCGCTCGGTGCCGACGGTGGCGGTTTGCCGCAAGTCAGCTATCTGGGTCTCCAGATTGAGTCCGCGCGCGACCAGGGTCAGTTCGACGTTGTTCTGGCGTTGACAGGCCGTCAGCAGGGCAGACGCAAGAAGCAGAACCAGCAGGGACGCGTGGAGCCGCACGGGACCTCCAGTTACGCAAGACCGCCCGAAACGTTGCGGGCGGCCTGGAGTGGAGGTGAGCGGAATCGAACCGCTGTCCAGAAGATTCAACCCTGTGCTTCTACAGGCATAGTTGGCTCTTGATTCTCGTCCGCGCCTTCCCTGGCCAACCCGGTTCTGCGCAGACCAGCCGATTTCTCTTTGCCCCCGCCTTATCGGCGTCAGCGGGAACGCACTTCACCTTTGGTTACGCCCGCCGGACCGTCCGGGTGAAGACGGGCGGGGCGAACGGCCAGCCTCGCAAGGCTGGCTACGCTACTCAGCGCCTAAGCGGCGATGGGCAGCGCGAAGGGATTGTATTCGTCGGCAGTTAATTGCCTTGCCCGTTTTAACGCAGTCCCGGGCGCTGCGGCCTGCAACACAGAACCAGCCTCCCCTGTCGAAGCCATGTCACCCCCAATGATGGTCAGGATAACACGGGATGAACCGGCTGTCCAGCAGGCCCTCAGCCGGCGCCGCTGCGGGCGCGCAGGGCGGCCGTCAGGGCAGGCACAATCTCGTACAGGTCGCCGACCAGGCCGTAATGCGCCAGGCGAAAGATGGGCGCCTCAGGATCGCGGTTGATGGCGACAATTGTTTTGCTGCTGCGCATGCCGGCCTGATGTTGAATGGCGCCGGAAATGCCGCAGGCGATGTACAGGTCCGGACTGACGACCTTGCCAGTCTGGCCCACTTGATGGGCATAGTCAATGTAGCCGGCGTCCACCGCTGCCCGGCTGGCGCCAATGGCTGCCCCCAGTTCGATCGCCAGCGGCGTCAGCGTATGCTCGAAACCATGTTGCGCCTTCCAGATCGCGCTGTCGGGCGCGTCCGGCGGCGGCTGCGCGGGATTGGCGGACATGCCTCGCCCGCCGGAAACAATGGTGGCGGCGTCGCCAAGGCTGACCTCACCTGCCGATGAAGTGACCTCCACGATTTTGGTGGCGATGTCGTTTTTGCCGAGCACCGGTTCCACCCGGGTGACGGGAGTATCCGCATCTACTCGCGGGGCAGCCGGCGGAAAGGCGCGGGCGCGCAGGCAAAGGAATTGTGCACTGCCAGAAGATCCGGAGGCGGTCAACGTTAACTTGCCGGCGTATACCGGTCGTTCAACCTGCAACGTCCCGTCCGACTGCAGCACGATGTCGCCCGCTTCAGTTTGCAAGCTGGCGCCCACGTCAGCGGCCGAGAAGGCCAGTAACTCGCGACCGCGAATCGTGCCCGGCGCCAGCACCGCATGGGGTTGCCGCTCCCTGACCAGCTTTGCAAGCAGGGCGGCGCAGGGCTCAAGACGCAAGCCTGTTAGGGTCTCGTCTTCGCACACCAGCGCTTCATCTGCAGCCAGGTCGCTGGCGACGGCTGCGGCGTTCTCACCAAACACCAACGCCACCAGCGGTACTTGCAATTCTGCGGTGAGTGCCGCGCCTGCGCCCAGCGCTTCCTGGCTGAGAGGGACGACCGCCCCCGCAACGGTTTCAACCCAGACAAAGACGGCGCTCAAAGGACCTGCTCCTTTTCGAGACGCGCAATCAGCGCCGCGGCCTGCTCCGCCGGCGTGCCGGGCAGCAGTTCGGCTTCGGCCAAGCGTTGCGGCGGCTCTTCCAGTTTCATTTCCATTGTCAGCGCCTGCGGCAAGGTGATTTCCAGGTCCGCCAGCGACCACACTGGAATGCTTGCGCGGGAAGCGCGACGAATGCCCATGAACGAGGGGTAGCGCGGTTCGTTGATGTCTTTGAGCACAGAGATCACGGCGGGAAGACGGCAGGTCAGTACCTGTTTCCCATGTTCCAGCGAACGTTCCACGCGCATGCTGCCAGCGCCGGTTTCCAGTTCCAGAATGCGCGAGACGGCGCCGATGAAGGGCCAGCCAAGCAGTCTGGCCGTTTGGATCTGGTGCTGGTCGCTGCCCACGTCGACGGCTTCCTTGCCAAATATTACCAGGTCGACGTCATCAAGCCTGCGAACAGTCGCCGCCGCCACCGTGGCCCAGCCGATGCTGTCGGCCCCTGCCAGTGCCGGGTCATCGATGCGCAGGGCAGCGTTGGCGCCCATGGCCAGGGCCTGGCGCAAGGCTTCCTCATGCACTTCCGGGCCGATGGCGACGGCTGTGGCTGTGCCGCCCTGGTCCTCGGCCTGGGCGATACTTTCTTCGAGGGAGTATTCGTCCCAGGGGTTGACCACCATGGCGGCGTCTCCCTGGCTGACGCAACCGTCGGCGTCGACGGTCAGCCGCGCCGCCGTATCCGGCGTACTGCGGGTGAAAGTGACGACGTGCAAGGGTACACCTCCTGTTTCCCGACTGCTTTCAGTTTAGCGCGACCGGTCTGATTGCTGAAGACCGGCACATTAAAATCAAACGTCCAATTCGATGCCTGCGTCACGGCGCGCGGCGCCAATATTGGCGCCTTCCAGCTGGGCGCCGGACAAATTCGCGCCGCGCAGGTCTGCCTGCCACAGATTGGCTCCGCGCAGGTCCGCTTCGCGCAAGTCGGCGTCTCGCAGGTCGGCGGATGCAAGGTGGGCGTGACGAAGCGCCGTCATGCGCAGACTTGCGCCAGTCAGAAGTGCGTCGCAAAGATTGGCATGCACCAGGCAGGCTTCGTCCAAAATGGCGTTGGACAGATCGGCCGCATGAAAATAGGCGCCATCGAGACGGGCTGCGCAGAGCCTGATGCCCGTCATCCTGGCGTGAGCAAGTCGCACCTGCTGCCACTGCGCGTTTTCGACAGTTAGCCCGCAGAGCATGCCATCCTGCGTCCAGCCCCTGGCCTGCATGCGTCGCAGGGCCTGAATGGCAATATTGTTGTCGGGGTCTTGCAGGTCCCTGAGCAAGGCCTGCCTGCCGCGCAGCAAGCGTTCCAGCGGCTGGCGCAAGGCTTTCATCCGGGCAGCCCCTGGTCGCGCAGAAAGCCCACGATCGAAAGCGCCATGCGTTTGGCAGCGTCGGGAGTGGGGTGCAGACCATCGCAACTGTAGCTGAATACTCCACGTCGCTGCAGTTGCTCGTAATCCGGCGCGCGCCATTGCCAGCTCCAGACTCGAAGTAACCAGGTCAGCTGCAGGGAAGGACGCGGCGGGATGTGCGGCGGAATCATGTCCTGCTGCAAATCCAGCAACGGCACACGCAATTCCTCACAGAGTTGCCGGGTCGCCGAATTGATCTCTCCCATGGCGCCGACCAGTTGCGGTCGATACTCGGCCGGCGACGTGGCGACAAAGACGTCTATGTTGTGACGTCCGAGAGTCTCCAGGATGGCGCGCAGGTTTTCGCGGCAGGCGATTGCCGAGAGGCGGCCGCCCCGCAGGCCCTTTTGCCAGCGATACCAGGGGCGCAGGGCGGTTTCACTGTGGCTGATCGCGTCGTGCAGGCCGGCCATGATGAAGACCGCCTCGGGGCTCAGGGAAAGCACGTCGGCCTCAACGCGCTGATACAAATTCAGGCTGGTATCCCCAAAGCGACCTCGCAGGATGAAATGGTGCCCGCGCAGGCCGCTCGCGACTTCATTGACGATACTTGCGCCGGCCAGGCCCTGGAGCAGTTCATCGCCAAAAAAGACGATTTTCACGGCAAGTCTTCCATCAGGGGGCGACGTCGTCACCCAGCCAGAAGTCTTCGTCCCAGGCCGGCAATTCGCAGCGCAGCGTCCTGTCTTTGCGCAGGCCCAGGGCATAGTCCGCCTGCATCAACTGGTGAATTTCACTGGTGCCTTCGTAAATGGTCGCTCCCTTGCTGTTGCGCAGGTAGCGCTCGACCGGGAACTCGTCGCTGAAGCCATAAGCGCCATGCAGTTGAACTGCTTCCAGCGCGGCCTTGACGCTGTGATCGGTCGCGTACCACTTGGCCAGGCCGGTCTCGCGCGAATTGCGTTGTCCGCGGTTCTTAAGCCAGCCGGCCTGTAACCACAGGAGTCGGGCGCAGTCGTACCACTGCTGCATGTAGGCCAGCTTTTGTTTGACAAGCTGATGCTGACCGATGGGCTGGCCGAAACTGCGCCGTTCCCGGGCGTAGCGCAGGCTGGCTTCCAGGCAGGCGCGGATCAGACCCGTCGCACCGCTGGCCACCGTGTAGCGGCCGTTGTCCAGCGCGGACATGGCGATCTTGAAACCTTCGCCCTCTTCGCCCAGGCGGTTCCTGAGCGGGACCAGGACGTCCTGCATGGCAACCCAGCCGGTGGAGCCTGCCCGGATGCCCAGTTTGCCATGGATGTCGCCCGTCGTCACGCCAACCATGTCGCGGTTAACAATGAAGGCCGACAAGCCCATATGGGCCGGCTGCGCCTCCGTATCATGGCGCGCCACGACCAGAAAGTTGTCCGCCCTGGTCGCCAGGCTGACCCACATTTTTTCGCCATTCAGGACATAGGCATCGCCGTCGCGTCGGGCCGTGGCGCGCAGCGCGGCCACGTCGCTGCCGGCGCCGGGTTCGGTCAGGCAAAAGGCGCCGACCTGTTCGCCCAGGGCCTGGGGCTTGAGCAGGCGTCGCTTTTGTTCGTCGTTGCCCCATTGCAGCAGGGCAAGGCTGTTCAGGCCCATGTGCACCGACATGATCACGCGCAGGGAGGTGTCCATGCGCTCAAGTTCCTCGCAAACAAGACCGAGTGTGAGATAGTCGTAACCCTGACCGCCAAATCGCGTTGGCAGGCAGATGCCGAGAATGCCCAGTTCGCCCATACGTGGCAGCAGGATGGGGTCCGTGCGCTGCTCACGGTCCCATTCCGCGATGTGCGGCGCCACCTCACGGTCCACGAATTCACGCACCATGCGTTGCGCCTGCAAGCGCTCTTCACCCAGTTCCAGTACCATGGCAAACTCCGAAGACATTGCAGTGGTTCCAGTATAGCAGTCCCTGTTTCAGGTGTTTGCTACAATCGGAGTCTCATACGCAGGGAGTTGCCATGGCCGCTGTTCCCGACAAGCTTTTGACCACCTATCTGGAGATGAACAGTCGGAATCAGTTCCGACCCACATTCCTTGATGCAGACGCGATTGCCGACTGCAATTTGATGCAACTTGAAACGGTGGACCTGGACTACTATCGCTTCCTGTACCGGGCGGTCGGTGCGCCCTGGCGCTGGCGATATCGTCTGAGCATTCCGTCCGGGGAATTGCGTGCCATGCTGGACAAGCCCGGCGTGACGGTTGATGTGCTGTATGTGGCGGGCGCACCGGCAGGGTACGTCGAACTGGTCCGCGTTGGACCTCACACCGAGATCGCCTTTTTCGGCTTGCGCAGGGCGTACTTCGGGCGTGGCCTGGGGAAGCACCTGCTCAGCCTTGGCGTGCAGCGCGCCTGGAATGAAGGCGCCGGCCGCGTCTGGTTGCACACCTGTAATCTGGATGGCCCATTCGCCATGGCAAACTACCAGAAGCGCGGCTTCGAAATCTACATGGTTGAGGAAGAGCCGATGCCAGACCTGTACGCTGAAGCGGGGCCAACCTGAGTGCGCCGGTTTAAACTCTGTAGTCGGTCGAAAGCGGTTTCAACTGTCAAATCCGCTTGTCGAACCGTTGCCATTCGTTGGTGGGACATGCAGGAGTCAATGATGAGAACGCTCCCGGAAAGGCTTGTAACCACGCATTTGCAGATGGCCAGCCAGAAACAGTTGCAACCGGTCTATCTCGAGTCCGCGCGCCGGTCCCGTTGTCGGATGATCAGACTGGAGAACGTGGACGTCGACTACTATCGTTTTCTGTACGGGGCGGTGGGTGGCCCCTGGTCGTGGACCGACCGATTGCGTGAGTCCGCCAGGCAAGGAATCCGCAGCGATCTTGCAAGCCCTGATTTTTCTCTCGACCTGTTTTACGAGGCGGGAGCGCCGGCAGGTCTCATGGAAATCATGCGTGAAGAGGCGGACTTCGAAATCGTTTACTTTGGCCTGCGCCCTGCCTTTCACGGGCGAGGCCTGGGAAAGCACTTTCTCGCCAGCGGCGTGCAAAGGGCCTGGGACGAAGGAGCGCAGCGTGTCTGGCTGCACACCTGCAACCTGGACGGGCCGCACGCCATGTCAAACTATCTCAAGCGGGGTTTCGAAGTTTTCCGCGTTGATGAGGACCCCATGCCCCCCTGGCTGCGTCCGGACGGAAGTCTGATCGAAACCCTCCGCCCGACTTCAGCCGACGTGCGCGTGACCTGGCGCCACCTGCGTCAGTAAATCGGCAGGGAGGGGTCGATTTCGCGCGACCAGGCGTGAATGCCACCGTCAAGAATCAGCAATTTGTTTTTGTAGCCCAGGCGCTTCAGGAAGGCGATGGAATCTGCGCTGCGGATGCCGGTGCGGCAGTGCAGCACAATTTCACGGTCCTCCGGTATTTGGGCGAGCACCGTTTCCTCGCGTGAGCGAACGCCGGCCAGCACGTCGTTCATGGCCGCTTCAATCTGAGGCTTGGGAATACGCAGCGTATCGTCCAGCGCGGCGATCTCCCACTCAATGGGGTTGCGCACGTCCAGAACAATCAGGTCGTCGCCATTGTCGAGACGTTCTTTCAGCGCCGTCGCGCTGATTTCCTCGACAGCATGTTCCGCTTCCAGATGCCCGTTTTCCTGGCCGAAGGTGCTGCGATCATGCGCCGGCATGCCGCAGAACTGCTCGTAGTCGATCAATTCGACCTGCTCCGGCGGGATGCTGCAGACGGGGCAGGCGGTGTCGCGACGTACCCGGATGGTGGTAAAGGTCATTTCCAGGGCGTCGTAAAGCAGCATGCGACCGATCATCGGTTCACCAATGCCCAGCAACAACTTGATTCCTTCGGTGGCCTGCAGGGTGCCGATGGTACCGGGCAAAATGCCCAGAACTCCGCCTTCGGCGCAGCTGGGAACCAGGCCGGGCGGCGGCGGCTCCGGGAACATGCAGCGGTAGCAGGGCCCTTCCGTTGCGTAAAACACGCTCAGTTGACCCTCAAAGCGAAAGATGCTGCCGTAGACGTTGGGTTTCCCCAGCTTGACGCAGGCGTCGTTGACCAGGTAACGGGTGGGGAAGTTGTCCGTCCCGTCAATGATGACGTCATAGGGCTCCATCAGGCGCAAGGCATTGGCCGAGGTCACGGGCTCGTTGTAGGTGTCAATTTGTGTAAAGGGGTTGATGTCGCGGATGCGCGCTGCGGCGCTCTCCAGCTTGCTGGTGCCCAGCGTGCTTTGACCGTGAATGATCTGACGCTGCAGATTACTTTCGTCGACGACATCGTAGTCCACCAGGCCAATGCGACCGACGCCGGCAGCTGCCAGATAAAGGGCCAGCGGGCTGCCGAGGCCACCCGTGCCAATGAGCAGGATACTGGACGATTTCAGCAAACGCTGCCCCTCAATGCCGACTTCGGGCATGATGATGTGGCGGCTGTAGCGCCGGATTTCATCGTTACTCAGCGTGCCAGGATTGCTTGCCAGTGCCTGCATGATGCCTAACCTTTACTCTTGCCGAAGGGAAGGAGCACTTTCGCACTCCGGCCGCCCACCGGCGATACTGGGAATGATTCGCAGGCTGTCGCCCGCGTCGAGGCCGGTATCCAGCCCGTCCAGGAAACGAATGTCCTCCTCACCAAGGAAAACATTGACGAAGTTGCGCAACTGCTGTCCTTCGTAAAGGTGTTGCCGTAACTCCGGATAACGCGCAGTCAGGTCCTCCAGCGCGGCGCCAATGGTGGTGCCGTCCACTTCGACGACTGCCTGCTCCCCGGTGTAGGCGCGCAGGGGGCTGGGAATACGAATGGTGACCATACCTTTGCAACTCCTTGTGGCGAATGCCTGCAGTATACCCAATAAGGGAGCGCGCGGGAGTCGAACCCGCTCAAGTCGCATTTGCAATGCGATGCCTCACCCACCGGCCCGCGCACCCGGTCTGTCAGTCGACAACGACCTCCAGAGTCTCGCTGTCAAAGCGACTGCGATCCGTCCGCAGGCGCCAGGCGAGCATTTCCTGTGCCGCACCTGCCTGCACCCTTGTGATGAGATAGACGAAATTGGGCAGGGCGTGTTCGCGATCGTAGTCCGAGGGAATGGCAGGGGAATCCGGATGACTGTGGTAATAACCCAGCAGGGCCAGACCACGTGTGTCGGCCTCGTCTTCCAGACGCATCCAGTCCTGGGGAGTCATCGCGTAGCGATGATACTGTTCGGCTGCCTCAAAGACGTTTTCCACTGCGATACTCTCACATACCGTCGCAGCGTCCTGCGCAATTTCCCCCAACAGAAAGCCTCCGCCCTCATTGGGCCAGGTTGATTCAAGGTGTCGAAAGATGCGCGTCTGTAATTGCTTCGTGATGCGAACGGGCATTTGCCTGTTCCCCACTCAAACAAAAGGCCAACCGGGAGGGTTGGCTCTGGTGCCACTGCTGCAAGGGTACAGCGTCCCGGGACTAGAATTCAGGACCAGGACAGGTACAGGCTGTACGCGGAAGAGATGCAACAATTCTGCGATTCATAGCAGCAGTTTATCATGGGTATCGGGCCTGCGCAAGCGTTGGCCGGGGTCCGCTGCCTGGCGGGCGTTGATTCGGGCCCAAGGCATTGCTATACTTGCCGCCCCCGCAGCTGGCGTCAAAGCGAAATCCGGCACTGGCAAGAGGGATTCAGGTACTGGAGATGCGCCGGGGAGCGAGCATGACCGAGCAGGCAAACAGGGGGCTGGAGGGTGTGGTTGTCGGTGAGACCCGCACCAGCCTGGTGGACGGAGCCGCGGGCAGGCTGTCCTACGGCGGATACTGCATCGAGGACCTGGCCGCCCATGCTTCCTTCGAGGAAATTGTTTACCTGCTCTGGCACAATCGCTTGCCAGACGTTGCCGAACTGGAAGCGCTGCGCCACGATATTGCCAGCAATGCCAGGCTGCCAGAAACCCTGCTTGCGCAACTCCGCAGTTTTCCGCTGGACGCGGATCCCATGGCAGTCCTGGAGTCGGCTCTGGCTGCGCTGTCATTTCACGATGCTGACGCCGCGGACAATTCGCTGGAAGCAGCGCGACGCAAGGCCATACGGCTGACCGGCCAGATCACGACGCTGTGTGCCGCCTGGATCCGCTTGCGCCAGGGCGATGACCCGATCGCACCTCGCAACGACTTGTCGCTGGCCGGGAATTTCCTCTACATGTTGCGCGGCGAAGAGCCTGACGAGACGGCGACAGCGGCGCTTAACGTGTATCTGGTGTTGCTGGCCGAACACGGCATGAATGCCAGCACCTTCACCGCGCGCGTGGTCACGGCGACCGAATCAGACATCCACAGCGCTGTGGTGGCCGCCATCTCTGCGCTGAAAGGCCCGGCGCACGGTGGCGCCAACTCCGCGGCCATGAACATGTTTATCGAAATTGGCGAGCCCTGCCGCGTGGCCGACTGGTTTCGTGACGAGGTGCTGGACAAGCGGCGACGCATCATGGGCATCGGTCACCGCGTTTACAAGGCGCCCGATCCGCGCGCCAGGGTGCTGAAACAACATGCCCGCGCCCTTGCCGCCAGTTCCGGCAACAGCAAGTGGTTTGACATCGCCGAGAAACTGGAGCTGGCCGCCCGCGCCAATGAATTTTTCATCCAAAGACGTTTGTTCCCCAACGTGGATTACTACAGCGCCATCCTGCTGTATACCATCGACCTCGACGTCGACATGTTTACGCCGCTCTTCGTGATGAGCCGCATTGCCGGCTGGTCGGCCCACATCTTTGAACAAAAACGCAACAACCGTCTCATCCGGCCCAAGGCCAACTATGTCGGTCCGCTGGACCTGGAATGGAAACCTGTCACGGAACGCCCCGTTCAGTCGACCGGCTGAGCGGCTGGCCACAGCCAGGACAGGCGCGCGCTATACTGGCCCCATGAGCGGTCGAAAACCTGAAGAATCTGCGCTGACGAAGCGTCAGGATCTGGGGCCGTCGTTCGATCTGTTACATGCTCTGCCTGGGCGCACCTCAAGCCCGCACACCCATCGCGCCTATTATCGCTGGATCGACGTCTGGCTGGCTGATCACGCCGGTCTGCCCCGCACACGTGGTGACAAACGTATCGCCCGTATGCGTGCCCTGCCGCTTGCGCTGCTGCGCGAGACCCTGAGCGCGGCGCGCCTGCGGGCCTGGCTGGGCTGGCTGGCGGAGAAGGGGCAAAGTCGTCCGTCGATCGACCAGGCGCGCGCGGCGGTGGTTACACTGACTCAACTGCTGGTGGAAGCGGGCTGGCTGGATGACGTGGTCGGCGCGGCCATGGCAAACGTCCGATCGCCCAGGGCGGCCGGCGGCCAACGCAGGGGTCGGTGGCTGGGAACCGGCGAAATAAATCGCCTGGTCGCCGCAGGACAACAAGTGGGCAACAACCGAAACCAGAGACTGCGCAATCACCTCGTGCTATCCCTGATGTGCACCCTGGCGCTGCGGCGCGAGGAACTGGCGGGCCTGCGCCCCGGTGACTTCAGCGTCCAGAATGGCCGACCAGTGCTGCGCGTGCGAGGGAAGGGCAACCGGGTCGCCATGCTGGATCTGCCGGCGTCGACGCTGGAGGCCTTGCAGGACTGGCACCAGGCGCTGTCCGGGCAAGGGCCGATAGATGCGAACGCGCCGCTGCTGCGACGTCTATGGAAGGGCGGCCGCATCAGCGATGACGGACTTTCCACAGAAGGAATCTGGCACGTCGTTGATCTCGCCTCGCGGCAGGCAGGTTTGGGCCACGTGGCCCCGCATGACCTGCGTCGCTCGGTGGCCGGCGCCCTGCAGGAAGCCGGCGTGACGGTGGACGTTATCAGTCGTTTGCTGCGCCATGGGAACGTCGCCGTTACGGAGCGCTATCTGAGCCGTCTGCCCCAACGAAACGAGGGCGGCCTACTCATGGAACAGTTGCTGGCACGCGAAGACCAGGCGGAAAGGGCCAGGCAGTCCTCAGTACCCCTGGCTGGCGACAAAGGGCAAAAGAATCAGCATCAGGTTGACTCCAATCTGGCATAGCCAGGCGGCAGCCAGGCCATTGCGCTGGCGCACGTAACTGTAGAGCAGGTTGATCAAGAGCAGTGCGATGGAGACGATCAACCCTATTGCCGGAAATTGGGAGACGTCCAGCCGCGGCAGGTAGAGCAAGATCGACCACAGGCTGGCCATCAGGCCGGTTAGCCAAAAGACGAAGCGTTGCTGCAACAAGCTGCGAAAGAAGAGCGTCTCCGCCAGTGGAATGACGAAAATCAGGAAGGCCAGCAGGGAACTGCTGCGTAAATTGCCGAACATACGCTGACTGATTGCGCCCAGGGTGTTCTCACCAAAAACCAGCATGGGGCCGGACAGCACCATCGCAAAGGTCAGCCCCCAGGCCAGATTCTCCAGCGTGTCGCTGCCAATTCGCTCGCCATCGGCCAGCAGCCAGTTGGCCACGCCGTAGCCGGCCATGGCCAGGCACAGGAGCACCAGGCGCAGGTCATGCTGTTCGGCGGGCAGGGCAGTCAAACCAATTGAAAGGGCCAGCAACAGGAGAAAGACGAAGAGCGGGTCGTTGCGCCGGGCGACTCTGAGCGACAGGCTGTCGTCATCTTCGTCTGGCCCGGCTTGTGGTATGTCGGTTTCAGGGTCAGAGTTGACAGGTGTCAGGTCTTCCGGTGGCGGAGCGTTGTCGTTTGCTTCGAGATTGTCCAGGTCTTCCGGGCGGTTCATGAGAGAACTTGACGAAAGCCTCGCAGTACCTGTTCAACATCCGTAGCGGTCACCCAGTAATGGGTCACCAGGCGAATCGTTGTGGGCGAATAGCGATTGCGGGCAATTTGCACGTTGTACTCATCCAGCAGGCGCGCGGCCAGCGCTTCCACAGTCAGGGGCGCTTCCGGCGAAAGTTCCAGATAGACCATGTTGGTGTAGACCTGTGTCGGGTCCACGCTGATCCAGGGGACGTCCACCAGACCTTCCGCCAGAGCGCAGGCGTGGACGTGGTCTTCATGGAGCCGTTGCGGAATGCGGCGCAGTGCGACCAGACCGGCGGCCGCGAGGATACCCGCCTGTCGCAGTCCGCCACCCAGGGCCTTGCGCGTGCGCCGGGCTTCCTGAATGAAGTCGGAATCTCCCAGCAGCAATGAGCCGACGGGCGCGCACAGGCCCTTGGACAGGCAAAAGGAGACGCTGTCTGCTGCGGCGACCAGGTCGCTCGCCGGAGTTGCAAGGGCGGCGGCGGCGTTGAAGATGCGCGCGCCGTCGATGTGCAGCCCCAGGCCGCGCGCCCTGGCAAAGTCGCCAACCCTGTCTGTATAGCCGGCGCTTACGGGCACGCCAAACAGGGAGCCCTGGGTGTTTTCGAGCGCGATGAGGCGCGTGCGCGGCATGTGCTCATCGTCCTCGCGGATGGCGCCTTCAATCTGGTCCAGGTCCAGAGTGCCGTCCGGATTTAGCTCCAGGGTGTTGAGCTGGATGCCGCCGAAAGACGCGGCATTGGCCGCCTCGGAGCGGAAGATATGGGCCTGCTTGCCAAGGATGACCTCGTCGCCACGTTGGCAATGGGTGAGCAGGGCCGTGAGATTGCCCATCGTCCCGCTGGTGACGAAAAGCGCCGCCTCCTTACCCAGCATCTCCGCCGCTTCAGCCTCGAGGCGATTGAGCGTGGGGTCATCGCCGTAAACGTCGTCACCGACTTCCGCCTGCGCCATGGCGGCGCGCATTTCATCGGTGGGCCAGGTTACGGTGTCGCTGCGCAGGTCAATCGTGTCCATTGGCTTCCTGTATTGTCTTGTGGCAGTGCTTCAGGCCGGTACAATCATAGCAGAGGAGTTAAGTGCATGGCCACAATCACCTTACGCAATATCAGCAAGAGCTTCAGCCAGCGCAAGGAAGGCATTCGCCGCGATGTTCGGGCGGTGGACGACGTGACTCTGAAGCTGGAAGACGGTGTGGTTCTTGGAATACTGGGCCCTTCCGGCTGCGGCAAGTCCACCTTTCTGCGTCTGATCGCCGGGCTCGAAACGCCGGATGCGGGCGAAGTGTTCTATGATGATCAGGCGCTCAATGAAATTGAAATGAAGGACCGCGGCATCGGCATGGTCTTTCAGAACGGCGCCCTGATGCCTCACTGGGAAGGTCGGCGCAGCGTGGGTTTGTTCCTCAATTTGCGCAAGCGGGACCAGGAACTCCCGGAGCGGGTGAAAGAAGTGGCGAAGATCACTGGCATCGGGCTGGAAGCATTGCTTGAGAAGCGGCCAAAGCATCTCTCCGGTGGCGAAGTGCAGCGCGTGGGCATTGCGCGCGCCCTGGCCCGCGACCCACGTCTGTTCCTGTTTGACGAGCCTTTCGCCAACCTGGATGCCAAAATTCGCGCCCAGGCGCGCGTGGAACTCAAACGACTGCTCAACGCCTTCCCGGTGACCTCGGTTTACGTCACGCACGATCAGACTGAGGCGATCGCACTGACGCAACGCATCGCCGTCATGCGTGATGGACGCTTCGAACAGATTGGCAGCTACCGCGAGCTTTACGACAGCCCTGCCAATCTGTTTGTGGCCGGCTTCATCGGCACCCCGCTCATGAACGAGTTTCGCGGCCGTGCTTCGGAGGGTAGCTGGCGCGGGCGCAGCTTTGGCGGCCTGGCCATCCGCCGGGATCTGGAGGACGGCGCTTTGGTCACCATGGGCATTCGCCCGGACCGTTTGCGCCTGGTTGCGGAGGGGGGAGTGCCGGCCCTTGTCGAACGGGTGACGCCCTATTTCGCGGAACGTTTCCAGCTTCTGGATTTGCAGCAGGGGCGGGAACGCTGGCGCATGTCCGTCCCGGCAGACCTGCAGGTCAGCGTCGGCAGCACCGTACGCTGCGAACCGGACGCTGATGGCATCCTTTATTTCGATACGCTGAGCGGAAGACGCCTCGGTTAGTCGAAGCGCACAAGGCCCTCCAGCTGGCGCAGCAGGGCGGGCCCGACGCCAGTCACCGCATCCAGGTCCGACATGTTCGAAAAGCGCCCCTGCGCCTCGCGCCAGGCGATGATGCGCAGCGCCAGCACAGGTCCAATGCCGGGCAATAGTTGTATTTCTTCCATCGTTGCGTGGTTGATCCGTATGCGCGGATCTCCGGTGGCCAACAGGGGAACAGTACCGCCCTGGCGGGCCAGGTGGACCTGCATGCCATCCCTCAGCTCTGCTGCCAGGTTGACCCGATCCAGGTCCGCGTCTGGCAAGGGGCCACCGGCGGACGCGATGGCGTCCATGACGCGGCTGCCGTGTGGCAGACTGAGTACCTGGGGCTCGTGCACGGCGCCGCTGACGTACACAGTCAGGGGGCCAGGTGTGGGAGGCGGCGTTGGAGTATCGGTGGGTGGAGGCGGGTAGACGCGGATTTCCAGAGGCTCCGGCCGGGTCTGTTGCCACAGTGATACGGCGCTGGTGACGATTAATACCAGGAGAGCAATGGCGAAGAGGACTTGCCGCGGGCGCGGGCTGTCACTGCTGAACGGATATTCTCCAAGGTCGGGCATGGCGTCGATGGAAGCAGGGATGTCAGTTCTGCTCGTCGCATTCCCCCCAGCGTCTGGTAAAGGCTTCCGGTACGACGCCCAGGGCGTCTGCCACGCGATTGATGTAATTGAAGAATGCGATTATTTGCGTGGCGTCATGGATGGCGCGGTCATTGAGCCCCACGGCGCGCAGGGTCTCGACGTGCTGCGGCCCCATTTCCTGCGGTGCGCGCGTCAGTTGGTCGGCATGGGCACAGAGCGCGCGATCAATTTCATTCAACTCGGCTTCGCGCCAGTCTCTGGCGATGCTGTCCACCCAGGCATCCGCCGCTTCCTCGCTTTCAAACCAGTCGACCTCGGCCCGGAGGTCATGCGCGTGGCCGTAGGTTCAGTAGCGACAGTGATTGACCTTGCTGACGACGACCGCGAGCATTTCACGCTGCGCGCGACTGAGGGGCGATTCACCAAACATCAAGGCCGTGTAGAAGTCCATGCAGGTGCGCAGGGCCTGCGCATTGGGGGTCATGATGCGCACGATGTTCCAGACCCGGCCCGCGCGTTGACGCGCGCGGTCCAGTTCGCGTTTGACCGCGCCTTGCGCTTCCTCGTCGCTGATTACCTTGATGTAGGGCACCTTCCCTCCTGCAGCAAGCATATCCCTTTTATCGGCGACTGGCGAAAATCAGCCGTAGCAGGCAGTGCGCAAATCGTTTAGCAGAGTCTGCAGCTCTGCAGGCAGCGGCGACTCGAATGAAACCTCTTCAAGGGTTGTCGGATGCGTGAATGACAATCCGCTGGCGTGCAGGAACTGGCGCGCCAGCGGCAGCCTCTGTTTGCGGATGCCGTACACGTTGTCCGCGACGACGGGACAGCCAATGTGTGCCATGTGCACGCGAATTTGATGGGTGCGCCCCGTGGTTGGCCGCACCTCTACCAGCGCCCGGCCGCCTGCCAGATTTCCCTCCAGCACCCGATAGTCGCTGACGGCGTTCTTGCCTCTGGCGATGACTGCCATGCGCTGTCGCCGGCGCGGATCTCGCCCGACCGGCGCGTCAATAGCTCCCTGCCTTGCAGGCGGGCAGCGTTCCAGCAGGGCAAGGTAACGTTTGGCCACGCGACGTTCCTGAAACTGGCGCATCAGGTGGCGACGGGCGCTGTCCTGCAGGGCCAGCAGGATGAGACCGCTGGTGTCCTTGTCAAGACGGTGGACGACGCCGGCGCGTTTCGCTTCGCCGGGCATGGCCGCCAATTGAGGCCATCGCGACAGGGCGGCGGCGACGAGCGTGCCGCGCTCGTTGTGGTCGCCCGGGTGCACCACCATGCCGGCCGGCTTGTCGATCACGACCAGGCAATCGTCCTCATGGATGACCTGCAAGGGAATGGACTCCGGCAGCACGCCGGGCGTGTTGTCAGGCAGGGGCAACTGCAACACAATGTGCTCGCCGCCCTTGAGACGCTCACCTGCCTTCCGCCTTCGACCATCCACTCGCACGGCGCCGTCGCTGATGAGCGCCTGTAATTGTGAACGCGACATGCGGTCTCCCAGGTGTCGAAGAATGGCCATGTCAAGACGCTGACCGGAAGATTGCACTGTGAACTCGAGACTGTCCTGATTCATTTGGAGCGGTTCAACCTGTGGCCAAAGGCGACGGCCTTTGCTACCTAGGCGCGAGCGCTCGCGCGATTGCCCTCAATTTCGTCGGCTGATAGGGTACGAATGACCCGCGCCGGGCTGCCAAGAACCAGCGAGGCGGGCGGGAATTGCTTGCCCTGGGTCAGAAGGGCGCCGGCGCCGACGACAGAGTCCTGACCAACGCAGACGCCATTGAGCAGAATAGCGCCCATGCCTACCAGCGTGTTGTCGCCGACCCGGGCGCCGTGCACGATCGCGTTGTGGCCGACCGTGCAGCCCGTCCCGATGACAGCCGGGAAGCCGGGATCGGCATGCACGACGGCGCCATCCTGCACATTGCTGCCCTGGCCGACGCACAGCGGCGCCGTGTCGCCCCGCAAGACAGCGTTGAACCAGATGTTGACTTCCGCCGCAAGGGTCACGTCCCCCACAACCACAGCGCCTGGCGCGATGAAGACCGATGGCGCCACCTGTTCCGGCCGCCAGGTGACGTTGTAGCCTGTTTCAGGGTTGCTCATTCCGGGCTCCCGTCACACGCGGTCACAGAGGACTGTACAGGGCGGGCACGAACGCGCAAGCGTCCCGACTGCAATTGGCGGCATGACAGACAGTCTTACGCGTGCTACACTGGCTTAAACTGCAAGGAGGAGGCAATACTGGACGAACAGGAACAGTTGGCACGCCGCATCATCGACATCCTGGAGGAAAACCGGGCGACCCAAATAACCCTGCTGGACCTGCGTCCGGATACCGTAATCGCCGATTTTTTCGTGATTTGCACCGCCACCAGCGAGCGTCAGATTCGCGCCCTCGTCGGGTATGTGCGTGGCGCAGTGCGCGATGAACGGGAACAGTTACCGTCTTCGATTGAAGGTACCCACGAGAGTGGCTGGCAATTGCTGGACTATGGCTCTGTAGTCGTCCACGTGTTTTTGGACGACGTGCGCCGTTACTATGACCTGGAAGGCTTGTGGCGCGAAGCCACTGTGATGGTCAACATCGTTTGACCGGCGTCACTCAATCCCGATCCTCGAAGATCCAGCGATCATTGGCTCGCGTCCAGTCCAGCAATTCATCTGCCGCGAAGAAAGTAAGCACTTCCTCCCGCCCGTTTTCCACGCTGTCCGAGCCATGAACCAGGTTGAAGCCCACTTCCAGGCCCAGATCACCGCGAATGGTGCCTGCTGCTGCGGCTGAGGGATTGGTGGCGCCGATGGTCACCCGCGCCGCAGCGACGGCATCCGTGCCTTCCAGGGCAATGACAACCACCGGTGACGACGTGATGTATTGAATCAGGCCGGCATGAAAAGGCTTGCCTTCATGGACGGCATAGTGCCTTTCAGCCAGGCTTTTCGAGATTTGCATGAACTTCATGCCGATGATGCGCAGGCCGCGATTTTCAAGGCGACGCAAAATGTCGCCACACAGCCCGCGCTGAACGGCATCCGGTTTGATGATGATCAACGTACGTTCCAATGGTTTCTCCTTCAGCAAAAAGGCGCAGTGCCAGGCTCAGGTCAAATTCTGACCCGGGTTGCGCGAAGGACGCAGTGAAGGCAGACCTCTTACGGGCACGCGCAGCCACAGGGGCAAACGGGAAAAGACGTACTGCTGCTGCCTGGGGTTTCCTGACGCGGGCCCGGGTGACAGCCCGCGAAGAGGGTTGTCCCGGTCTGTACCGGAGGGGGACGAAGTGGGTGTCCGGTCGGTGGACAACAACTCATGGGAAATGTGGCTGGAAGACGCAGATTCATCGGGGGCGTTTTCCGGAAACCATGGTGCGCCGTCATCCGGCGGGTTGTTGAGCCAGTCCAGTTCGTCACCGGCTTCATGCGAAGTCGCTTCGTGTGGGCTCGCCGGCAGGGCGCTGATATCGCCGCTCTCCCAGGGCAAAACCGTGTTGCCGTTTTCCGTCGTTGCTGCTGCCGGCGTATCGCCTTCCAGCCAGGCCATTTCATCGCTCGCTGGGTCGGCGGGCACGCCCTGTTGCAACCAGTCGGGCAGGGAGCCATCGGTCACATCCGGGGGAAAGCCAGCCTCGCGCCGCTGCCAGCTGTCTCCGCCGGTTCTGGGTGCGGGAGAC
>JAGWBD010000141.1:0-533 GCA_021296065.1 Anaerolineae bacterium
GCAGAACCAGATCTGGCAACAGCAAGTACTCCGTGCCTTCCAGAGTGCCTGGATCGGGCAGTGTTCCTCCCAGCGGCTGGGATATGACATAAATGAAGGAACCGACGAGCACCTCGATGCTGACAAAAAACAGGTACTGGGCAAGACGGCGGTTGCGCCTTACCAGCGTGTGATTGGTCTCAATACGCATTTTCAAACCTTTTCCGGAGGCGACCACGAAGAGCCCGATTGCCGTTTCGGCCAGGTCGTCTATTCTGAAAGGCCAGGCGGGTACTGTCAAGCGCCCCTGTAAGTGCCATGCAGGCAGGGGTATACTGGCCCAGTCCGATTTTTGATGAAGGTATGCATGCAGGAAGTCCTGATTTTGGCCGTCCTGTTGTTGCTGGGGCTGGGCGCCTGGTGGTCCATGGTGCTCTTCCCGCGGCAACGAGACTTCCAGAAACGCCAACGATTTGTGCGCAGTTTGGCTGAGGGTGACGAGGTCATCACTGCCGGCGGGCTGGTCGGTCGTGTCACTTTCCTGCAGGATGGGG
>JAGWBD010000141.1:662-1836 GCA_021296065.1 Anaerolineae bacterium
GTCCAGCTAACTCCATTGGCTTTGCGTGTAAGTTAGCCAAATGGCGAGGACCTGATCATTGACAGCAACGGTGACGGTGTGCCGGAAGTTTCCCTGTCCGTCGCTCAACCTCTTGGTCTGGACCTCGTCGGGGGCCTGCGCGTTCTGCTCAAGGCTGACCTTCCGCCGCAACAGTACAGCGCTGAAGATCTTGGTCAAACAGCCAACAACGTGGCGCGCCGCATTGATGCACTGGGCGTAAGTGAGGCGACGATTCAGGTACTGCCTGGCAGTGGCAGGATACTGGTGGAGTTGCCCGGTGTAAGCGACCCCGAGCAGGCGGTTAGGACCATCCAGCAAACGGCCTTGCTCGAGTTTGTCGATTTCAACGGAATGGGTGCCCAAACGCAGGATTTCGCCGGTCAGCGAATTCTGACGACAGCCCAACTTGAGATTCAGAATCAGCGGACGCTGTCGCCGTCTGGAGCGGCAGGTGAGGGAAACGCCAGTCCTGCGCAAGATGCGCTGGTAAACCCGCTGACGCGGCAACCTTTTGTCACAGTGATGACCGGTGCCGGCCTGCAGGCAGCGGTGGCCGGCTACGACCAGATGAGCGCCGGAAACTGGCTGATCCAGTTTGAGCTGAATGAAGAAGGCGGTGCCGCATTTGGACCCTTCACCGCCAACAGTATCGGGCAGCCAATGGCCATCGTGCTGGACGGTGTGGTGCTTTCTGCGCCCGTCATTCAGGCGGAATTGTCCAGCGGTGGCGTGATCACCGGAGACTTTAGCGAGGATGAGGCGCGCACTCTTGCCCTGCAACTGCGTTCAGGCGCCCTGCCGATCCCCCTCAGCGTGGAGAGCACGGCCCAGGTCGGTGCGACCCTCGGTCAAGAGTCCGTGGAGCTCAGCATCCGTGCCGGCGCAATTGGTGTGATAACGGTGCTGTTTTTCATGCTGGTCTATTACCGACTTCCCGGTCTGGCAGCTGATCTGGCGTTGCTGGTCTTCATCGTTATCAACCTTGCTCTATTCCGGCTCATCCCGGTGACCTTGACATTGCCGGCCATCACCGGATTCTTGATCGGGATTGGCACGGCAGTGGATGGCAACATTCTCATTTTTGAAAGAATTAAGGAGGAATTGCGCGCTGGCAAAGGCCTGGATGAAGCGCTGAATGCCGGCTTTGACCGTG
>JAGWBD010000141.1:1995-5972 GCA_021296065.1 Anaerolineae bacterium
TTGTGGCCCTGGTGCGCAATTCGCCGCGTCAGAGTCGCTGGCTGCCAGGGGTATAGCGATGTATTCCCTGATACAGAAGCGTCGTCTCTTCTTTCTGCTCTCGGCAACTGTCCTTGGCGCCGGCGTCCTGGTCATGCTCCTGTCAACCCTGACGACCGGCTCTCCCTTTCGACTCAGTATCGATTTCGTCGGTGGCAGCATTTACGAAATAGTGTTCACCGAAGGGCAGGTGAGAGAAGCCGATCTACGCAATGTCTTTGCCGAATTCGGTGACGAGCATGTCATCGTGCAGCAAATCGGCGACGCTGCGGAGAGACGCTGGTCATTGCGGTCCACAATTCAACAGGCAGCTGTGTCGGACCAGATCATTGCGGAGCTGGACCGGCTTGCAGCGCTGGACATGGACCTTTTGCGGACTGAAAGCGTGTCGGCAACGATCGGTCGCGAAGTCACTCAAGCCGCTCTGGTGGCAGTTCTGGTGGCCACACTGGTAGTCATCGGATTTATCGTTCTTGCCTTCCGGCAGGTGCCCCGTGCATTGCGCTATGGCGTCTGCGCCGTTGCGGCCATGTTGCATGACGTGTTGATTGTCGCCAGCGTAATGTCGCTGACCGGGTTGCTGCTGGGTTGGGAGGCGGACGCCCTGTTTCTCACAGCGCTGCTGACGATTGTCGGATTCTCCATTCAGGACACCATCGTTCTCTTTGATCGCATTCGCGAAAACGTGCCGAAATATCTGGGGGAACCCTGGGAGACGATTGTCAATCGCAGCATTCTCGAATCCATCCATCGCTCTTTGGGCACGCAACTGAATGCCTTCTTCATTATGGCTGCCATTTTGCTCTTTGGCGGAGAGACGATACGTCACTTCATTTTCATCCTGTTTGTCGGTTTGCTGTCAGGCACCTATTCCTCGATTTTTACAGCGGTGCCGCTGCTGGTTGCTTGGGAAAAGGGAGAATTGTCCCTGCCCGGAAACAGGGCGGCCGGGGCGAGAGGCTGAAATGCGTGCCCTTTTCTTCGATGGCACCCTGAAACAGATCGAGGACGTACCGCTGCCAAGACTTGCGCCCGACGAAGTTCTGATACGCACCCGCAGCGCCGGCATTTGCAATACCGACCTCGAACTGATTCGAGGGATGTATGGCTTTTGCGGCGTGCCCGGCCACGAGTTTTGCGGTGAAGTGGTTGATGGTCCGCAATCCTTGCTGGGCAAGCGGGTTGCTGGCGAAATCAATATCAGCTGCGGTGAATGCCGGATGTGTCGCCCTGGCATGACCAGCCAGTGCCTCGCGCGTCGTACCATGGGCATACACGACTACCCGGGAGTTTTCGCCGACTTTTTACGCCTGCCACTGAGGAATCTCCACATTGTGCCGGAGGGCGTAAGTGACGAGGCTGCGGTTTTCACCGAGCCACTGGCGGCAGCCCTGCAGGTCACGGAGGCCGTTCACATTCGGCCGGGCACGCCGGTGCTGGTCATCGGTGCCGGCAAACTGGGCCTGCTGATTGCACAGGTGCTGCACCTGACGGGCGCGGTTGTGTCGGTTGTGGTCCGGCACGAAAAACAGACCCGCTTGCTGCGGGGCTGGGGTATAACTGCCCTGCGAGTTGATGAATTGGAATCTCAATATTTTCCAGTCGTGGTTGAAGTCAGTGGCGCTGCCAGCGGGCTGGAAACGGCGTTGCGACTGGTTCGCTCGCGCGGCACCGTGGTGTTGAAAAGCACTTTTCACGGCAAACCCCAGGTTGACATGACACAGGTTGCTGTGCGGGAAATCGCCATTGTGGGCAGTCGCTGCGGACCTTTCGCACCCGCAATACAATTACTTGAACAGGGCCTGGTAGACGTAAACTCCCTGATTGAGGGCAGTTATGCCTTGCAGGATGGTTTGCAAGCCTTTGAGCGCGCAGCGCTTCCTGGTACGCTCAAGATTCTGTTCAGATTTTCCCGGAATGACACAGACCCGGCTGCAGTTGGCGCTTGAGGGTGGAGTGACAGGGGCGTGCTGATTGGCTGTCAAGATCTGCCCCATATGCAATACGAACAACGTCGCGTCGCAATCGGTCTGTGCCAATTGCGGGGCCGACCTGACCCGGGTGATGCCCTGGCAGGAGGGTGTAGGAAATTACGGCCCGGAAAGAAACGATTTTGCCGATCTGGCGGAGAGTCGATTGCGCTGGCGCAGTGGAACCTGCCTGACCCTGACGGTGCTGGCCCTGGCTGGTCTGTTCTGCGTCGGCGTTGTATTGCAGCTTGCCTTTTGGCTGCAGCCAGGCAATGGCGACGCTGCCGCCCCGACTGCTGCGATCCGGATACCACAAACTCCCGTCGTTGCGCATACACCCGTGCCCACGCTATACCTTCCAACGGTAACGATAACGCCCGTGCCGCCGCCGACGGCGACGGAAATCCCGACGCGCTCGCCCTGTTTGCAAGAGGTGCGCAGTGGTGACAGCCTGATTGCGATTGTCACGCGTTGCGGTCACAGGGACCTGGATGTCCTGGAACTGGTCCTGGAGGTCAACGATTTGGCTTCAGCCGAATTACTGCAGGCTGGTCAGCAGCTTGTCATCCCCTGGCCTACCGAGACCGGCGTTGCCACCAGTGCGGAATCTGCCTTGAGCCTGCAAGGTTCTGCTGCAATCCCTGATGAAGAATCTGTGATCGCAGCGGACCGGGTTTCTTTCAACGCGGCGGACCGCCGGGCGCCGACGCTGCAGGCAGGAGTCATGTGGCACCGGGTCCGCAGCGGTGAAACGATTGTGGGCATCGCATTCCGCTACGGCAGCGATCTCAAAGTGTTGTCGGAGTTGAATCCGGAAGTCACTTTCTCGCAGTGCGACTTTGGCCAGGCATCCGGCGGGCCCAGTTGCGTGGTCACCATTTACGATGGACAACAATTGCGGGTGCCGGCGCCGACGCCCACGCCAACAGAGTCTCCCGCACCGTCAGGCCTTCCTACCTCAACGCCAACAATTACAGTCAACGTCCCTGTTGTCTTCAGCCCACCAGACAATCGCAACTTCAATGGTGACGAACTGGTAACGCTTCGCTGGGTTGCGTCCGGGTCACTGTCTGAGGGTGAGGTGTGGCGGGTCGTGGTGGAGAGTCTGTCCAGCGGACAGACCTATTCAAAATCTACCACGTCTCTGAATTTGATATTGCCTGCCGAGTGGAAGGAAGTTCAAGCGGGCTGGCATGGATATCGCTGGAGGGTCCAGTTGCTTCGAAGCAATGGCGACATCCTTGAGTCTGATAACCGTCAGTTTTTGTGGGAAACCAACGGGTGAAGCCAACTCCGGGGGCCTTGCTTGCGCTGATGTTGCTTGTTGGCTGCAATTTCGTCCGACAGGAAGCCAACCCGGCTGCAACTGTGACCATCGTCGATGCCGCCCTGCCGGAGTCAGACGCGCCGCCTGAAGTGTCCAGAACTTCCGCGCCCGTAATTGCCGTTGAAGTTGCGACGGTGACACCCTTGGCTGAGGAAAGGACCGTTGAACCGAGCCAGACACCCGGCCCGTGGCGCCACACAATCCGCGAGGGCGAACCCCTGGGATTCATTGTACAGCGCTACGGTTACCGCGGCTTCGACGTCATCGACGAAATCGTTGCAATGAACGAAAACATCCCGAATGCGAATCTGCTGCCAGGGGAGGGCAGCGTCATTTTCGTGCCTCGTCCCACGGCCACCCCGTTGCCGGCCAACTTCACACCCTTGCCAGTGCCGCCTGCGCTTGCAGAGCGAATAGTGCCGACCTCAGCCGATACCGGTCTCAACTACGATACGGAGATCGCAGAACATGAGGTGGTCCCTGGCCAGACCGTAGTGGATATCATCATTCAGCATGACACGACTTTGGAAATCGTCTCAATCCTCAACCCCGACATTTCATTTGCACGCTGCGATGTTCGCCTGCGCAGCGGCGGTCAGCAATGCAATCCCCTCCTCAACGTGGGCCAAGTCGTTCGTGTA
>JAGWBD010000142.1 GCA_021296065.1 Anaerolineae bacterium
CGGTCAAGGTGCTGGAGGTGGACTGGAAGCGACGGCGCCTGGTCTTCAGTCAACGGGATGCCCGCCGCGAACAACGCGAATCGCAGAAGGAAAGCCTGCTCGCCACCCTGAACGAAGGTGAAGTACACCGCGGCGTGGTGAGTGGCCTGCGCGACTTCGGCGCCTTTGTTGACCTTGGTGGCGCGGATGGTCTGATTCACATTTCTGAACTGGCATGGCATCGCGTCCGTCATCCTGGCGAAGTCCTCAAGGTCGGCCAGGAAATAAAAGTCTTCATCCTGCGACTGGACGAGAAGGGCCGGCGCATCGGCCTGAGTCTGAAACGTCTGCTACAGAACCCCTGGGAACGGATTACCGAGTTTTACCACGTGGGGCAACTGGTGGAGGGCAAGGTGTCGCGACTGGCGGATTTCGGCGCTTTTATTCGCATGGAGCCGGGAATTGAGGCGCTGTTGCATCTCAGCCAGATTGGAGACCCGCCGCCGGAGCATCCGTCGCTGGTAGTGCATGAAGGCCAGGACCTGCTGATGCGGGTGGTCAACATCGAGCCGGAAAGGCAGCGTCTGGGCCTGAGTCTCAAGGCTGTTCTGCCTGAGGAAATGGAACCTTGGCAGGAGAAGCGTCGCCTGGCTGCGGAAGCCGAGGCAGCCCGTCTGGCTGCCGAGGCCGAAGCGCTGGAAGCGCAGCAAGAAAGCGTTGAGGAACAGGCAATTGTAGCTGAAGTTGAAGTGTGACCGTTGGTCATTGGTACTGCCGAAGGGAGGGCATCAGGTCTGTGGCAACCGTTCGACTGAAACCAGGTGAATCACAGGAATCGCTGTTGCGCCGCTTTCGCAAGCGCGTAACAAACGCCGGAATTTTGAGCACCGTGCGCCGCAAACGCTGGCACATTTCGCGCAGTGAGTTGCGACGAATCGAGAAGAAAAAGGCGATCCGCCGCGCGCGGCGACGCCAACGCAAACAGGTCATTCGTTAAACAGGACGATCGACAGCCCGCGCTCCTGCGGGCGCCAGCGCCAACAGACAACAACCCCCGGGAGGGGTATGGCAAAGAAGACCCAGAGTAACAAGCAGGAAGACAAGATTGAGGTGGAGGGCACAGTCATAGAGGCCCTGCCCAACACCCAGTTTATGGTGGAACTGGACAATGGACATCGTATTCTGTCGTACCTGTCGGGCCGAATGCGAAGGAACTATATCCGCATTTTGTTGAGTGACCGCGTCCGGGTGGAGATGAGCATGTACGATCCCACCCGCGGTCGCATCACCTATCGCTTCCGGGACAACCGACGCAACAGCAGCTGATCGCGACTGTTTGGCCGGGCAGTCAGGGGGAAGGTTTGACCCCCTCGTGGACTGCCATGGTGCCAAACATGAAACGGCGCCAGCTGACCTCCAGCAGACCCGCGGCCTGCATCAGGCCTGTGAGTTCCTGTGGTGTGTGAAAGGCCTGGGTCGTGCGAGGCAGATAGCGGTAGGCACTCGCCCCTGCGGGCCCGGCAATCACGCGTCCCATGAGCGGAATGACCAGGCGCAGGTGCAGTTCGATGAAGGGCCGCAGCAGTGAAGGCGGCGGCGGCGAACTCTCCAGTATGACCAGGCGGCCACCGGGGCGCAGCACACGCATTTGCTCATACAGCGTTTGCGGAATGTCAATGACGTTGCGCACAAGATAGCCGGACGCGACGGCATCGAAGCAATTGTCCGCGAAGGGCAGGTGCATGGCGTCGGCAGACACCCAATGCATGGACGCCGCGTCGGACATCCGCCTGCCCGCCTGCATCATGCCGGTCGAAAAGTCGGCGCCGGTGACCCGCAGGTCTGGCCGGGCGCGCAAGGCCTCCCTGGCAATGTCGCCAGTGCCGGTGGCCAGGTCCAGCAGACGTCCGTTGCGGGGCAGGGCGGCCCGGTCAACCAGGTGGCGCCGCCAGCGACGGTCCTGGCCGGCCGTCATCAGGGTGTTCATGAGGCGATAGTGGCGGGCGATGCGGTCAAACATCCCCTGCACCCGGGCACCGCGTTGGTCGCTGATCATTGTCCCGACTGATCAGGCGAATGGCGCGCGGCAGGTTACCAGCGCCACCCAGTCGTCCTGGCGCAGTTGCGCGACTGGTATCAGGCCCGCGCACTTCAGGGCCGCTCCCACGTCGTCGGCCTGGTCCTGAATGATGCCGCTGAAGATGCCACAGCCGCCGGGACGCAGGACCTCGCCCAACCCTTGCTCGCAAAATGCGGTGATGACGCGCGCCAGGATGTTGACCACTATCAAATCAAAGCGCTTTCCCTGTGCCAGCAAATCCACCAGGCTGCCTTCCTCTACGCAAATGCCGGAAACGGCTGGATTAAGCGCCCGATTCTGTCGCGCCGCGCTGACCGCCACCGCATCGTTGTCCAGCGCCAGCACTGTGTCAGCGCCCAGGCGCGCGGCGGCGATGGCCAGAATGCCTGAGCCGCAGCCGAGGTCAAGCACGTCGTTGCCGGGTTGCAGGTAACGTTCCAGTGCCTGCAGGCAAAGCTGTGTGCTGGGGTGGGTGCCGGTGCCGAAAGCCATCCCGGGGTCCAGCACGACCTCCAGTTCGTCACCCTTGCGGATGGAGTCCGTCCAGGCCGGCCGCACCAGCAGACGGCGGCCAACGCGCAGGGGACGGTAGTGGGCTTTCCAGGCGTGGGCCCAGTTCTCGTCCGCAACGAGGCGCCACTTTGGCCGCGGCAGGGGCAGCATCAGGCTCATGTGGCCCAGCGCAGTCTCAATTTCCACGCGACGCGTATCGGAATCGTCGTTTTGCGGGAACCAGGCGCGCAGGGTCAGGCTTTCCGGGGCCCTGGCCGCGCCATCATCCCAGGCATCGGGCGGAATGCCATTTTGCTCAACAACCACGCCTTGATGACCGTAACGTTGCAGCAAACCGGCGACGGCCTCGGCGGCTTCTCCGGCCACGCATAGCGACAATTCGAGCCAGCGCACCGCTAGCCCTGTTCGCCGGAGAAGAAATCCGCCACCCGGTCAAAGAAACCGCGGCCGTGCTCCTGGGGTGTGATGTCGCTGCCGAGGGTTTGCCCAAGGCTTTCAAAGAGCTGGCGTTGTTCGTCGTTGAGGCGGTCGGGAATGGCGACCTGAACGTAAACCAACTGGTCGCCGCGACCGCTGTTGCTGCCATCGCTGCGCAGGCGGGGCACGCCTTTGCCACGCAGGCGGAAGGACTTGCCGGTCTGGGTGCCGGCGGGGATGTTCAGCTCGACGTCGCCATCCACTGTGGGCACCTGGACCACGTCACCAAGGGCCGCCTGGGCCACGTTGATATCGATATCCAGAATGATGTCTTCCTTGTTGCGCTTGAACCAGGGGTGAGTTGCCACCTGAATGGCCACGAAAAGGTTGCCGGCGGGCGCGCCTGGTTCGCCGGCGTCGCCTTCCCCGTGCACCTGGACCTCCAGGCCCTCGCGCACGCCCGCGGGAATGTCCACGTTGATGACATCGCGGCGCTGCAGGCGACCCGCGCCACGGCAGGCGTTGCAGGGCGAACTGATGACTTCTCCCCGGCCCCGGCAGCGCGTGCAGACCGTCTCGGTCACCATCGAACCGAGGAAGGTCTGCTGTACCCTGCGCTGCTTGCCTTCGCCGCGACAGTCCGGACAGCGCATCGCTTGCGAACCAGGCTCCGCGCCGCTGCCAGCGCAGGATTCGCAGGCGCGCAGACGATCGACCTCCACGTCCTTGCTGATGCCGAAGATCGATTCTTCAAAGCTGACATTGACCATGACCTTGCGATCGGCGCCGGGCCGCGGGCCACGGCGGGCCGCGCTGCGAGCGCCACCAAAGCCGGTAAAGAACTCTTCGAAGATTTCGTCACAGCCGCTGAAACCCTGGCCGCCGAAACCGCCAAACACGTAAGCGCCTCCGCCATTGTTTTGCACGCC
>JAGWBD010000143.1 GCA_021296065.1 Anaerolineae bacterium
AGTTTTCGTGAAGCACTGGCACTGGTTGAAATTGGGAAACAGGCGCAGGTTGAGCAAAGGGAGAGCAGTAGCGAGGACTACATTCGCACACCTGAGGATGATCGCCTGACGATGATGGCCCGCATGCTCAACCAGAGAATCGCCGAAACTGAAGGCGGCGGGTGAACAAACGTGAACGGCTCCTGCGCACAATTGCCGGCGAGCCAACCGACCGCACACCGGTAGCATTCTGGCGTCACTGGCCAGGGGATGACGAACGTGCCGCGGATTTCGCCCGCGTCCTGATTGATTTCCAAAGAGAATATGATCTCGATTTTCTTCGCATTCTTCCTGCCGACACCTGGACAGTAGCGGATTACGGATTGCAGGATGCATGGCGTGGCGCCCTTGATGGCTCCCGCGACATCACCCGCCATGTCGTTGAACGCTCGCAGGACTGGGCGAATCTGCGAAACCTGGCGCCCCTGCGTGGCGTGGTGGGACGCCAGTTACAGGCCCTGCGACTGGTTATTGAAGGTCTGGACGACGGCACTCCGGTGCTCATGAGTCTGCCTTCCCCTTTCACCCACGCCGGGCAACTGACCGGCCTGCCCAGGCTCGTGCGACATATGCGCCAAAGCCCGCAATACCTGCGCGACGGACTGGAACTGCTAACCACAGGCACCCAGCGAATCATTGACGTGATGCGACAATTCCCTCTGGCCGGCATTTGCTACGAGATGTCACTTGCCAGTCACGACTTTCTGTCGGAAGGCGAGTATCAGACCGTTGCCTGGCCCTTTGACCGGGCCATCCTTGACTGTCTGCCCAGGGCATGGTGGTTCAACATGATCGACTTCCCCATTGACGCGCCCATGTTTCGCCTGGTCGGTGATTTGACACTGGCCGCTGTCAACTGGGATGACCAGAGTGGCGAACCGGACCTGCTGACCGGTCGTTCCCGGCTATACGGCGCCGCCTGCGCCGGCCTTTCGGCCAGGGAACAATTGCATGATGGGACTCCGGCGACGGTCCTGAATCGCGCGCGCGCCGCACAGCAAATCTGCGGAGGACGGCGCCTTGTTCTGGCGCCAGGATCTCCCCTGCTGGTCACAACGCCTCTTTCGAATCTCCGTGCCATGCGTCAGTCGGTGGAACCGCTCGGGGCCGGCGCCTGATGGCCGTTCGTGTCATTGCCGGTACTGCAAGAGGCCGCCGTCTGAAGTTGGTGCCGGGCGCAGGATCGCGGCCGGTCATGGACCGAGTCAAGGAGGCCTGCTTCAGCAAGCTTGGTCGTCGTGTGACCGGGTCCCGCTTTCTGGACCTGTTTGCCGGCACTGGCAGCGTCGCCATTGAAGCATTGAGTCGCGGAGCGGCGCACGCAGAGCTGGTTGAGCAGGACCCGCGCGCCCTGCGGGTCATTCGCGAAAACCTGCAACTTGCCGGTGTCCAGGACCGTGCCCGCGTGCAGCGCGCTGACGTCCTGTCCTGGTTGCGGAACGATGCCCTGCTTCCATTTGACATCATTTACGTAGCGCCTCCCCAGTACCTCGGCTTGTGGTCGAAGACCCTGCAGCAGATCGAAGCGCGATCCAACTGGACCAATGAAGACTCAATTGTGGTTGTCCAGATTGACCCGGCCGAGCGCGAGGAACTTGAATTGCATCGTCTTGCGCCGTTTGACGAGCGTCGTTATGGAAACACGCTGCTGTGGTACTTCATGGTAAGGGATGAAACGGGAAAGACTGGCGACGGAAACAGTTAGCGCGTTCCTGAACCGGTCAAGGTTCGCGCCAGAGCAAGCGCCTCGTCTCTTGTTTCAACCGTTCCAGTGACCTGTGCTTCACGAATGTATTCCAGCAGCTGGCCCACGAGCGGTCCAGGTGACAAATCCAACTCACGAATCAGACTGTGACCATTGAGCAGCGGCCGTGGATTGATCAGGGTGTCCATCCGTTCAAAACGGGCCTGAAATATGCGTGCAAGGTGGTCTACACGTGTGATCCAGTCTTCCTGATCGAGCCGGTTGCCGGCTTCACCCAGGAATACTGCAGCGGCCAGCAGACATGCGTCCAGGCCGGCATCTCCGGCACCGCGCCAAAAACGGTGAAGGGCCAAATCCGAGCCCGCATCAAGCTGCAGGACTTCATGCTGCCAGCGCAGCATTCCCCCCAGTCTTTCACACTCGCCGTTGGAAAGGCAGAAGGCCATCGCGCGTTTCATCGCCAGTGCGGCATTTTGTTCAGGCTGACCCAATGTACTGCAAAGGCTCCCCAGAAGGAGCAAGGCCTGATGTGAACGCTGATTCGGCCACCGGGTACGCACATGTAGTTGCAGTGCAGAACGCCAGCGGTCCAGTTGCATGACCAGCATCCCGGCACCGAAAGACGCGCCGTGCTGATCGTCCCGCCGGTCCCCAAAGGCGGATACGACATGCTGCAGGCGCTCCAAAATGGCAAGGCATTCCTGCCAGCCATCCTCGTGTTCCTCGCCCCGCGCCGGCATGCGGCGTAACTCAGCCACCTCCGGCAACAACACGTCCAGCACACCGGTGGCTGCGGCTACCCGAATGGCTGCCGTTGCCCGCGGCAGATCAAGCAACCGCCAAAACTCTTCCCGAATGCGCTCCGCCGAACATTGTTCAAGTTTCCCGCGCGCGGAGCGCAGCGAGACCAGAGTTTCCTTCTCGATTCGGAAGCCGAACTGGGTTGCAAGGCGCAGGGCACGCAGGGCGCGCAGGGGATCATTATCCAGCGATCCCGAGTGGCACTGCCGCAGACGGCGGGCGCGCAGGTCCTCCTCACCGCCCAGGGGATCAATGAGCGAATCGCACTCGCCCTTCAACCTGACCGCCATCGCGTTGATGGTAAAGTCTCTGTCCGCCAGGTCTGCGCCAAGGTCCGGCCCACGAAAGCGGGCGACGTCAACCCGGATCCTTTCTTGTCCGACATCCAGCAGGGCCCGCCCAACATCTCGTTTACGGTCAAGAACATAGCAATGACCATCGAAGGCGTTGGCAATATGGCGCGCCAGTCGCACGCCGCCATGCGCGAGGGCGAGATCGACGTCGTGGACAGTTCTGCCGGCCAGGGCGTCTCTCACCGATCCACCAACGAGGTAAACGGGTTGCCCGTATTCATTGACGATGGTTTCAAGGTGGGAGACTATTTCGGGCCAAAAGAGCGGCCTGTGGGGTTTGCGCGCTTCCGTTTCAGGCATCGCCCGATTGCGACAGATCGGCCACACCTACAAATGGCAGGTTGCGATAACGTTCATCCAAATCGAGACCGTAACCGAAGACAAAACGGTCCTCGATTTCGAATCCGGTGTAGTCTACCTGAATGTTCACCCGGCGCCGTGAGACCTTGTTCAGGAGGGCACACAATTTCAGACTTGCCGGACGGCGCGCCTGCAGCACTTCCATGACGTAACGCAGGGTGTGGCCACTGTCTATGATGTCTTCGATGATCAGAACGTGCTGACCGGAGATTTGGGAACTGAGGTCCATCATGATGCGGACCTCCCCCTGGGACTGGCGCGCGCCAACGCCGTAACTGGAGACGGCCAGAAAATCTATGCCGTGCGGCACCTGAATGTGGCGCATCAGGTCCGCCAGAAAGAGAATGCCGCCCTTAAGAACGCAGACCAACACCAGGCCGGGGCAACCCTGGTAGTCTGTCGTAATTTCCTTGCCAAGTTCGGCGATTCGTTGACGCAAACGCTCTTCAGATATCAATACTTCCTGGAGATAACGCTCGTGGCCGTCCGTCACCGGTTCTCAATTCAACTGGCGCGCTTTGGTATCCGTCAGTTTATCACAGGGATTGGAGCGGCTCTCACAAGAACCGGTGGGCCGCGCTGCTGCCCAATTGGACTCAGCCAACCTGCATGCCGTGATGCGTCTGCAGACTGCGGACAGCCA
>JAGWBD010000144.1 GCA_021296065.1 Anaerolineae bacterium
GCCTGCGAGCCAACGGTCAGCAGAATCCATCCTGCGCCGGCCAGCAGGATGTCGTGGGCGACGCGGAACAGCAACTGAAAGGCCACGCCGAAGCGGAAGTCGGGGCGGGCCAGCATTTGCGCAATGATATAGCCGACCTCCTTGCTGCCCCAGGCGTGGCGCAGGGTCTGCAAGTAGCGATTGACGACGACTTCACGCAGAGTCTCGCCGGTGGTGGCGTGGGCGGCAAAGGGCAGGAATATGCGCTCCAGTCGAACCTGACCCTCTTTGGCAAACCAGGATTTGATGAACATGTGCCATTCATCGGCGATGATGTCGCCGTCCCAGTAGTCGCTTTCCACCAGCAATCGCATGCTCAGAGACCAGGAGGACATCGGCAGGGGCAACCACCACGGCGCGGAAAGATAGGCTAGTTCAAAGGCCGTTGAGTAGGCATTGACGAGGCGCATGGGCGGGCTGATATCCCAGATGTTGGCGTGATAGCGAATGGGGGCCTGCCAGAAGCGCAGGTGCCGTTGCGGATGCAATGCGAAGAGGCAGGTCAGTGCAGTGAAATAGCGCAGATCCCACATCGTGTCAGCATCCATACTGGTGACGACCAGCGTGTCGAGATTCAGTTTGCCATCGGCCACAAGATTGGCATGTGCCTGCCGCGCTGCCCAGGCCAGATTGGCGGACTTGCACTGGATTTCACCCGGCAAATCTTCCGGGTGAACGCTGTAGTGAATGGCCGCGAAACTGTCGCCGAAGGCATCACACAGCGCTTGCGCCTTTGCCGCCGAGCCCGCTTCGGCCGCCTCCATGGCCAGCACAACGTACATCTGTTCTCTGGCTTCCGGATAACGCGCAAGGTTGGCCAATGTAGACTGCAGGGTAGCGAGGGATTCGTTGTAATTTGGGATGAGGACCAGGTGGCGGACTTCCTGCAGCGCCAGGGCATGGGCAGCGGCATGCCGCTGCCAGTAGGCATCCCAGTCCCGGCGCTCCCAGGTGCGGATGCTACGCAGTCCCATGAAATTGGCGATACCGGCCAGCAGAAAGCGGAGGGCGGAATACAGCCCGATTGCAGAGGCCAAAATCAGAATGACGTAAGGTTCCACGAAAGCAAAGGCAAGTGAAACCAGCAAGGTAGTCCAGGCCGCAATGCCGGGTATACCGTCCAGAAACCTTTGAATCACTCGCGATTGCCATTGACCGCCACGAGTGTTCTTCGGGACGCCAGATACCGCCTTGTCGTGTCGACCGCCACCGGAAAGCAAAGGCAAGATCGACCCCAGTTTGTTGTAGGACGCCAGTTCAGGATAGCACAGGGACCAACACTTCTCGGAAGATATGTCAGTCCGTCGAGAAGGACTTTCTGCCCTTGTTGCCCTTGTGACCACGCTGCCGCGCAAGGCTTATGAGATCACTACGGAAGTCATAGCTGTTGCGTCGCTTTTCGACGTTGGCCGCGCGCGCCAGGTTGACAAGTTCATCGAGCAGTTCCGAAAACTGGAGTCCGCTTTCCTGCCAAAGCCAGGCGGCAAGCGATCCCGGCATGGTATTGATCTCACCCAGCCAAACGTCTTCCGTCTCCGGCTTGACAAAGAAATCAATCCGCGCGATACCGTGGCCGTCGATGGCGCGGAAGGCGCGGATGGCGAGTTCCTGAATGCGTTGCGTCAGGCCCTCGTCCAGTGGCGCCGGGATGATGCGGCCGGCGCTCTTCATCCCTTCCGGCCCGTGCAGGTACTTTTCCTCGTAGGTCAGAAAGTCTTCCCAGGACAGAGGTTGCTCAAGTACCGAAGCGCGCAGCGCCGGGCCGTTGCCCAGGACGGAACAGTTGATTTCGACGTGCCCGGTTATGCCCTGTTCGACCAGGATACGGCGATCAAAGTGCGTCGCCACGTCAATGGACGCGCGCAGCAGCGACTCGTCGTCGGCACGGCCGGTTCCAATGCTGGAGCCGCCCGTCGCCGGATTTATGAAAACAGGCCATGCAAACCGGTCCATTATGCTGGCCAGCAAGGCCTCAGGGTCATCCCGCCATTGCTGACGGTGAAAATGCAGGGCAGGGACAAGTGGTATGCCTTGTTGCTGCAGCACTGCGCGGGCGCTGATCTTGTCGTTGGCCAAAGCAGAACCCAGAGTCAGGCAGCCAACGTAAGGAACGTCCGCCAGTTCCAGCAGTCCCTGCAACGTGCCGTCCTCTCCATGTGTCCCATGAATCGTCGGGAAAACGACGTCTATGCGTTGCAATCGGCTGCGGCGAAAGCGTCCCGCCAGAGGTTGCAGCAGCAGGCCGTGATGCCTCGTGTCCGGCGAAAGCAGCAAGGGGTACACGGCATCATTTGCAGTAACGTCGCCATCGAAGCTGCCGAGATCCAGCAGGGGCTCTCCGCCATACCAGCCGCCTTCACGGCTGACATACACCGGCACGACCTCGTAGCGCTCTCTGTCGAGGCCACGCATGACCTGGCTGGCAGTGACAATGGAGACATCATGCTCAACGCTGCGGCCACCAAAGACAACCGCGACCGTCGTTTGTCGGCCTGCGCTCATGCGGACTTGCGCAGCAGATGGAAGGCGGACTCCAGCAGCACGGCCGCGCCAAGGGGGAAGGATGATTCATCGATGTTGAAAACCGGTGTGTGGTGGCCGCGTTCGATGTCGTCGAATTTGGCGCCCAGTTGAAACATGGCGCCCGGGGCCAGCCTGGTCATGAAGCCAAAGTCTTCGGCGCCCAGCATGGGCTGCGGTGGATTAAGCACGTCGGCGCCCGCCATTTTCGTTGCGGTGCCTTCGATGATGCCGGCGATGTCCGGGTCGTTGTAGGTCGCATCGTAACCGTTCCTGATTTCCAGTTCGTAGTCTCCACCCATGGCGCGGGAGATTGCCAGCGCCTTTTCGAGCTCGGCAATCTGCCTTTCCCTCACGTCACTGCCAAAGCTGCGGATCGTTCCGCTGATTTCGACCGATGCAGGGATCACATTGGAGGCAATGCCGCAATGAATCGTGCCGATGGAGATGATCGCAGGCAGAACCGGGTCGATGCGGCGCGCGCGGATACCGAAAATGGCGTTGATAATTTGCGCCAGCATGAAAACAGGGTCCGTGCCGTGATGCGGCGCTGCGCCGTGCCCACCGTCACCATGAATGACCGCATGGAAAGCGTCATGGCTGGCCATGGCGTAGCCACTGCACATTTCGATTTTCCCGGACTCAAGGGTGCTCGCCATGTGCAAGGCCTGCTCGTAGTCAACGCCTTCGAGTGCCTTGTCGTCTATCAACCGCAGGGCGCCGCTTTGACCTTCATCCTCCTGATTCTCTTCGCAAGGCTGAAACAGCAGGCGAATCTCGCCGGGTGGGCGTTCATTCTCGGGGATTTCGCTGAGCATGGTGGCCACGCCCAGCAAGATGGCGGTATGGGCGTCATGGCCGCAGGCGTGCATGACGTTGGGGGCTTGCGATCGGTACTCGACGTCGTTTTCTTCATTAATGGGCAGGGCATCCATGTCGGCGCGAATGCCAACGACGGGCCGCCCTTCACCGATGCGGGCCACCACTCCTGTCTTGCCGACGCCGGTCTCTGCCTCGAAGCCCAGCTCGTTCAGGGTTTCGGCGACCTTGCGCGCCGTACGAAATTCCTCAAAGCCGAGTTCCGGATGCATGTGAAAGTCCCGCCGCCAGCTGACGATCCGGTCAGCCAGGGTACGCGCGTGTTCCAGTCGATCGGGATGATAGGTCATGTCTGGCCTCCAAAACGGGGGGGGGTTAGAAACTCGGGAAACATTGTGACACAAGGAGACAATTCCGGGTAGCACTTGAGTTCCAGTTTTCAGGCAGGTCATTGAGAAAAAGCACAGCATCTCCTTCGGTCAGGTGAGATTGGTACCACGAGTTGGCCTGGGTCA
>JAGWBD010000145.1 GCA_021296065.1 Anaerolineae bacterium
CGCGCTGCAGCGCTTCGTGAGGAATTGCAGCGACACAACAATCAATATTACGTGCGCCACCAACCGACGGTGAGTGACGACGAGTATGACCGCCTGTTGCATGAACTGTGCGACATTGAAGCCGCATACCCGGACCTGGTCACGCCGGATTCACCTACGCAGCGCGCCGGCAGTGACCTGAGTGACGACTTCAGCAAGGTCACGCATCTTGCGCCGGTGCTCAGCCTGGCCAATGCCTTTGACGCAGAGGACCTGCAGGCCTGGGAACAACGCAACCTGCGCCTCTTGCCGGCGGATACGACCCTGGCCTATACACTTGAACCCAAACTGGATGGCCTGAGCATCGTCCTGACCTATGAGAACGGACTGCTGACCCGCGCAGCCACCCGTGGCGACGGCGAGAACGGCGACGACGTCACCCCCAACGTGCGCACCATACGCAGCATTCCCTTGCGCATACCCGTTTCAGCAGATGGCCCCGCCGCGCCTTCCCTGCTGGTCGTGCGGGGCGAAATCTTTTTCCGCAAAGAGGACTTTGAGGCACTAAACCGGCAGCAGGAAGCGCAGGATTTGCCACCCTACGTCAACGCCCGCACCACGGCGTCCGGCACCCTCAAGCAAAAAGATTCGCGCAACACGGCAGCACGTCCGCTCAGCGCCTTTGTGTACGACGTTATGGCCGCCGAAGACATGGTTCTCGACAGCCAGTATGGTCTGTTACAGGCCCTGGATGCACTGGGCTTCCCTGTACCACCGGAAGTGCAGCAATGTGCCGGTCTGGATAATCTGATTCCCGCGAATCCGGCCTGGGAAAAGAAACGTAACGACCTGCCTTTTCATATCGACGGCCTGGTGGCAAAAGTCGATGACCTGCAACTGTCGCATCAACTGGGAGTCGTCGGCAAGGACCCCCGCGGCGCTATCGCCTGGAAGTTTCCCGCCGAAGAAGCATCGACAAGATTGCTGAATGTCTCGGTCAATGTCGGGCGCAGTGGCAAGATCACACCTGCCGCGGTCCTCGAGCCGGTCTTCGTCGGTGGCGTGACGGTCTCCAGCGCCAGTCTTCACAATTATGATCAGGTTGCCAGGCTGGACATTCGGCGTGGCGATACCGTCATCGTCAAGCGGTCCGGCGATGTCATCCCCTACGTTGTGGGCCCCCTGGTCGCCGCGCGTGACGGCAGCGAACAGAAAATTTCGCCACCAGGGCAATGTCCCTGGTGTGACCAGCCGGTGTCAAGGCCCGAAGGGGCGGTGGACTGGTTCTGTGTCAATTCCAGTTGTCCGGAACGAGTTTTTCGCCAGGTGGAATTCTTTGTCTCACGCGGGGCAATGGACATCGAGGGCATGGGGCCGGAGACCATTCGCACCCTGATTGAGAAAGAACTGGTTCATGACGTCGCTGACGTATTCGCCCTGGCACAAAAGAGGCACGAGTTGCTGGAACTGGAGGGATTTGCCGAGACGAAAGTGGACAACCTGCTGGCTGCCATCAGGGACGCAATGAACCGCCCCCTGGAGCGCATCCTGGCCTCCCAGGGGATCGATGGCATCGGTGAAACCGTGGCAGCTCTGCTGGCAGCAAAATTGCACAAGCTGGAAGGCGGCCAGTCCAACGATGACAATGCGCTGCTCCCGCTTGTTCAACTGGCGACAAACGTTGTTGCAGCCAGCCGGAGCTTCGCTGCAGCATTGCAATCCTTGCCCCTGAACGGAGAACCGGGTGATCCTGCCGGGCAACGGGTCGCACAACGGCTAGGGAATCCGCTGGTCGAACTGGCGCCGCGTTTCGTCGACGTGCCCCGGGAGGCCGTTGAGACCCGCTTGCAGCGAATGCTGAAACCTTTGCTACCGGCGGACGGCGCGGACCTGTCAGAACTGGCAAATGCAATGGCACAACTTTCCTGCGCCGCCACGCCCCTACTACAAATTGAAGGGCTGGGACCCGTATTGACGCAGAATATCGTCACCTGGTTTGCGGACGAACACAATCAAGGGCTACTGGCCAAAATGGCGAGGGTCGGCGTAAGCCTGCGGACCCCGACGCTAACCGTGCCCGCCGCCAATCTACTGGACGGGCTGACAATTGTGCTCACCGGCACCTTGCCAACCCTTTCGCGCAACGAGGCCAGGGAGAAGATCGAGGCGCTGGGCGGCAAGGTGACCGGCAGCGTAAGCCGCAAGACAGACTATGTGGTCGCAGGCGCATCTCCAGGCAGCAAGGCCCGCAAGGCCGAGCAACTGGGCATCCCTTTGCTTGATGAAGAGGGATTGCAGTCACTGCTGGCTGGCGGTTGATCCTCGCGATTCTCCGGAATCAAACGAGAAACAGTGTTTCGAGGCAATGCAGGCCCAATTGGGGCAATTCATTTGCGGGACTCACGGCGTCAGCGCCGACAATTCCAGTCCAGGTTGCCATAGCGCGCTGCTTCCAGGGCCGTCGCCCTTTCCTCTTCGGCTGACGTCAATTCTGATTCCACGAAATCCAGGCAGTGGCTGGCGCGAAAGGCATCGACGATCGCCCTCGCCACCTGGCCCGCGCCAACAGGTGATTCTGACAAGGCGTCAGCCAGCGTGATTGCCTGCTTGCGAAGGCGCACCGCTGCCTCATCCCGTGCCAGGGCATCCTTGTAAACCAGCGCGTCGGAGATGGCAGCAACGTCCCCTGCCAGTGGCAGGGATGCGTGCTGCAGGGTGGCGTGTCGCCGTTGCACCCGCGCGCAGCCGAGCAATTTGCGCCCGTCAACCACCAGTTCATGCGCTGCCGGAGTCTCGAAGCAGGCAGGCAAGGCTTGCCGGGACACATTGCCGTCTTGCAGCGTTGCCGCAATCCCCAACGATTGCAGAGCCTCCCTCATGACAAGGGCAATGCGTCGGTAGCCTTCCCCAATCGACCCGGCTGCCAGAGGGTGCGTGGCGGGCAACACCAGGCACCAGGTAATTTCCTGCGCATGCAGGATGGCGCCGCCACCGCTGGGTCGGCGGACCAGGGTATAACCGCGTTCCTCCAGACCTTGTCGATCCACCAGGGAACTGCGTTGCCCGTAACCCAGTGAAAGGCAGTACGGCTGCCAGCTGTAGAAGCGCAGCACAGGACTATCGTGCATCTCGATCAACAGGGCCTCGTCTACAGCCATGTTGCGTGCACCGGTCATTGCCTTGTCATGAATCAGACGACATTGACGCATTTCGACAGGGGTTCTATACTTCCAGTTCGGGAAAAGAAGTCAATTTGCCAGGATCATGAGCGAGCACGGCTCCCTGCGTGATGCCGGTGCCCTGCGCGTGCCACGCCAGGGTCGCGGTTCCAGTGCCCGTGAACTGGCACGTCGTCGTCGCGTTCGTTCGCGACGAAGTTTTGAGTGGGCCTGGGTGGTTGTTTCGCTTGCCTAGCTGGGAACTGTGGTCGTCATCAGCATGGTGCTCTCCCTCTTGCTGCGGGTCACGCGGGCACCGCGAGAAGTGCTGCCCAGGGCGGCAGCCGTCCAGGCGGTAAACACTGAAGAAAGTTCCGGTTTCGGAGGATCCACTGACGGCCTTGCCGAGCAAGTGATTCTTAGCGACGGCCGCAGCTTCGAACGAGTCCCCTGGAATGGCACTTCGCGGTTTTCCGTGCTCGTCATGGGTCTTGACCGCCGTCCCGGCCAGACAGGACTGGCCCACCGGACCGACACGATGATGCTGGCCAGTATCGATCCTGGAACCGACAGCCTCGGCATTTTGAGCATCCCGCGTGACCTGTATGTCGAAGTGCCGGGCATTCATCATTTGCAGCGAGTCAATACTCCCTTGTTGATTGGCGAACTGAGACAACCTGGCTCCGGACCCTTGCTGGCCATGCAAACGGTGGAATACAACCTAGGCATGCGCGTCCATGACTATCTTGCCG
>JAGWBD010000146.1:0-356 GCA_021296065.1 Anaerolineae bacterium
GCCTGCGGGACCCTGGGAATCACCTGCCGTTCTATCACCTGTCGTTCTGTCGCCTGCCGTTCTGTCACCTGCGTTGGGGTCACATACACCGGGATCGGTGTCTGGGGGACGCAGGCCACAATGACCAGCAAGAGAAGAAGCGGCAACCAAAGTTTCATGGTTGGCATTTTAGCATAGTCGGGGCGGAATTCCTGGTAAGGCCTGACGCCGCTGTGTATAATAATAAAACTGATGCGAACATATGTTCGTATTTCCTTCTCCACAAGGATGATCAATGAACGCCACCCACGTACAACCCGTCTCCATCGACAAGGAAATGCGCAGCGCCTACCTCGATTACGCCATGAGCGTCATCG
>JAGWBD010000146.1:571-4441 GCA_021296065.1 Anaerolineae bacterium
AATTTTGGCAGTGTGGATGGCGACAGTGCCGCCGCCATGCGTTATACCGAGGCGCGCATGACCGCCATTGGCCAGTCCCTGCTGGTCGATCTTGAACGCGACACGGTTGACTTTCGGGAGAACTTTGATGGCAGTCTGACAGAGCCCGTCGTTCTGCCCTCGGCCTTTCCCAACCTGCTGGTCAATGGCGCATCCGGCATCGCGGTCGGCATGTCAACCAGTATCCCGCCGCACAATCTCGGCGAGGTGTGCGATGCCCTGATCCATATGCTGGAAAAGGAAGGCGGGGCCGACAATATTTCCCTGACAGACTTGATGCGCTTTATCAAGGGGCCGGATTTCCCTACCGGTGGCATTGTCTTCCGGCACAGCGACAATGTTCGTGAAGATGACGATATCCTGATGGCGGCCTACGCCACCGGCCGGGGCAAGATTGTCGTGCGCGCAAGGGTGCACGTTGAGGAGATGGGCCACGGCAAGTCACGCATTATCGTCAGTGAACTGCCGTATCAGACCAACAAGTCCACTCTCACCGAACGTATCGCCGCCCTGGTGCGAAATGGCAGGCTGGAAGGCCTCGCGGATCTGCGCGATGAGTCTGACCGACAGGGACTGCGTCTCGTCATCGAGTTGCAACGCAATGCCGATGCCCGTGCTGTGCTGGCCGAACTTTATCGCGTGACCCCGCTGCAGGAGACTTTCAGCATCATCATGCTGGCCCTGGTCGATGACGAGCCTCGCGTACTCTCTCTGAAACAGGCGCTGACGGTTTACCTGCAGCATCGCCAGGAAATTGTGCGTCGCCGGAGTGAGCATGAACTTGCACAGGCCCGCAATCGCGCCCATGTGCTGGAAGGGCTATTGCGCGCCCTCGATATGCTGGACGAGACCCTCAAGATCATCCGCAGTTCGCGCACGGCGGAGTCGGCACGCAACAACCTGTGCAGGAAGTTGAAGATTACGGAAATCCAGGCGAGGGCCATCCTTGACATGCAATTGCGCCAGCTGGCAGCTCTGGAAAGGCGCAAGTTGCGCGAGGAACACGGGGAACTGTTGAAGCGAATAGAATGGCTGCAAGGCCTGCTTGGCAGCGAACACAAGATGCGGGCGCTGATCGCTGACGAACTGCGGGAGGTGCGAGACACCTACCAGGACCCTCGCCGCACACTGATCGGAGCGGGCCAGGCCAATGGCAAGGAAGACCTGGAACTGCCGGCCAGCGTCACCTGGCTCTCTATGACCGTCGGGAAGTCACTGGCGCGCAGCCATGAAGACCGACCGCCAAAAGTGAGCGCGTCCGACAGGGACCCGCCACGTTTTCTCGTGCAGGGCAACACGACACAGGTGCTTTATGTTTTCAGCGCCACCGGTCTCTGTGCCTCCCTGCCGGTCCAGCAACTGCCGGCGTCAGAAGACCCTGCCGCAGGCGCGCCCTTGCGCAGCCTCTGCGCCATGGGCGAAGACGCGGAAATCGTTGCCCTGGTCGCCCTGAATCCGGCCGATGAAGCCGGCTCCCTGTTGCTGGCGACGGCCGCCGGACTCGTAAAACGCATCCGCATCAGAGACTTGCCAGGGGTCACTGCCGACGCATTTTCCGTCATCAAGCTCGCGTCGAAAGACTCACTGCTGCAGGTGTTGTCAACGGATGGCGCCCAGGAAGTCCTGCTCGCCAGTTCCGGTTCCCGTGCCATTCGTTTTGACGAGAATGACGTGCGGCATACCGGCCTGGCGGCCGGCGCCGTCTTTGGCATGCGCCTGTTCGAGAGCAAGGAGCGGGTCATTGGCGCCATGCTGGTGCGCAATGGCCAATACGTATGGTCCATCACGGACGATGGCCTGGCACAATGTGTTCTGGCGGACGAATTTCCGACCCAGGGCCGGGGCGGTAAGGGAGTCTGGTTGACACGGCTGCCCCAGGGAAGCCGGGAGCTTGCTGCCGCGACGGCGGGCCGGCAACAGGACAACCTGCTGGTGCTCACCAACCGCAACAAGGCACGTTACATGCGTCTGGGACTGGCGCCACGACTGCGGCGCGGGCAGGCGGGCAGTGACTACATCCTGTCCTTGCGGGCCCGCGAAAGAGTGGCCGCCGTCGTCCCTTATCAAAGAGAGGTCATGCCTGTCCGGCCAGTTGCTCAAGCGCCCGATCCATAAGGGGCGCCTGCGTTTTCCAGTCGTAGCGTTTCACGTGTGCGCGCAGCAAATCCGCGTCAATCTCAAATTGATCATTCAGGTGCCGCAACAGCAGGGGCGCCAGGCGGTTGCGTCGGTAAAGGCACTGCGCGTGCAGTCCCTCCGGCACCAGTTGCGGGTAATTCAGCCGATGCGGCAGGACAGGAATGCACTTGCAGTAAATGGCCTCCACCACCGCCATGCCAAAGAAGTCCTGCTGCGCGGCGCTAACGACGTAGTCCGCTGACCACAGCAGGCGCCCGTAGGTCTCTTCATCGTCGACATGGCCATACTGCACGATACGCTCGCCAAGTGACGTGCGCGCCGCTTCAAACTCGACGGGGTTTCGCCGCACATTGGCGCCCGCCAGCGCAACGCGAAACGGAACCCCGTCCGCCGCCAGAGTCTTCAGGGCATCCAGAAACAGGGAAGGATTCTTGTCCTCGTCCCAGCGATGATTCCAGAGGATGAGCGGAGGCATCTGGCTTCCCGGCGAGGCTGGACGCAGGCGATCAAGCTGCTGCAGGTCCATGCCCGGCGCCAGTATGTCAGCCTTTTCACGAATGTCCTGCACGCTTTCTTCCTCGTTTAAGTCACCAAAGTGGCGCAACATTCGCGGCAGTTCCCCCAGAAACACGTCACGGTGCCACGCACTGTTGAAAATCACGCGGTCTGCGGCCAGCGCGCTGATGAAATTGACAAAGCCGTATTGCCAGCCATGGCGCTGGCGTGAATTTTGTGGATAGGTCAACTGGTTCTGGTGCAGGTACAGGGCCAGCGGCGCACGACAGGAGGCCAGCGCGCGAAAAGTCGCCACGTTCATCATGCCCGAAGCGAGGATGACGTCCGCTTGCAGTGCGCTTTCGCCCATCATTCTCGCCAGGCTGACGGCAGCGCCCTGCATGCGCCATTTCCAGAACTGCGCCGGCAAGGTCAGCAGCTCTACGTGATGCGCCGAATGACGGACGTAACCCTCGGCGCAGACGCGATGGCTGCCACCGAACCAGGGCTCCAGCAAGAGGACTTTCATCGCACTTCAACAGGCACGCGCTCAATGACCCTTGTGTCGTCGCGCCTCGATGACATTGCGAATTGCTTCCAGACGGGTCAGTATGCGCATCAACTGTTCGGCGCTGCGAATCTCAATCGTTAATTGCAGGGTGGCGATGTTTCGTGAGGTCACCACGTTGACGGCGGACATGTTTACGCCGGCATCCGCCACAACGGCGCTTATATCGCGCAGCAGGCCCTCGCGGTCCCAGGCGGTAACTTCGATCGGCACGGCGTATCGTTGTTCGTCCGCGTTTTGCCCCCAACTCACCTCGACGATACGTTCCCTTTCAGAAACGCTGCGCATGTTGCTGCAGTCCTCACGGTGGACCGTGACGCCGCGACCGCGTGTGATAAACCCAAGGACACCGTCACCAGGCATTGGGTTGCAGCAGGTCGCCAGATTGACCAGCAGGCCACCCGTGCCCATGATGTTGATGGCCCCGGTTGACTGCCCGGTGACAGGTCGCGCCGGCGCGGCACCATCCTCGCTCTCCAGCATTCGCTCAATAAGCGATTCCTTCTCCTGCTGCCGTTCGGTCTCCAGAATGCGCCCGGCGATTTGCGCGCTGTTGATGTCCCCGGCGCCAATTCTGGCGAGAAAATCATCAACACGGGACTTTTCGAATTCAAAGAGACCGGCCACCA
>JAGWBD010000147.1 GCA_021296065.1 Anaerolineae bacterium
CGATCCCGACTACGCCTCGACAGTCACCCTCGGTCACGCCCGCTACAGTACCAACACCAACCCGGTATTCGAGCGCGCCCAGCCCTTTGATCTGCTGGGACACAACGGCGAATTCAACACTATTTCGCGCTTCCGCATGGAAGCTGCCATGCTCGGCATCGAACTCAACAGCGCCAATTCCGACTCACAGGATGTTGACCGCGCCATCTCGGCGCTTTGCCATGATTTCGGTCTGGACCTGATTGAGGCCATCGAACTGGTTTTCCCGCCCTTTGAACATGACCTGATTCGCAATTCTCCAGAAATCCGCAGCATGTACGAGCAGATGCGCCACAGCTTTGGCCCCTTTGCGCAGGGGCCCTCGGCGGTCGTCGCCCGCCTGGGCGACATGGCCGTTTTCAGCGTGGATGCGCTCGGCCTGCGGCCGCTCTGGTTCGGCGATACCGAAAAGGAATATTTTGTAAGTTCGGAGCGTGGCGTCTATCCGCTGGACATGATGTCGTCAGACCCGCGTCCGCTGGCGCCGGGTGAAAAAATTGCCTTGCGCATTGTACAGGGACGGGGCATCGAAGTGCTTGATTACCCCGCGATACAGAGACACGTATTGCAGCGATTTCGTTCGCGCGGGATTCACTTTTCCTGGATGTCAGGGGGAATCCCGGCCCTGCTGAACAGCAATGGTCAGAAAGGACAGAACGGTCACTCCGAATTCGGCAATCGCCACAAAGGGGCCAACGGAGACCAGCCTGTCCCGCGGGATGCGCAGGGTCTCGTCAGCGCCGTAGATGAACCGTCTGGAGTCAGTCCCGGTGGCAGCGCGGGCGCTGCAGTTCAGGTGCAAACCCTGGAACGTACAGAGGCAAGAGCCGAAACCTTGCCCTGGATGTCGGTGGCCGCGCCCGTCAACCTGAAGTTGTTGGCCGCCATGGGATGGGAACGTTATCACACCAGCCTTGTCGACAGCATGGTGGACAACGAGAAAGAGCAAATTGGCTCACTGGGTTGGGACGGGCCGTTGGCTGCCATGTCCCGCACACGTTCAAACCTGACGGACTATTTTAAGGAAACGGTGGCAGTCGTCACCAACCCCTCAATTGATCGGGAACGGGAGCGTTCGCAGTTCTCCACCAGGGTTCTGTTGGGCGCGCGGCCGAATATCGGTCAGATTGCCACGGAAGATGACCGTCTGCTTGAGTTGGAAACGCCCCTGCTCGTGGGCAGTCACCCGGACCTCGCGCCTCCGGAAATCATGCGTGAGGTCGCCAAAGCACACGGGACATGTCTGCTGGAAGACATTTGCGAATATTACGACAAGGCGTTTACGCGACTGCCCCTGGTCACCGGGCCGGGTGAAAGCGTGGAAGGAGCCCTGCAACGATTGCAACGGAACGCGATCGATGCTGTGCGTTCCGGGACCCGCTGCCTCTTGCTGGATGACGAGGAATCACTGGCCGGTGACGGATTGTGGCTGGATCCCGCTCTGGCAACTGTTGCCGTGGACAGGGCCCTGCGCGAAGCGCCGGATACCCCCAATTTGCGCCGCCGTACCGGAATTATCCTGCGCTCCGGTGCCCTGCGCTGCCTGCACGATTTGGCGCTGTGCATCAGTCTGGGCGCCAACGCCCTTGCTCCGTACGCCATTTACGCCGTCGCCCTAAAACGGGCTCCGCGGCCATCTCGCAAACCTGTGGGGCCGGAAGAGCAATTGCGTTCCCTCAGTGCCACCGTACGCATTTTGACTGCCGGCCTGCAAAAGGTCACGTCAACCATTGGCTGCCATGAGTTGCGCGGCTACGGTCATTCCTTCAGTTCCGTGGGTCTGACGGACAGCGTGGCCGGGCTCTTCGGCACTCCCAATTATTTTGGCTCGGCGGAACGCGGCCTTACCTGGGAAGCCATTCAGCAAGACGCGGAAGCGAGGGCCAGCGACCTGCGGGGAGACACGCGCGCCAGGCTGGCCAATGCCGACCGTTTCTACCCGAAGATGTGGAAAAAGGCTGAGTCCGTCGCGCACGGTGAGCTGTCGCTGGAGGAGTACACGGATGTCCTGCTAAACCTTGAGGACACCATCCCGATTGCCGTGCGGCACACCCTGGGATTGAAGGAAGGCGGCGATTCCGTCGATCCAAAGCAAGTCGACACCACCGTATCCGGCAGGGGCAGGCGCCATGCCATGCCGGTGTTGATCACGGCCATGTCATTCGGCTCCCAGGGCGAACTGGCCTACAGGGCCTACGCCGAAGCCGCCAAGAGGTTGGACATTCTCTGTGTAAATGGTGAGGGTGGCGAACTGCCCGAACTCATGGGCCTGTATCCACACAATCGGGGTCAGCAGGTTGCATCCGCCCGTTTTGGCGTCAATGTGGCCTTCCTGAATTCAACCGGTTTAATTGAAATCAAGATTGGACAGGGAGCCAAGCCGGGAGAGGGCGGCCATTTACCCGGCTTCAAGGTGACTGAGCAGGTCGCCGCCGCCCGCCAGACCGTACCCGGCGTCGGTCTGATTTCTCCCAGCAACAATCATGACCTCTATTCGATTGAAGACCTGGCCCAGCTAATTGACGAACTCAAGACGGCCAACACCAACTCCCGCATATCTGTAAAAATTCCAGTCGTGCCGGGAGTCGGAATCATTTCTGTGGGCATTGCCAAGGCCGGCGCGGACATTATCGCGCTGACCGGATACGAGGGCGGCACCGGCGCGGCGCGCGCCCACGCCCTGCGCTACGTCGGTTTGCCAGTTGAAATTGGCCTGTGGCTGACGCACCGTGCCCTGATTGAAAGCGGCCTGCGCGATCGCGTGGAACTGTGGTGCGATGGCGGCATGAAGAGCGGCCGGGACGTGGTCAAGATGATGTGCCTGGGAGCGGACCGCGTGGGCTTTGCCACTCTGGCCATGGTCGCCATGGGCTGTACGATTTGCCGCAAATGTCAGGAAGGCACCTGTCACGTCGGAATTACTACGCACATCAAGACCAAGGAAGAGGCAAAGGCCCAGGGTCTTCCTTCCTTTGAGCCTCGCGATTACGAAGCAGCCGTCGCCGGAATCTGCAATGTCTTCGACATGCTGGCAGAGGACATTCGCAAGTGGACCGCGCGTCTGGGCATAGGCAGGACGCAGGATCTGGTCGGACGCGTTGACCTCCTGACACAAACTGCACTGCAGGGCCGCCTTGATCTGGACGTGCTCATGGAACCTGAGCCGGCGGTCAAGAAGACTCGCATTCAAAAGGGTGTCGGACGACTGATCACCCGTCCGCGCAATACCCTGAGCAAGCAAATCACACAGGAACTGGCCGAAAACGCCGCCCAGGGCTTTGTCGAAATGACCTACGATGACGAAGGGGTCATGGCCAGCGATCGCGCTTTGGGAACGCATTTGTGCGGTGCACTCAAGCGGGGTTTTCCGAATGCACACAAGATCGAAAACATCCATCTCAGCTTCAGCAACTCGGCCATCGCCGGCAATGGACTGGGCGCCTTTACGGACGCGCCGGTGAACATTGTGGTTGAAGGAGGCGCTCAGGATGGCGTTGCGAAATGTGCCCGCGGCGGCAACGTCACCATCCTCAAGGGTCTGAATCACAACGGCCGCCTGCTGGATGGATCCGTGGGGAAGAGTTTCGCCTACGGCGCCCAGGGCGGTTTCTTCATCGTGCAGGGTTGTGCCGACACGCGCGCCTGTATCCGATTTAGCGGCGCCGACGTCGTCTTTGGCGGAGAACTCGGCGAGCCCCTGCGTGATGATCTCGGTGGTATCGGAGCTCGTGCGCACCTCAAGGGTTACGCTTTCGAGTATATGACCTCGGGCCGGGCGCTTGTGCTCGGTGATCCTGGCCCATGGATCTGCGCT
>JAGWBD010000034.1:0-6546 GCA_021296065.1 Anaerolineae bacterium
AGTCGGCAGTCAAATGTGATCGGTGACATCGTATCTCGGACCCATCCCGGTCTTCTTACCATTAGAGTTGAAAAGGATGAACACCCTGAAGTCAAATCATTGGTGATTCTTCACACTTCGAGTTCGTTTTCGGAAGCAGGTGTCGTCTTGGACAATTGCAGACTCTCGGACGAGCTCTGGTCCAAGGTGCTCGTTTTGCGAAACAAAGTACCAAACAATTTTGTATCTGAAATCAAAGGCCCCAAGAATGTTGCCCTGAGTTGTTCCGATGTCGTTGCAATGAGACTGTTTGGGGATGACTACAGTAAGGACATGTTACGAGTTGTGGGTTCTGTTATTGAAAGAAGCAACATCAACCAGATTCAGATTGAACTTTATCGAGATCACCTTGCAATTGAGGAAGGGCAGATTCTCAACGTTCAAGTTGGCAACCAAAGTGTCATGTATCAAGTGACAAACGGAATTACCGTGAGTGAAGAATTGCTAAAGGCAGACCGCCATGGATACATGCAAATCAGGGCCAAAAAAGTAGGGTTCTGGGATAGCGACGCTAGGACATTTGAGCAAGTTTCATGGACACCGAGTATCTACTCACCTGTATATTTGACACCCACAACCGAAAACAAATTCGACAAAGATTTCATAGGTTTCTTGCCAGGCACAGAATTAGGTTTAACTGCCAATTGCAGAGAGTTGGTAACTCACAACACGGCTATTCTCGGTGTATTGGGTTCTGGGAAAACCACTCTGGCAATTGAGCTGATACTTAGGATGGCAAAAAAGGGCATCAAGGTATTCATCATAGACATTACTGGTGAATACGAAAGAGTGCTCAACAATCAGACTCACGTGGCCGGCCTTGAAGCACCAAAAAAACATGAAGAATCAGAAGGATTCTCATTCGCCAATGAGGCTCGAATAAAGAGCGAAGTTCAGGGCTTTCTTGAATGCGACGAGCAATTTGTCAAGACCGCTCACATTAGGGAGTTTGGCGAACTTTCACCAGTGAAAGTTACTCAACTGATTTCTGAAGCTGCACTCGCTGTTTTGAGAAAGGAATTGAGCGACGACGCTCGCCTCTGTCTTGTGTTAGAAGAGGCTCACTCATTGGTACCAGAATGGAACTCTACTGTTGAGAGGAGCGAGCAATACCAAACAAATGGCACAGCGAAAGCAATTATGCAAGGCAGAAAACACGGATTTGGATGCCTACTTGTAACACAGCGAACAGCGAATGTTACTAAGTCTATTTTGAATCAGTGCAACACAATGTTCGCCCTGCAGATTTTCGATGACACGGGAAAGGAATTCTTGCAAAATTATTTCGGCGAGGAATACGCTAGTATGCTTCCGTCACTCCCCGAATTTCATTGTGTAGCTTTTGGACGCGGTTTGAATGCCAAGACACCAATTCTTATCAAACTAAATGATTCGGAGGATTTCCGAAACAGCTTAGTCTTCAAGGGTTCTTCTGAAATGTCATGCAATTCTTGAATTCAAGAACTCCGGGCAGTGACCAGTTGGCGTGAAGCGACGCCGGTGCCGGTGCCGGCTTCGTTGCGCGAGGCCGTCGGCGGGCACCCGCTGGTGGCGCAGACGCTGGCGCAGCGCGGAATCCTCACGCCCGCCGAAGCGCGTCGTTTCCTTGATCCCGACTACTACTCGCCCGCGGCCCCGGACGAACTGCCGGACATGGACGCGGCCGTCGCCTGCCTGCAGCGCGTCATCCGCGAGCGGGGCGAGGTGCTCGTCTGGGGCGACTTCGACGTCGACGGCCAGACGGCTACCGCGCTGCTGGTCACGGCGCTGCGCGAGCTCGGCGCCCGCGTGCGCTGGCACGTGCCCAACCGCTTTCGAGAAGGCCATGGTCTGCATCTGCCCACGTTACGGGAGAAGCTGGGCGACGCCGACCTGCTGCTGACCTGCGACACTGGCATTGGCGCGCATGAAGCGCTGGCCTGGGCGCAGGGGCAGGGCGCAGTGGTTGTGGTGACCGACCATCACAAGCTGACTGACTCCCTGCCGCCGGCCAGCGCCGTCATCAACCCGCAGCGCCTGGCGGATGGCCACAGTCTGCGCGAGTTGCCGGGCGTGGGCACGGCCTTCAAGCTCATCGAGGCGCTGTATGGCGGGCGCAGCTCTGAGCACTTGCTGGACCTGGTGGCGCTGGGCATCGTGGCCGACGTCATGCGCCAGGTGGACGACACCCGTTGGCTCCTGCAGCGGGGACTGCAGGTGTTGCGCGCGACGCAGCGACCGGGTTTGCGCGCCTTGATGGCGGCGGTCGGCATCCAGCCCGCGGCCTTAACGGAGAGCGACATCGGCTTCGGCCTGGCGCCGCGGCTCAATTCCTTCGGCCGCCTGGCGGATGCCAGCGCCGGCGTTGCGTTGCTGACCAGCAAGGACCCGCAGCGCATCGCCCGGTTGGTGAAGGAAGTGGAGGAACTCAACCGCAAGCGGCGCTTCCTTACGCAGCAAGTGGGGGCATCGGCGCGGCAGCAGATCGAACGGGACCCCTCGCTGCTGGACTACGCGGCGCTGGTGTTGGCTCAGCCGGGCTGGCATGGCGGCGTGCTGGGCATCGTCGCCGGACAGCTGGTGGAAGCATACGGCTGTCCCGTGCTTCTGTTGACCGAACAGGACGGGCTGGCCAGCGGGTCGGCGCGCTCGGTGGAGGGCTGCGACATCGTCGCCGCGCTGGATAGCCAGGCTGACTTGCTGCAGGGTTATGGCGGCCACAGCATGGCGGCGGGCCTGCGCATGGACTCCGCCCACTTGTCAGCCTTCCGACGCGGTCTGTCGCGGGCCGTGCGCGAGCAAATTGGTGACGATCCGCGGCCGCCGGAGCTGCAGATCGATGCCAGTTTGAAGCTGGAGGAGGTCTCGCTGGACCTGGCGCGGCAACTGGGCCGCCTGGCGCCTTTTGGCAACGGCAATCCACCACTAACCCTCATGGCGCGCGATCTGCGTCTGCTGCGCCGACGTCAACTGGACCGCCGCGGCGACCATCTTGAGCTGACGGTGGCGGACGCCGATGACGTGGAGCGGCGCGTGATCTGGTGGTCGGGCGACGCGGAATCCTTGCCGCAAGGCCCCTTCGACATGGCCTTCACGCTGCGGGAAAACGTGTATCGCGGGCAACGCGAGGCCATGCTTGAGTGGCTTGGCGCGAGGGTCCGCGAGGGCGAAGTCGTCGTAAGGCGGCGGACATGGGAAGCGATCGACTGTCGCCGCCATGCCGCGCCCCGCAAGCGCCTGGCGGAATTGCTGGCGACGGAGTCCGATGCGCTGCTGTGGCGCGAAGGGCAAGCGGAGCTGGAAGGTGTCGACCGCTTTTCGCTGCGGCCGGCGCAGACTCTGGTGGTGTGGACCATCCCGCCGGACGCCGTCACCTGGCAGGCGGCCCTGAAAACAGTGGCGCCGCAACGCGTTGCGTTCTTTGCCGATGAGCCTCCGTGGAACACGCCGCAGGCCCTGTTGCAACAGGTGGCCGGTATGGCGAAATTCGCAGTGCAGCAACGTGAGGGGCGCCTGTCGCTGGACCTGCTGGCCGCCCGCACGGCGCAACCGCAGTTGACGATCCGGACCTGTATCGACTGGCTGAACAAGAGCAGCCAGCTTCGTTTCACGCGCGTGGACGAGGACGAATGGGTGGTGACCCGGGTTGTGGACGCTGCGGCGCAGCCACCTGACCAGGGCATCGGAGAACGTCTGCGCTCGCAAATGCAGGAGACGGCGGCCTGGCGGCGTCACTGGAAACGCATGCACCATTCCGCTTGACCGGCTTGAATTGTCTCTGCCAGAATAAATGTGTTGCGTTTGTGCCTTGTATGAAGGGAAAGGCTGATTGATGGGCGTGCGTGAGACCATTTTCACGATGGACACTTCCAGCATCAAGTATGGCCCGGGCGCGACGCGTGAACTGGGCCTGGATATGGCGGCGCTGGGGCCCCGCCGGGTCATGCTGCTCAGCGACGAGAACCTGGTATACGGGGAGCAGGTTGAAATCGCCCGCGAATCCCTGAAGGAGGCGGGCATCGAGTTCGTTACTTTCAGCCGGGTGCGGGTGGAGCCGAGCGACGCGTCTTTTCGGGATGCCATCGACTTCGCGCAGAGGGGCGACTTCGACGGTTACGTGGCTGTCGGCGGCGGCTCGGTGATGGACACGGCCAAGGTGGCCAACCTCTACGCCTGCTGGCCGCCGGATGACTTTCTCGACTACGTCAATCCGCCCATCGGGCGCGGACTGCCCGTGCCGGGGCCGCTCAAGCCGCTGATCGCCGTGCCGACGACGGCGGGCACGGGCAGCGAGACCACCGGCGTCTCAATCTTCGACTACGAGGCCCTGCACGCCAAGACCGGCATCGCGCATCGCGCCCTGCGGCCCACTCTGGGCATCATCGACCCGCACAACACGGCCACCCTGCCGCCCATGGTGGCGGCCTGCAGCGGTCTGGACGTGCTCAGCCACGCCATCGAGTCCCTGACCGCGCTGCCCTATTCGCAGCGGCCGGCGCCGGAGCACCCGCGGGAACGGCCCGCCTACCAGGGCGCCAACCCGATCAGCGACATCTGGGCGGCGGAGGCCCTGCGCATGGTGGGCGCCAACCTGCTGCGCGCCATTCGCGACCCCGACGACGAGGAGGCGCGCGGCAACATGCTGCTGGCGGCCGCTGCGGCGGGCATCGGATTCGGCAATGCCGGCGTGCATCTGCCGCACGGCATGTCCTATCCGGTGTCGGGCATGGTGCGTGATTTTTTGCCCGATGGTTACAGGGTCCGCCATGCCATCGTGCCGCACGGCATGGCGGTCATCCTCAACGCGCCGGCGGTCTTTCGCTTCACGGCCAGCGCCAACCCGGAGCGACACCTGCTGGCGGCTCGTCTGCTGGGTCTGGACGTCAGGGGCGCCACTGCGGACGACGTCGGCGAGATTCTGGCGCAGGGCATCATTGATATCATGCGCGCGACCGGCATGCCCAACGGCCTGCAGGCCATCGGCTACAAAGAGTCGGATGCGCCGGCTTTGGCGGAGGGCACCCTGCCGCAACACCGCGTCACGAAGCTGTCGCCGTGCCCCGCTGACCGCGACGACCTGATTGAGTTGTTTCGCGCGGCCATGAGATACTGGTAAACAGCTAGCGCAACATCATCTCGAAGGCGGTGAAGGACAGCGGCGGCAGCAAGATTTCGCTGCCGGTTTCGATCGACTGGACGGCAAGGGGCCGCGCCACAACCCGCTGCGGATCCTCGAAACTATTGACCGCTTTGGGATCTGTGCCACAGAGTTGCCAGGCGCGAACGTGCAGGGGTCGGACGTTTTGCCAGAAAAAGTTGAGCGGTAACGCGTCGGTCTGGCTGCGGTTCACCAGGAACAGTGCGCCCAGGCGCGTCTCCGGATCGTGGGTGGCTGAGGCGTCCAGCAACGGCACGTCGCCAAATTGCTTCGTCTCGTGCCGGGGAGATTGCAGCAGGACATCCAGAGAATCGCCGCTGGCCAGGCGACTGAAGAGCAGGAAGGGATAGAAGATCGACTGCTTCAGCAGGGCGTCCGTCTTGGTAAGGATCGGTGCGATGATGTTAACGATCTGCGCCAGACAGGCGATCTTCAGCACGTCCGCGCGGCGCAGGAAGACATTCAGCCACTGGGCCGCCACCAGCGCATCCTCGAGCGTGTAAACTTCTTCAATGAGCCGTGGCGCCTGCTGCCAGTTGCCCTTCACTTCGCCGTAATTGCCCGAGATGTTCCATTCGTCCCAGGAGAGGAACACGTCGCGTTTTGAGCGGGTCTTCGCCTTGACGTAGCGCAGCACGCCATCCAGCGTCTGCACAAATGCCTCAAGGGCCACAGTCGTGGCGAGGAAGCTGTCCGTGTCGTCAGCACGGTTGTCCGCGTAGAGGTGCATCGAATGGTAGTCGACGAGTTCGTAACAATGCTCGAGGGTGATGCGGTCCCATTCCGGGAAGGCAGGCATCTGTGACGTGGAGGAGCCGCAGAGCACGAGCTGGAGGTCCGGGTCGTGCCAGCGCATCATTTTGGCGGCTTCCAGCGCCTTGCGCCCGTATTCATGCGCCTCCAGGTGGCCGATCTGCCAGGGGCCGTCCATCTCGTTGCCGAGACACCAGTATTTCACGCCGTGCGGCAAGCTTTGCCCGTTGGCTACCCGCATGTCGGCGTATTTCGTCCCGGCCGGGGCATTGCAATACTCGACGAGGTTGGCGGCGTCCTGAATGCTGGCGGTGCCCATGTTGGCGGCCAGCATGGGTTCGCTGTTTATTGCGCGGCAGAAATCGATGAATTCGTCTGTGCCAAACTGGTTGCTCTCGACCGTTTGCCAGGCGAGGTCGCGCCGCGCCGGCCGTTGGTCGCGCGGGCCAACGCCGTCCTCCCAGTCGTAGCCGCTGAGGAAGTTGCCTCCCGGGTATCGAATGCTGCGGAAGTTGAGTTCGCGCAGCGCGGCCTTTACGTCGCGGCGCAGGCCGTTTTCGTCGGCCAACGGTGAGCCGGGTTCGTAGATGCCGCCGTAGATACAGCGGCCCATGTGC
>JAGWBD010000034.1:6586-24896 GCA_021296065.1 Anaerolineae bacterium
TGTCGAGGTAAATGCGGGCAGTCTAGATGTCGGACACGGGCCTTCCTTCCCTTTTGAAATCTGGCGCTTGCAATGCCAGGGGCTATCAGCGGCCGCCCATACCACCGGTCAGGGTCACGCCCTGGATGATGCGGCGCTGGAAGATGATGTAGACAACCAGGATGGGGATGGTCGAAAGCACGGCGCCGGCAAGCACCATGGGGCGGAATTGTTGGCCGTAGGCCGAGTTGAGGATGGTCAGACCTACCGGCAGGGTACGCGTCTCCAGGCTGTTGGTGACGATGAAGGGCCAGAACAGGTCGTTGTAGTGGCCCAGAAAGACGAACATGGCCAGCGCTGTCAGCGCGTTGGACGAGAGCGGCAGGATGATCCGCGTGAAGCGACGCAGGTAGCCGGCGCCGTCCATCACGGCCGCTTCCTCCAGTTCATGCGGAATCTGCATGAAGAACTGACGCAGCAGGAAAACGCCAAAGACGTTGGCCGCGCCCGGGAAGACCAGGGCGTTGAAGGTATCCAGCCACTTCAAATCGCGCATCAGCAGGTAGTTGGGGATGAGGGTAACCTGGGAAGGGATCATGATGGTCACCAGCAGGACCGCGAAGAGGACGTTGCTGCCGCGGAAACGCAGACGCGCGAATGCGTAGGCCGCCGGCGCACAGATGACCAGCACGGCAATGGTGTGACCCGTTGCCGCAACCAGGCTGTTGCGCAGCCACAGGTCGAGGCGCAGGTCCTGGCGCGTGAGTACGTCATGGTAGTTAAAGAGTGTCGGGTTGACCGGAATGATCTGCGGCGGCCAGCGATTGACTTCCTGGTTGGTCATAAAGGACTGCGAGATGACCACCAGCATGGGCATGAACACGAACAGGGACAGCACTACCAATACCAGGTAGGACCAGAACCTGTTTTGCCACGCATGTCCCTGAAGCGTGCTCGCCAAGGCCCGTCCTCCTAGTACTCCACGCGCCGGCTGATGACAAGAAACTGCACGACGGTCACGATGGCCATAATGATGGCCAGGGCCACCGCTACAGCGGCGCCATAGCCCATGCGAAAGGAAGCCCAGGCGGTCTGGTAGAAATAGAAAATAACGGTGTAGGAAGAGCGTCCCGGCCCGCCATTGGTCATGATGAAGGGTTGGCCATAGACCTGAAAGTGACCGATGACGCCGGTGACGGTGATGAAGAGGATGGTTGGCCGCAGCAGGGGCAGGGTGATGTTGAAGAAAAGCTGGCGGCCGTTGGCGCCGTCGATGCGTGCCGCCTCATAGAGGTGATCGGGGATGCCTTGCAGGCCTGCGATGAAAATCAGCATGGGAAAGCCGAAGGCCCACCATATGGTCGTCAGGCTCAGTGCCGGCAACACCAGGGCCGGGTCGCCCAGCCAGTTGATGGGTCGAATGCCGAAGAATCCAAGACCATAGTTGATGACGCCAAACTGGGAATTCAGCAACCAGACCCAGATGAGGCCGACCGCGCCAACCGAAAACAGTGATGGCATGTAAAGCAGCACGCGGAAAAAGTTGGCTCGCCGGATGGGTTGCGTGACTGCAAGGGCTGCCGCAAGGGAAACAACGGTCGTACCCAGGACAGTCATGGCAGTGAAGATGATGGTGTTTTTCAGGGCGAACCACCAGACGTCGTCCCTGAGCAATTCCGTATAGTTTTCGAAGGCGACAAATGGCCTTGAAGGACGCAAGGCGTGCCAGTCGTAAAAACTCATCTGCAGGGCCGCAAGCATGGCGCGACCAACGAAGACTACGAAAAAGACGAGGATGGGCGCCAGAAAAAGCCAGGCCGCCATTTCTTCCCGTCTTTTCAGGTTGATCTCCGGCAACCAGGAAGGGCGCCGGTCGAGGTTTGCGTCGGGTCTGGCGGAAGCGCCCGTCATGACAGATCCCGTCTTGTCACGGTGGCGTTCATCAGGTGGCGTTGCTCGCGCCGACCATGGCCGGGGGCGGCAATGCCGCCCCCGGCCATCTTGTTCAGGTCAAGCTATTCGGCGCGATCAAGAATCGCCTGCATGCGCTCGGCTGCGTCGTTTAGCGCTTGCTCGACCGTCTTCTGGTCGTTAAGCGCAGCGTTCAGCTCCGGTTCCAGGCCCATCTGGTACAACTCCGCGGTCACGGTGCTGGAGAAATCAAGAACGCCGTGATCGGAGAAGCTGGCGCCCAGCACGACGTTTGAGGGAAATTCTTCGGGGTCCAGCGATGCCTGCACGGAGAGCAGGGCCGGCACCTGTCCGGAGGTGGCCCAGTGCGCCTGGTTTTCGCTGATCCACTTCAGGAAAGTCTCGACGGCCTCAAATCTCTCGCCCTCAAGGATGGCCGGCACGAAAAAGCTGTGCATGCCAAACCAGGCGGCCGGTTCGGCGCCGAACTGGTTGAAGGCGATGGCCTTGCCGTTGATGTCGGTAGAGTTGGCGAAATTGAGGAACCAGGTGCCCGTGGGAAGCACGGACACGACGCCGCTGGCGTAGCCCTGCCAGGCATCGAAACCGGCAGGCACTGGCGAGACCTTGTATTTGTGGACCAGGTCATAGTTGTTCTGCAAGGCAGCGATTCCGGCCTCGGAGTTGACGGTGATGGCTGTGCCGTCCTCGTTGACCAGGCTGCCGCCATGCTGCGCCAGATGGGCGATGTACATGACACGCGGATAGCGCGTGACAGAGTATCCCCACTGGACGACGTTTTCGGCGTCAAAGTCATCAGAGGCAGCGTTGTTGCCGTTGGCGTCGAGGGTCAGTTGCTGGAACAACTCGACCCAACCCTCGAAGGAAGTTGGCATGGGACCATCCGGATCCAGGCCGGCCGCCTCAAAGTGGTCGATGTTGATCCACTGGCCCATACCGTGGTTGTCCAACGGTATGCCATAGAGGACGCCGTCGTAGTGCATACCGGCGTAGGTGGGCGGCGCGAGATCATCATCGGGCAGCCAGCCGCCGCCGGAGGTGTACATATCGCCCAACGGGCGAATCACGCCATAGCTGGCGTATTGCGACAACTCGGAGGCGTGCATCAGGACGACGTCTGGCGGCGTACCGGCCAGGAAAGCGGCCTGCAGCTTGGCGTAGAGCGTGGCCCAGGGGAGCAGCTCGGCGGAGACGCCGATACCCGGGTTCTGATCGACGAAATTAACCAGCATCTCGTTCATGGTGATGCCGTCGGAGCCGCCCAGGCCGTGCCAAAATGTGAGTTTCAGGTCGTCGGTGCCGAGGTCAGTGATGACGGGGTCCGCGTCCTGGGCTACCGCAGCAAAAGGCAAGGCAAGAATTGCCAGCAGCACCACAACGAACAGCCTGAAAATGTTTCCTTTCATGACTCTCTCCATTCCTACCAATATTGATGAAGCGATACGATTTGTGCAGGCTGGCCATGGCAACCAGAAATTGCCTGGCCCTGTCTACGCTATGGTACCGTGTCTGAAGCCAGGTCTCCAGGTGTACCCTCCCCCTGGGACATTGAATTTCGCCCAATCCGGCTATTCGGCGCGGTCCAGAATCTGTTGCATGCGCGCGGCGCCGTCGTTGAGGGCGTCCTCGACGGACTTGAGGCCGTTCAGGACGGCATCCAGTTCCGGGTCCAGCGCAGCGTAAAGTTCCTGGGTTACGGTGCTCTTGAAATCCAGGAAGCCGTAGTCCGTGAAGCTCTGGCCCATGACGATGTTGGACGGGAAATTCTCGGGATCGAGTACCGCCTGGGCGGAAAGGCGCGCGGGCACTTGACCGGAGCCGGCCCAGTAAACCTGATTTTCGCTGTCACTGACCCATTGCAGCAATCTTTCCACTGCCGCAAGTTTGTCGCCTTCCAGACTGTCGGGAATCAGGAAGGTGTGAATACCAAACCAGGTCGAAGGCTGCTCTCCAAATTGCACTGTCGTCCAGGCCTGACCCCTGATGTCGGTGGTCATGAAGAAATTGCGGAACCAGGTGCCAGTCGGAATCACGGCCAGCTGGCCGGCCGCAAAGGCGCCCCAGGTGTCGAAGCCGGCCGCCGGTGGCGAGACATGATACTCGTAGACCAGATCATGATATTGAGACAGGGCCTTGATGCCGGCTTCGGAGTTGATGGTGATGGTGCTGCCATCCTCGCTGACCATGCTGCCGCCATGCTGGATGAGCAGGGTCAGGAAGTCCGCCAGGGGCCAGTTGCCGACGCCGTAGGCCCACTGCACGACGTTGTCCACGTCGAAGTCATCGGAGGTAGGGTTGTTGCCGTTGGCATCCAGTGTTAGTTGCTGGAAGAGATCCACCCAGCCTTCAAAGGTGGTGGGCTGGTCCATGTTCGGGTCCAGACCGGCAGCTTCAAAATGATCGCTGTTGATCCACAGTCCGCGACCGTGGTTGTCCAGCGGGATGCCGTAGGTGGTGCCTTCCCACTGCATGCCCGCGTAGGTGATGTCCGAGACATCGTTATCCGGGAACCAGCCGCCGCCGGACTCGTACATGTAGCCAAGATCCTTGACCACACCGAAACTGGCGTACTGCGGCACCTCGGAAGCATGCATAAGAATCAGGTCAGGAGGATTCCCGGCCACAAAGGCCGCCTGCAACTTCGCGTAGAGCGTATTCCAGGGGATGATCTCGCTGGTCACGGAAATGTCCGGATTGTCGACGACGAAGTCGGCCAGCATTTCATTCATGGTGACGCCGTCTGAGCCGCTGAGTCCATTCCAGTGGGAAATGTTGAGTTCGCCCTCGCCAAGCATGGCGACGTCGGGCGTCGGTTCGGCGTCCTGGGCGAGGACAGCCATTGGCAGTAGCAGGGAGAGCAGAATGCCGAAAGTTAATACCCTGGTCATTTCGAAATTCCTCGTCACTCAATTTACATTTGCTTCAACAGGATGCGACGCGGTGGATCTGCTGCAGAGCGGGACAGCGAACTTCAGGACCTCCTTTCCGGACTGAAATCGGCGTACACCGCCTCCGGACCCGGTTTATAGCACCAGGCAGGACAATTCTCCAGCGACGTGGCCCTCGCGGACTGGATGGCAATGAAATTGCTTCCAGAATTTCGTCGCTCAGGAACGCAGCACAGCCGTGGCTTGTTCGTCGACAGTCATGCTGTCCGCGGCGATGACCACGCCATAGTCGCGCCGGGCTGAGCCAGGCGAGACTAGTTCGTTGATGACGTCTTCAAGTACGCACTGCGGGTCGCGCTCAAAGGGGTTGCCCCAGCCGCCTCCGCCACCCGAGTTGTTTTGCAAGACGTCTTCGGCATCCACCGGGTAGTGAATGGCGCCGGTCCGTTCTTCCCTGTCCGTGCCCGGCCAGATCACCACGTGGCCGGCCTCGGCATCATGGCCGCCGGCCATGCCCCAGGGCGCGGATTTCGTTTTCTTGACCATGGTCAGGGTGGTCGCGGGGTGCAGGAAACGGTAGGTGCGCCGGACGCCCATGCCGCCGCGAAACTTGCCGGGGCCGCCGGAGTCCTGGCGCAAATGATAGTTTTCGATGATCCAGGGGCCCTTGGTCTCAATCACCTCAACCGGATTGTTGCGGCAACCGGGCTCGCTGAGGTGCATGATGGCGTCCTCGCCGTCGCTGCCGGCGTACGCGCCGAAGCCGACGGCCTCATTGTTGCCCTCCATCCAGATTTCGCCCGTCTCCGGGTGCGGGCCCAGGCCCATCACGCTGAAGACGTCGCCGCCGCTGCAGGCCGGGATGTGATCCGGCATGCCGCGCGAGAGAGCTTTCAGGATGACCTCCGGCGCCAGCAGGGCGGCCCAGACTGTGAAGGTCGGCGAAGGGGGGATGGCGTGCATCATTTCGCCTGGCGGCGCGATGACCCGCAGCGGGCGGTAGTTGCCGGTATTGGCCGGCGTGTCCGGGGTGGTGATGCCCTTGAAGGCCAGGGCGCTGACGCCCTCGGTCAGGCCGATGGGCAGGTTCATGGGCCCGGGTGTGGCGGGATGCGAACCGCTCCAGTCCACGAGGAACTCGTCATCCGTGATGGTGACCGTCACATGAATCCTGAGCAGCGTGTCATGGTCGATGCCGTCGTCATCGGCCCAGTCCTTGGCGGACCAGGTGCCGTTGGGCAGGCCGGCCAGTCGGGCCCGCGCGATCCGTTCGCCATGATCAAGAATCGCTTCCGTGCTTGCGCGAAAAGTGTCCAGGCCAAATCGCTCGACAAGACTGCTGACGCGCCGTTCGCCCGTGCGACAGGCGGAGACCTGGGCATTCATGTCACCAATGACGCGCTCCGGCACACGGGTGTTGAAGCGCAGCAGGTTTTCGATTTCCTGGTCGAGCACGCCGGCCTTGTAAAGTTTGAGGCCGGGCATCAGCAGGCCTTCCTGGAAGACGTCGACGGAATCAAGGACGTAGCCGGCGTCTTTCTGACCCAGGTCCATCCAGTGTTGCTTGATGGCGGTGTATCCCACCAGTTCGCCGCAGGCGAAGATGGGCGAGATTGCCAACACATCCATCGGGTGCGCCGAGGACCAGTAGGGGTAAGAGGTCAGCAGCAGGTCGCCCGGTTCCATGTTGTCGGCGCCGACAAACTCGACAGTCTTCTTCAGTCCATAGTCGTTGCCGCGGGTGAACACGGCCAGACCCGGCGCCTCGGACAACATGCGGCAATGTTCGTCATAGATGCCGAGGCCGAAGTCCCGCACTTCGTAGATCACGGTGCTGTAGGACGTGCGCATGAGGTTGCGTTCCATCTCACGCGCGGCGGAGAGCAGGTAGTTGTGAATCACCTCGGTGGTGATGGGGTCCAGTTCGCTCATGTGCCTGGGCTGCCGGCTGCCTGACTGTTGCGCCGGGCGGCTGTGGCGGCCTCGTCGACAGTGAGCGTGGCCGTTTCAATGACGACGCCGTAATCCTGCCGGGCTGAGTCCAGTGAGACCAGTTCGTTGATCACGTCTTCCAGTACCCGCTGCGGGTCACGTTCCAGCGGGTTGCCCCAACCACCGCCGCCACCCGAGTTGTTTTGCAGGACATCTTCGGCATCCACCGGGTAGTGTATAGCGCCGGTCCGTTCTTCCTTTTCCGTGCCCGGCCAGACCACCACGTGACCGGCGTCTGCGTCGTGGCCGCCGGCCATGCCCCAGGGCGCAGATTTCGTCTTCTTGACCAGGGTCAGGGTGGTTGCGGGTTGCAAAAAGCGGTAGCTGCGCCTGACGCCCACGCCGCCGCGGTACTTGCCGGGCCCGCCGGAGTCCTGACGCATCTGGTAGGTCTCAATGATCCAGGGCGCCTTGCTTTCGACGACCTCGACCGGGTTGTTGCGGCAGCCAGGCTCGCTGAGGTGCATGATGGCGTCTTCGCCATCGCTGCCGGCAAAGGCGCCAAAGCCGACCGCCTCGTTGCTGCCTTCCAGCCACATGTCGCCCGAATCTGGAAGAACACCGACGCCGACGACGCTGAAGACATCGCCGCCGCTGCATGCCGGGATGCGTTCCGGCATGCCCTGGGACAGGGCCTTGAGAATGACTTCCGGCGCCAGCAGGGCGGCCCAGACGGTGAAGGTCGGCGCCGGCGGGACGGCATGCATCATCTCCCCAGGCGGCGCGATGACCCTTAGCGGGCGATAGTTGCCGGAATTCGCGGGCGTGTCCGGTGTCGTGACGCCCTTGAAGGCCAGGGCGCTGACGCCCTCGGTCAGGCCAATCGGCAGGTTCATGGGCCCTTGCGTGGCCGGATGCGAGCCGCTCCAGTCGACGATGAACTCGTCGTCAGTGACGGTGACTTTCACATGCAGCTTAAGCATGGTGTCATGGTTGATACCGTCGTCGTCGGCCCAGTCCTCGGCCACCCAGGTGCCGTTGGGCAGGTCCGCGAGGCGCGCGCGGGTGATTCGCTCGCCATGGTCGAGAATGGCCTCAACGGCCTCGTTGAAGGTCTCCAGCCCAAAGCGTTCAACAAGGGCGGTGACGCGACGCTCACCGGTTCGGCTGGCGGAGACCTGGGCGTTCAGGTCCCCGATGATGCGCTCCGGCAAACGGGTGTTGAAGCGCAGCAGGTTCTCGATTTCCTGGTCCAGCACGCCGGCCTTGTAGAGCTTGAGGCCGGGCATCAGCAGACCTTCCTGGAAGACGTCGACCGAATCGAGAATGTAACCGGCATCCTTCTGGCCGAGATCAAGCCAGTGCTGTTTGATGGCGGTGTAACCCACCAACTCGCCGCAGGCGAAGATCGGCGCAATGGCCAGTACGTCCAGCGGGTGGGCCGAAGACCAGTAGGGATAGCTGGTCAGCAGCAGGTCGCCCGGCTCCATGTTGTCGGCGCCGACGAATTCAACGGTCTTCTTCAGGCCGTAGTCATTGCCGCGGGTGAAGACGGCCAGGCCAGGCGCCTCGGACAGCATGCGGCAGTGTTTGTCGTAAATGCCAAGGCCGAAGTCCCGCAGCTCGTAGATGTCGGTGCTGTAGGAGGTGCGCATGATATTGCGTTCCATCTCGCGCGCGGCGGAGAGCAGAAAATTCTGGATGACCTCGGTGGTGATGGGGTCCAGTCCGCTCATGGCAACTCCGTTGGCAGTAGTCCGGGTCAACTGGCGCGCAGAGCCGCAGTGGCGCCTTCGTCAACGGTCAAGGTGTCCTCGTCAATGACGACGCCGTAGTCCCGCCGCGCCGATTCGAGGGAGACCAACTCATTGACCACGTCGTTCAGCACAAGTTGCGCGTCTCGCTCGAATGGGTTTCCCCAGCCACCTCCGCCGCCGGAGGAGTTGATGATGATGTCGCCGTCTTTCAGGTCTTTTTCGTGGAGGGCGCCGTTGACCCGTTCGCGCTCCGTTCCGGGCCAGATGGTGACCTGGCCGGGCTTGCCATCGTGGCCGCCCAGCATGCCCCAGGGAGCGGCCTTTGTCTTCTTGACGACGGCCAGCGCCTGGGCGTCATACTTGAAGTGATAGGTACGGGTTACGCCCATGCCGCCGCGGAACTTGCCCGGTCCTCCCGAATCCTGGCGGAAGCCATAATCATCGATGATCCAGGGCCCCTTGGTCTCCAGCACCTCGACCGGATTGTTGCGGCAGCCGGGTTCGGTCAGATGCATGATGCCGTCCTCACCGTCATTGCCGGCGAAAGCGCCGAAGCCGATGGCTTCATTGGTGGCTTCCAGCCAGGGAATCCCGGTCTCCGGATGGATGCCCAGACCCATCACGTCGGCGATATCACCGCCGGAGCAGGCGGGGATGACGTCCGGCATACCCTGGGCAAGGGCCTTCATGATCACCTCCGGCGCCAGCAGGCTGGCCCAGATTGTGAAGGTCGGCGCCGGCGAGACGGCGTGCATCATGCTGCCTTCCTCGGTGATCACGCGCAGCGGCCGGTAGTGGCCCGCGTTGGCCGGGTATTCCGGCGTGGTGATGCCCTTGAAGGCAAGCCCGCTGACGCCGCGAGTCAGGCCGATCGGGAGATTCATGGGCCCGCGCGTCGTGGGTTCCGAACCCGTCCAGTCGACAATGAACTCGTCATCGGTGACGGTAACCTTGACCTTTAGTTTCAGCATGGTTTCGCGGTCAATGCCGTCGTCGTCTACCCAGTCCACCGCTTCCCATGTGCCTTTCGGCAGTTCGGCGAGGCGCGAGCGGGACAGGCGTTCGCCATGGTCGAGAATGGCGTCGATGGCCTGGTCGAGCGTGTCTGGGCCGAATCGTTGGGCCAGTTCGGCGACGCGTCGTTCGCCCGTGCGGCAAGCGGAGATCTGGGCGTTCATGTCGCCGATGACGCGGTCCGGTATGCGGCTGTTGAATTCGATGAGATTGACGATTTCCTCGTTGCGGACGCCGCCGCGATAGAGTTTCATGGCCGGCATGATCAGGCCTTCCTGGAAGACGTCGGTGGAATCCAGCATGTAACCGGCTTCCTTCTGGCCCAGGTCAACCCAGTGTTGCTTGATGGCGGTGAAGCCGATCAGTTCGTCTTTATGGAAAATAGGGGAGGTGGCCAGCACGTCCATCGGATGGGCGGAGGACCAGTAAGGGTAGGAGGTGAGGACCAGGTCGCCCGGCTCCAGATTCTCCTTGCCGATGAACTCCATCGTCTTTTCGAGGCCATAGTCATTGCCGCAGGTGAAAATGGCCAGACCCGGAGACTCGGCCAGCATGCGGTAGTCCTTGTCATAGATGCCAAGGCCGAAATCGCGAATCTCGTAGACGATGGTGGTATAGGAGGTGCGCATGAGGTTGCGTTCCATCTCACGCGCTGCGGACAGGAAATAGTTGTGAATCACCTCCACGGTGATTGGATCAGGCCCGGCCATTCTTGCTCCTCCCTTGTTTGCCACCCTTGTTTCGCAGCAGGGTCGTGGCATCTTCGTCGATGGTCATGGACTCCGGGTCAATTGCCACGCCGTAATCGCGTCGTGCCGATTCGAGCGACACGAAGTCGTTAATCACGTCCTCCAGCACAAGACGGGGATCGCGGCGTTTCGGGTCGCCCCAGCCACCACCGCCGCCGGAGGAATTGACGATGATGTCCCCCGACCTGAGGTCCTTTTCATGCAGGGATCCGTTGACCCGTTCCCTGTCCGTGCCGGGCCAGATGGTGACGGAACCTGCGTTGCCATCCATGCCGCCGTGCATGCCCCAGGGCGCCGTCTTCGTCTTCTTGACTATCGCCAGGGCCTGGGCGTCATGTTTGAAGTGATAGCTGCGTGTGACGCCAACGCCACCGCGATATTCGCCAGGTCCGCCGGAATCCTGGCGCATGCCATAGTTCTCAATGATCCAGGGGCCCTTGGTCTCAACGACCTCGACGGGGTTGTTGCGGCAGCCCGGCTCGCTGAGATGCATGATGCCGTCCTCACCGTCGTTGCCGGCAAAGGCGCCGAAACCGACGGCCTCGTTGGTCGCCTCCAGCCAGGGCAGGCCGGTTTCCGGATGAACGCCCAGCCCCATGACGCTGAAAATGTCGCCGCCAGAGCAGGCCGGCACAGCGTCGGGCATGCCCTGCGAGATCGCCTTGAGAATGACCTCCGGCATCAGCAGGCCGGCCCAGAGCGTGAAGGTCGGCGAGGGCGCGACAGCGTGGGTCATGCTGCCTTCTTCGGTGATGACGCGCAACGGCCGGTAGTGACCGGCGTTGGCCGGGTAATCCGGCGTGGTGATTCCCTTGAAGCCAAGCCCGCTGACGCCGCGGGTCAGCCCGATCGGCAAATTCATCGGTCCTTCGGTCGTGGGTTGCGAACCGGTCCAGTCCACGATGAACTCGTCATCGGTGACGGTTACCTTGCATTTCAGCTTGAGCGGGATGTCGCGGTTGATGCCATCGTCATCGGCGAAGTCCTCGGCTTCCCAGGTGCCATTGGGCAACTCCGCCAGACGGTTGAGCGAAATGCGCTCGCCGTGGTCCAGGATGGCTTCAACGGCCTGCAGTAAAGTGTCCAGACCAAAGCGCTCTGCCAGCTCGGCGATTCGTCGCTCGCCAGTGCGGCAGGCGGAGATCTGGGCATTCATGTCACCAATGACGCGGTCCGGGATGCGACTGTTGAACTTGATCAGGTTGACGATTTCCTCGTTGCGCACGCCGGCCTTGTACAACTTCATGGCAGGCATGATGAGACCTTCCTGGAAGACGTCCGTGGAGTCCAGCATGTAGCCGGCTTCCTTTTGCCCAAGATCGACCCAGTGCTGCTTGATGGCGGTGAAGCCGATCAACTCGTCCTTGTAGAATATGGGCGAGGTGGCCAGCACGTCCATCGGGTGCGCCGACGACCAGTAGGGGTAGGAGGTGAGCATGAGGTCGCCGGGCTCAAGGTTTTCCTTCCCGATGAACTCGACGGTTTTCTGCAGGCCGTAGTCATTGCCGCAGGTGAAGACCGCCAGGCCAGGCGACTCGGCCAGCATGCGGAAGTCCCTGTCGTAAATGCCGAGGCCAAAGTCCCGAATCTCGTAGACAATGGTGGTGTAGGACGTGCGCATGAGGTTGCGTTCCATCTCGCGCGCGGCGGACAGGTAATAGTTGTGGATTACTTCAACAGTGATCGGGTCCGGTGCACCCATGCTGGATTCTCCCCCAGGTTTGCTCTAACTCCGCAGTTCGGCCGTGGCGGCTTCATCAATCGACATGGTCTGCGGGTCGATGGCGACGCCGTAGTCACGCCTCGCCGCCTCAAGCGAAACATAGTCGTTTATCACGTCATCCAGCACCAGGCGGGGATCGCGTTCACGCGGGTCACCCCAACCGCCACCGCCGCCCGAGTTGTTCTGGATTACTTCCCCGGCGTCCATTTGGTAATACAGGGCTCCGGTCCTCTCCTCCCTGTCCGTGCCGGGCCAGACGATGACATGACCGACTTCGGCATCCATGCCGCCGGCCATGCCCCAGGGGGCGGATTTCGTCTTTTTGACGAGCGCCAAAGTGGTGGACGGGTGCAAAAAGCGGTAGCTGCGGGTGACGCCCACGCCGCCACGGAACCTGCCCGGCCCACCTGAATCCCTGCGCATATTGTAGGTCTCGATGATCCATGGCGCCTTGGTTTCCAGCACCTCGACCGGATTGTTGCGGCAGCCCGGTTCGCTGAGATGCATTATGGCGTCCTCGCCGTCGTTGCCGGCGTAGGCGCCGAATCCGACGGCTTCGTTGGTCGCCTCCAGCCAGGGCATCTCTGTCTCCGGATGGACCCCCAGGCCCATGATGTCAAACACGTCACCGCCGCTGCAGGCGGGGATGCGGTCCGGCATGCCCTGGGAAAGCGCCTTGAGGATGACCTCCGGCGCCAGCAGACCGGCCCAGACAGTGAAGGTGGGCGCAGGCGGCACGGCATGCATGATCTCACCCGGTGGCGCAATGACCCTCAGGGGACGGTAGTTGCCGGCGTTGGCCGGCGAATCCGGCGTGGTGATGCCCTTGAAGGCCAGGCCGCTCACGCCCTCGGTCAGGCCGACGGGCATGTTCATGGGGCCGGTTGTGGCCGGATGCGAGCCGCTCCAGTCCACGATGAACTCGTCATCGGTGACGGTGACCTTGACCTTGAGTTTGAGCATGGTGTCATGGTCAATGCCATCGTCATCGGCCCAGTCCTCGGCCTCCCAGGTGCCATTGGGCAGCTGGGCCAGGCGCGCGCGCGTCATGCGCTCGCCATGGTCGAGAATGGCCTCTACCGCTCCGCGGAAAAGGTCAAGGCCAAAACGTTCTACCAGTTCGGTGACGCGCCGTTCGCCGGTGCGGCAGGCAGAAATCTGCGCATTCATGTCGCCAATGATGCGATCCGGCAGGCGACTGTTGAAACGCAGCAGGTTATGGATTTCCTGATCGAGCACGCCGGCCTTGTAAAGCTTGAGGCCGGGCATGAGCAGGCCTTCCTGAAAGACGTCGACCGAATCGAGGATGTAGCCGGCGTCCTTTTGGCCGAGGTCGAGCCAGTGCTGTTTGATGGCCGTGTAGCCGACCAGTTCGCCGCAAGCGAAGATGGGCGACACAGCCAGAACGTCGAGAGGGTGCGCCGAAGACCAGTAGGGATAACTGGTAAGCAACAGGTCACCCGGCTCCATGTTTTCCTCACCGACGAACTCGACGGTCTTCATCAGGCCGTAGTCGTTGCCACGCGTGAAGACGGCCAGACCGGGCGCTTCGGCCAGCATGCGGCATTCGCGATCATAGATACCAAGGCCGAAATCGCGGATCTCATAAATGATCGTGTTGTATGAGGTACGCATGAGATTGCGTTCCATCTCGCGCGCGGCGGAAAGCAGGTAATTGTGGATCACCTCGATCGTGATGGGGTCCAGCCCGTAGGTCGCGCTCATCCGGTATCTCCCGAGTCTTCCTGCGTCATGATTTCGAGCGCAGCGAGGCGGTTTTGGCCTCATCGATGGTCATCGTAGCCACGTCAATGGCCACGCCATAGTCCTCGCGCGCCGATTTCGGCGAAACGTATCCGTTGATGACGTCATCCAGCACCTGCTGCGCATCCCGTTCGCGGGGGTCGCCCCAGCCGCCACCGCCACCGGAATTGTTCTGAATGACTTCCTCAGCGTCCATCCGATAGTAAATGGCGCCCGTCCGCTCTTCCTTGTCGGTGCCTGGCCAAACGATGACATGACCGACGTCGGCGTCCTGGCCGCCTTCCATGCCCCAGGGGGGAGACTTGGTCTTCTTGACCAGCGTCAGGGTAGTAGACGGGTGCAAAAAGCGGTAGCGACGGGTGACTCCCACGCCGCCGCGATACTTGCCAGGCCCACCTGAATCCCTGCGCATCTTGTAGGTTTCGATGATCCAGGGCGCCTTGGTTTCCATGATTTCGATCGGCACATTGCGACAGCCGGGTTCACTGAGGTGCATGATGGCATCCTCGCCGTCGCTGCCGGCGTAGGCACCGAAGCCGATTCCCTCGTTGGTCGCTTCCAGCCAGGGCAAGTTGGTTTCCGGGTGCATGCCAAGCCCCATCACGGTAAAGACGTCGCCGCCACTGCAGGCAGGGATGCGGTCGGGCATGCCCTGCGAAAGCGCCTTGAGGATCACCTCCGGCGCCAGCAGCGCGGCCCAGACGGTGAAGGTCGGCGCAGGCGGAATGGCATGCATCATTTCGCCGGCCGGCGCGATTACCCTGAGCGGGCGATAGTTGCCGCCATTGGCAGGGGTATCCGGCGTGGTGACGCCCTTGAAGGCCAGGGCGCTGACGCCTTCAGTCAGGCCTATGGGCAGGTTCATGGGGCCGGGGGTGGCGGGGTGTGAACCGCTCCAGTCGACTATGAACTCGTCATCGGTGACCGTGACGCTGACCTTGAGTTTGAGCATGGTGTCATGGTCGATGCCGTCATCGTCGGCCCAGTCCTCGGCGGGCCAGGTGGCATTGGGCAATTGGGCCGGGCGCACCCGCGCGAGCTGCTCGCCGTGGTCAAGGATTGCTGCCGTGGCCTCACGGAACAGGTCCAGGCCGAAGCGTTGCACCAGTTCGGCGACGCGGCGCTCGCCAGTGCGGCAGGCCGAGATCTGGGCGTTGAGATCGCCAATGATGCGCTCCGGCAGGCGACTGTTGAAACGCAGCAGGTTCTCGATTTCCTTGTCTAGCACGCCGGCCTTGTAGAGCTTGAGGCCGGGCATGAGCAGACCTTCCTGAAAGACGTCGACGGAATCGAGGATATAGCCGGGGTCTTTCTGGCCGAGGTCGAGCCAGTGTTGCTTGATGGCTGTGTAACCAACCAGTTCACCAGCGGCGAAGATGGGTGAAACGGCGAGGACGTCCAGCGGGTGGGCCGAACTCCAGTAGGGATAGGAGGTCAGCAGCAGGTCGCCCGGCTCCATGTTCTCTTCGCCGACGAACTCGACCGTCTTCTGCAGCCCGTAGTCGTTGCCACGCGTGAAGACGGCCAGGCCCGGCGCTTCGGACAGCATACGACATTTGCGGTCATAGATTCCGAGGCCGAAATCGCGAAGCTCATAAATCACCGTGCTGTAGGAGGTGCGCATGAGATTGCGTTCCATCTCACGTGCGGCGGAGAGCAGGTAGTTGTGAATAACCTCCACAGTGATGGGGTCGAGGACGGCCTCAGCCCTTTCCTGTCGGGAGCCAGCCATCAGTTCGCTCGCAGTGCGGCTGTGGCCGCCTGATCGATACCTTGTGTGGCCTCGTCAATGACGACGCCATAGTCAGTCCGCGCCGATTCGAGCGAGACGAAGTCATTGATGACGTCTTGCAGCACGCTCTGCGGATCGCGCTCAAGGGGGTCGCCCCAACCGCCGCCACCGCCAGAGTTGTTGCTGATAACGTCTTCCGTTTCAACGTGATAGTAGATCGCGCCGGTGCGCTCTTCCCTGTCCGTCCCGGGACGGACGATGACATGTCCGACTTCGGCTTGCTGGCCGCCGGCCATTCCCCAGGGGGCGGATTTTGTCTTCTTGACCAACGTCAGGACGGAGGAGGGGTTCAGGAAGCGGTAAACGCGGGTCACGCCGACGCCACCGCGATACTTGCCGGGGCCACCGGAATCGCGTCGCATGTGGTAGGTATCGATGATCCAGGGGGCCTTGGATTCCAGCACTTCGACGGGATTGTTGCGGCAGCCGGGTTCGCTGACGTGCATGATGGCATCCTCACCATCGGTGCCGGCGAAAGCGCCAAAACCTACCGCTTCGTTGGTCGCCTCCAGCCAGGGCAGGCCGGTTTCGGGATGCACGCCAAGCCCCATCACAGAAAAGATATCGCCGCCGCTGCAGGCCTGGACCCTTTCGGGCATGCCGTTGGCCAGGGCCTTGAAGATCACTTCAGGCGCCAGAATGCCGGTCCAGATGAAAAAGGTCGGCGCGGGATGCTGGGCATTCATTAGTTCTCCCGGCGGCGCGATGACGCGTAGCGGGCGGTAGTGGCCATCATTGGCAGGCAAATCCGGCGTGGAAACGCCCTTGAAGGCGAGACCGCTGACGCCCTCGGTCAGACCGATTGGCAAATTCATCGGGCCGCGACAGGCTGCGTTCGAGCCGCTCCAGTCCACGATGAATTCGTCGTCGGTGACGGTCACCGTACACCTGAGCTTCAACATGATGTCGCGGTCCACGCCGTCGTCGTCGGCCCAGTCCTCGGCGCTCCAGGTGCCCTTGGGCAGTTCCGCCAGGCGCGCGCGCGCGACGCGCTCGCCATGATCGAGGATGGCCTCGACGGCTTCCTGAAACAGCGGCACGCCGAATCTCTCCACCAGCTCGGTGACGCGGCGCTCGCCGGTGCGGCAGGCGGAGACCTGGGCGTTCATGTCGCCAACGACGCGGTCGGGCAGGCGGCTGTTGAAGCGAATGAGATTGTAGATCTCTTCGTCGCGCACGCCGGCCTTGTAAATCTTCAGGCCGGGCATGAGCAGGCCTTCCTGGAAGACATCGACGGAATCCAGCACGTAGCCGGGGTCTTTCTGACCCAGATCAAGCCAGTGCAGCTTGATCGCCGTATAGCCCACCAGTTCATCACAGGCAAAGATGGGCGAGATTGCCAGCACGTCCATCGGGTGCGCCGAGCTCCAGTAGGGATAGGAGGTCAGCAGCAGGTCGCCCGGCTCCATGTTCTCCTCGCCGATGAATTCGACTGTCTTGCCGAGGCCGAAGTCGTTGCCACGCGTGAAAATGGCCAGCCCTGGCGCTTCCGCCAGCAATCGGCACTGGCGATCATAAATGCCCAGGCCGAAATCGCGGATTTCATAGACGATCGTGTTGTAAGAGGTGCGCATCAGGTTGCGCTCCATCTCACGCGCGGCCGAGAGCAGGTAGTTGTGGATGACCTCCGTCGTGATGAGGTCCAGTTCAGCCATCAGCCGTTGTCACCCCGTTGGGCTATCCGGATCTGCAACTCGCCGTATTCTCCGACGGTGAGCGTGTCGCCCGCATGCACCATAGTCGTGGAGCTGGGCTCCTCCACAATGGCGGGCCCGGAAAGGCTGTCGCCGGCGCCCATTTTCATGCGATCGTAGACCTGGTATTCGATCTGCGCACTGCTGGCGCGGTCGAAGACCAGGCGGCTGCCGCGCGACGCAGCGGCAAGGTCACCACTGCCCGACTCGGCGCGCGCCAGGTCCGGACGCGGCAACAGGCCGACGGCGCGCAGACGCAGCGTTACGATTTCGATCGGGTCTTGCATCATGCTGTGACCATACTGCTGCAGGTGAGCGGCGTGGAAGCGCTCGGTGATGAGCGGGATGTCGTCCGTTGAAAGCGTGACGCCGGGCAGCGGGATGTTGACTGTGTGTTCCTGACCGCGGTAACGCATTTCGGCGCTGGGGAGGAACTGTTGCTGGTCCGCGCTGAAGCCATCGCTCGCCAGCGCTGCCTGACCCTGGGACGCCAGTTCGGTGTAGACCTGGTTCGCCTGGGCGGGGTCCATGTCAACGAGGCCGGTGATGTGGGTTCGGGCGTAATCGTGCACCACGTCAACCATCAGCATGCCGAGGGCAGAGAAGTTCCCTGGCCCCGGCGGGATGATGGCCAGCGGCACGCCCAGTTCGCGCGCGATGTTGGCGGCCACGAAGGCGCCGCCGCCGCCGAAGGCGCAGAGCGCAAAGTCACGCGGGTGATAGCCGCGCTCGACCGAAATCACGCGCACGGCGCCGGCCATTTTGGCCTCGAGAATACTGACGATGCCGGCCGCCACGTCCTGCGTGCCCATGCCGAGTTGCTGCGCCAGGTTGTCAATGGATGCTTCCGCCAGGGCGGGATCAATGTCGATTTCGCCGCCGAGGAAGTTGTTCGGGTCCAGAAAGCCGATTTGCAGGGCCGCTTGTTTGAAGGTGGGCTGCTGGCCGCCCTTGCTGTAACAGGCGGGGCCGGGGGCGGCGCCGGCACTTTGGGGGCCTACCTGCAGGTGACCGCCTTCGTCCACCCAGGCGATGCTGCCACCGCCGGCACCAATGGTGTGGATGTCGATGGTCGGTATGGAGATC
>JAGWBD010000148.1 GCA_021296065.1 Anaerolineae bacterium
GAACCCACAACACTCGGAACCACAATCCGATGCTCTACCTTTGAGCTACACCCACCGTGCGCGCGCAGTTTACCACGCCCGTCGTCGATTTCCAGCCGCAGTAGAGTGCAGGGCTCACTTTAGACAGGTCAGCATGCGGTCGGGATGATCGCTGACGATTCCGTCGACCCCCAGCGACCTTAACTCACGCGCCCGCGTCTCATCGTTGACCGTCCAGGTATTGACCAGGTAACCACCGGCCCTGGAGGCAAGCATGAAGGCTTCATCGACTTCATCCTGTGCGGGATGCAGCACCTCACAGGGGACTGAATGCCACATGTCAATCAGTTCGGCCGGCATGCCGCTGAAGGTCAGGCGGGCCAGCGGAATCTGCGGCAGGATGGCGCGAAATCGTTGCAGGGCCACAGGATTAAAGGAAGAAACCAAAACGCGGTCCTCCATCCCGGCATTGCATATGTCCCTTGCAACGACCTCCTCTATGCCATCATCCTGGTGTGGCAAGGTCTTGATTTCAACGTTGACCAGCAAACGCCGTCCCACCGCCTCAAACACTTCCGCCAGCGTGGGTATTGCCGCACCGCACCATTCCGCCCCGAACCAGGAGCCGGCATCCAGCGCTTTCAACTGCGGCAAGCTCAACTCTGAAACCGGGCCCCGGCCGTTGGTGCTGGCATCCACAGTGAAATCGTGGATGACGACGGCGTGGCCGTCGCTGGATAGCTGGACATCCAGTTCTATGCCATCTGCGCCCACGTCCGCTGCCAGTTCGAAGGCGGCCAGGGTATTCATCGGAGCAGCGGCGCTGAACCCGCGATGGGCGTAGACCATCGGCCGCTCACGCAGCCAGGCCGCCAGATTAGTCGACATCGTCGACCTCCACCTGGACGTTGCCCTCCATGATCCGGACGGGATAAATCTTCAGGGGACGAACCGCCGGCGGCACGGTCACCGACCCGTCGCGCAGGTCAAAACGGGCATAATGCCGCGGGCATTCGATTTCACAGCCCAGCAGCCGACCGTCCGCAAGCGGACCATCGTCGTGCGTGCAGACATCCGCCACGGCATAGTGGTTGCCATCTACATTAAATAGAGCAATGACGTGATGCGCCACCTCGAAGACAATGCGATCGCCTGGCGCCAGTTCGTCGATAGCGGCGACGTCAACCCAGACCATTATGTCAGCCCTTCCGACCCTTCCGACAGGGCCTTGAGCGGCAACAGTCCGCACTTGATGCGGTTCAGCGCCAGCGGTATTCCAATCATGTCCAGCATTTCCTCGCGCGTGATCTTGCGGGCCTCGGCCAGGGGCTGCCCCAGAATGCGTTCCGCCAACATTGATGCGCTCGCCTGGCATATGGCGCAGCCTTCGGCATCCCAGGCGAGGGCGCGAATGATGCCCTCGTCATCCAGTTGCATGGTCAGCCGCAGGCGATCGCCACAGAGGGGATTGCTCGCTTCATGGTCGATGTCGGCCGGCACCAGAATGCCGGGGAAGCGCGGATTGCGCGCATGGTCAAGGATGATCTCGCGTTGCAGATCGTCCATCGCGCTCTCCTATAGCTGTCGTTACCCCATATGCTGGCCAGAGGCCAGACCGTCAGGGAGTGCAACTGTGCCTCGTCTCCGGTAGCAAACAACTCGAGACCATCGCTGCCTTCGCCCGGGAACACGAGACTGCTGATTACAGCCTTGCCCTCATTGGCAAAGACTTCAACCGACGAGTGGTCCACAAACACATGCAAGCTTAGCCGGCCTTCGACCAGCGGCAAGGGCGCTTCACAGGCCAGCGCAAAGTTTGGATTGAAATCATCCTCGCCCGCCCCCAATCGGTTGAGAACCAGACTGCCACGGTCCACATTGTAGCGCAGCTCGGTCGCCTCGTTTTCTCCCTTCAGCACCCGCAGTCCAACGGCATCGGCATCCGCCAGTTCAATGTCGGCGATTATTTCCAGCTTCCTGCCGCCCACCCCTGTCAGCAGATTTTCGCCCGGGCGTATCATCTGCGCCGGCAGCTGCCATGCAGGGCCGCGCAGGGCGCGCAAGGAGGCCACCGCTTGCTGCGCCAGGCGGATACCGGCGGGTCTGTGGACCAGACGCTACTCGCGGGGCAGGGGCATCCCCCCCCGCCACGGCGTAGGACCAGTTGTTCATCCAGCCGATGTTCACGCGAGCGCCATCCGGCGCGTCGTTCCAGGTCGTCCCGGCATAGGTGTCCGGGCCGAAATCGAGCCAAAGTGTGGTTTGCGGCGAATTCTCGTTGATGAAGGTTTGGCCGTCGAAATCGCCGATGAAGTATTGGACCCCCAGACCACCGGGGCCGCCACCGGCGCTGACCAGCAGGACCCAGCGTTCCATACCATCGATTTTCAGCGGAAACAGGTCGGGAACTTCCCAGATTGTGGACACACTGCCATGTGTGCCACCTAATTCGCCGCTCATGGTCCAGTGGATCAGGTCCGGCGAACGATAAAACTCGACGAAACGGCCCTTCGCGATAGCCATGACCCACACCCGGTCCGGTTCATACCAGAAAACCTTCGGGTCGCGAAAGTCGGTGTTCGGGGTGGGGATGACCGGATTGCCGCCATACATTGTCCAACTGCGGCCGCGGTCAGCGCTCCACGCGATGCCCTGACTCTGGTCTTCGTAGGAAAATATGGTGACCAGAGGGCCTTCGGGCAACAGACCGCTGCTGTTGCCCTGATCGAAAACCGCCCCGCCCGACCAGATGGAACCAATGCCATCAGGGTGCAGGGCGACAGGCAGGTGTTGCCAGTGGACCAGGTCCGGACTTACAGCGTGGCCCCAGTACGTGGGGCCCCAATTCAAGCTTTCAGGACAGTGCTGATAAAAAAGATGGTATTCACCTTCGTACCAGACCAACCCGTTGGGATCATTCAGCCACCACGCTGGCGGCGAGAAGTGGAACTGTGGCCGCCACATTTCATTGTATTGTGCCTTCAACATGGACCCTGGTCCTGTTGCCAGAAACAACAGTGCCGTGCTGACCTGTGTGCGAATGAGCAACTCAGTGATTCTTGCCGTTGCTACCCACAATTTTGCTTTCGACTCTGGCCTGCAGGCGCTCCCGCACACGCTCAAAGGGCACTCTCTCCAGCAACTCGTCAAAAAAGCCCCTGATGACCATGAGTTCTGCCTCGGGGCGGGAAATGCCCCGGCTCATCAAATAGAAGATGGGCTCTTCCTCAAGCGTACCGAAGGTCGCTGCGTGGGAACACTTTACATCGTCAGCCTCAATTTCCAGGCCGGGAATGGCGTCCATGCGGGCCTCGTCACCCAGCAACATGTTGCGGCAGACCTGATAGCCATCAATGCGCTGCATGCCGGGCAGCGACTTTATCATGCCTTGCCATAGCGTACGCGCGTGATCACGGGCAGCGCCCTTGAAGAGCAGGTTGGAATTGGTCAAGGGCGCGTTGTGATTTTGCTGGGTGTCGAGATCAAGCATCTGCCGGCCATCTGCGAAGAAGAAGCCGGACATTCTGCCGTTCGCTCCCTGACCATCGATGTCGAGCTCCAGAAAGGCCTTGGTAAGGTGACTTCCGGTGACGCCCAGGACCCAGTCCAGGTTGGCATCCCGGCCAACCCGCGCGCGCTGGTGGCTGAACTCCCAGGTGTTGCGATTCCAGTCCTGCAGCGAGACATAAGTCAGGTTTGCGTTGGCTTCCAGTAGCAATTCGGTCGCGCCAATCCAGGTCGCCTGCTTATCAGTCTCCGCCGAGGCATATTCAACCTGCAGCGTGGCCTGGGCGCTTTCTTCCAGCACCACCAGCACGTGGCCAAGGCCAACGCCCGGCTGCGTGTTGTACATGACGACGTGGAACGGCAATTCCGCCACCACGTTGCGGGGAACATATAGCAGCACACCGTGAGTCCACAGGGCGGCATGCAGGGCAGCGAACTTGCCGTCACCGGCCCGTACGGCTCGTGTCAGCAAGTGTTTGCGCAGCAGGTCGCCATGTTCACGGGCCGCACTGCCCAAATCCTGAAAAAGGACACCTCTTTCAGCCAGTGACGTCGCGAATTCACTGCGCTGCAGGCGACCGTCCACAAATACAAGCGAGCCGCCCTCTCCAGCGCCTACCAGTGGCTCGAGATTGACGGCGGGCACGGCATCCAGACCGGCATCAGATGCGGAAAATCGTCCGGCCTCGGACCAGCGCAGGCCGCGAATGTCCGTCCGACGCCATTCCTCGTCGTCCAGCGTGGGCATGGGCATTGCATCGGCGATTTCCCAGGCACTGAGGCGGTCTTCCAGCAGCCATTGCGGCTCATCAAGCGATGCGGACAACTCTTCAACGTCCGCCCGCGTCCAGGCAGGTCCTGTGCGCGCGTCACCACGCCTTCTGGCGACTACAACCATTTATTCTCCCAAAGTTTTGGTCCGACGTGCAGGTCAGTTTGTTTGAGTTGATCGCTCACAGATTACCGTGCGTTCCCGATCAACCGATGGACCCTTCAAGCTGGATTTGCACCAGCCGGTTGAGTTCGAGCGCATACTCCATGGGCAATTCCTTGACCAGCGGCTCGATAAAGCCATTGACGATCATCGCACTGGCCTCGTCTTCGCTGAGTCCGCGGCTCATCGCATAGAACAGCTGGTCCTCACCGACCTTGCTGACCGACGCCTCGTGCCCCATAGTGACCTTGCGCGAGTCGATTTCAATATAGGGCCAGGTATCGGAGCGGCTGTCATCGTCCAGCAGCAACGCATCGCAAACGACGTTGCTTTTGATATTGTCCGCATCCTCGACCACCTTGAGCAAGCCGCGATAACTGGCGCGCCCACCATCCTTGCTGATGGACTTGCTGACGATCTGGCTGGTGGTGTTGGGCGCCAGGTGCGTGATTTTCGCGCCGGCGTCCTGATGCTGCCCGGCGCCGGCAAAGGCGATTGACAGGACCTCGCCGTGCGCGCCTTCTTCCATGAGCAGAACGGCCGGGTACTTCATGGTCAGTTTGCTGCCCAGGTTGGCGTCGACCCACTCCATCGCCGCGTCGCGGTAAGCCTGGGCGCGTTTGGTCACCAGGTTGTACACGTTGTTGGACCAGTTCTGGATGGTCGTGTAGCGGCAGCGACCACCTTCCTTGACCACGATTTCCACCACCGCGCTGTGCAGGCTGTCGGAACTGTAGGTCGGGGCAGTGCAGCCCTCGACATAATGCACCCAGGCGCCCTCGTCGACGATGATCAGGGTGCGCTCAAACTGTCCCATGTTGCGGGTATTGATGCGGAAATAGGCCTGCAGCGGCATTTCCACCTGCACACCCGGGGGCACGTATATGAAGGACCCGCCGGACCAGACTGCAGAATTCAGCGCCGCGAACTTGTTGTCATTCCAGGGAATGACCGTCCCGAAATACTCCTTGACCATTTCGGGATACTCGCGCAGGGCACTGTCCATATCGAGGAAGATGACGCCCTTGCTTTCAAGGTCTTCGCGAATGTTGTGGTAGACCGACTCCGATTCCTATTGCGCGCTGTCGCCCTGCAGAAACTTCTGCTCGGCCTCCGGAATGCCGAGACGGTCAAATGTGTCCTTGATCTCCGCCGGCACGTCGACCCAGTCCCGTTCAGTCTGGTCTGTGGCGCGTACGTAGTAATAGATGTCTTCGAATTTGATGCCGTTCAACAGGGCCGTGTTGCCCCAGTCCGGCATCGGCCGTGCGCAGAAATGCTCATAGGCCTTGAGACGGAATTCAGTCATCCAGGCCGGCTCGCCCTTCATCTCACTGATCTGGCGGACGCGTTCGGCATCCAGCCCTTTCTCGCTGACGTAGCTGTAGTCCACGTCATCGTCGTAAAAGCCGTAGGTGCTGTCGTAATCGCCACGCACTTC
>JAGWBD010000149.1:0-3650 GCA_021296065.1 Anaerolineae bacterium
GCTGACGAGCAACAGCGCCCGGTCCATCGATGACCAGATCGCTGCCTGCCTGCAGCAGCCGGAATTTCGGCCGCGGGCCCTGTTCGAGCGATTCATCGTGGAAGTCCTCAGCACCACCGACGCCGCCACCGATCCCTTGCAGCAACACATGGCCATTCGGGAGTCAGGCTGGCAAGGGCGCATCCTGCCGACCTTTCGGCCGGATACCGTGGTCAATCTCGACACGCCGGACTGGCGCGCCCATGTCGATCAGCTGGGTGAGCAGAGCGGAATCGACATTGTCTCGTATCGGAAATACGTACGAGCGCTGGAACAGCGACGTCATTTTTTCCGGGAAATGGGCGCCACTGCAACCGACCACGCCGCCCTGACGGCGTACACGGAGATTTTGGGCCAACGGGAGGCGGAATCGCTCTTCGACAGGGCACTGCGCGGTAATGCAAGTGCGGAGGATGCGCGACGCTTCACCGGTCACATGCTGGTTGAGATGGCGCGCATGAGCGTCGAGGATGGTCTTGTGATGCAGTTGCACGTCGGGTCACTGCGCAATTATGACCCTGACCTGCACGCGCGTTTCGGCAGGGACAAGGGCGCGGACATCCCGATCGCCAGCGAATGGACCCGCAACCTGCGCCCGTTGCTGACGAAATTCGGCAGTCATCCGCGATTTTCGCTCATCCTTTTCACGCTGGATGAAAGCGGCTACGGCCGCGAGATGGCGCCCCTGGCCGGTTACTACCCGGCTGTGAAGCTCGGTCCACCCTGGTGGTTCTTCGACAGCGTCAACGGCATCGCCCGCTTTTTCGACCTCGTGATGGAGACCGCCGGCATTTACAACACGGTCGGCTTCAATGACGACACCCGCGCCTTCACCTCCATCCCCGCGCGGCACGACGTCTGGCGCCGCACGGCGGTCAACTGGATCGCCGGCCTGCACAGGCGCGGCTTCATCGACATGCAGGACGCGGAAGACATGGCCCAGGAGATGGCCGTAGGATTGGCGCGGCGCGCCTATCGCTTCGATTCCTGAGCTCGGCTCAGATATCGACCAGCAGTTTTTGGACGCCCGCTTCCCAGGCAGCGTAACTTGCGAAGGCTTCCGCCGTCTGGTCCAGAGGATATCGGCGCGAAATCAGGTCTTCCAATGCAACAGCGCCACCCTGCGCCAGGCGAATTGAGCGGGGATACGTGTGCTTCATGCGCCGCGACATGAGCAAGGTCAGCCCCTTGCGCCGCGCCGTCGAATGTTTCATGGACAGGACGTCAGCCGAAGGGATGCCAACCAGAACCACACGTCCGCCAGGCCGCGCCATTTCAGCGGCCTCGGCGACGGATTCATCGGCCCAGGCGGCCTCGAAGACCGTGTCCGCGCCGCGTCCTGCCGTAAGTTGTTCGACGCGCTCTACCGAGTCTTCTTGCGCACAGCACCAGGCCTCGCTGGCGCCCCAGGCACGGGCAGCGGCCGCGCGCCAGGGGAAGCGGTCGCAGGCGTAAATCGGGTCCGCGCCAGCCAGCCGCGCGAGGCGCACGATAAGCAGACCGATTGGGCCGCAGCCAAGCACGACCACACTCTGCGCCAGTCGCAGACGCGCCAGGTCCACCGCATGCAGGGCCACGCCCAGGGGCTCCAGCAAGGCGCCTTCGGCATCGCTGAGCGCGTTCGGCAGCGGAAAACAGCCATGGGCCGGCACCAGCATGCGTTCGCAAAGGGCGCCTTCGTCCGGCCACAAACCGCAAAAGTGCAGCCGTGGGCAGAGGTTGGGGTGCCCCTTGAGACACAGTTCGCAGCGCAAACAGGGTTGGGCCGGATCGACCGCCACGCGCTGCCCCGCTTGCAAGAGCTCGTCGTTGCCGTCGCGCGCTTCATCGCCGCAGGCCAAAATCTGACCGGCGAATTCGTGGCCCAGGATGAGGGGCTGCTGCACCACCGTGTCGCCGATGCGACCGTCTTCGTAACTGTGCAGGTCCGAGCCGCAGATACCGACGGCAGTGACGCGGATGAGCACCTGACCGGCGTCCGGATCGCCAGGTTCGTCAACCTCGTCGATGCGAAAGTCCCGCGCGGCGTGCAGTCTGGCGGCCCGCATGGTCTGACGTCCGCTGCCTAGCAACTGACGTCCTTGCCTTCTTCACCAAAGAGACGCAGGCGTTCGCTGTCGTCCGGCAGCATGTCGACACTTTTCGGTCGATAGTGGAATTGCAGGGCGCGCCGGCGCAGGGGCGAGTGGCTGGGAGGTGTGCCGTGCTGCAAAAGACCGTCAAAGAACAGGCAGTCGCCGGGTTGCATTGGCAAGGCCAGGCAGCGCCGTGTCTGCACCTCAGTGTCACATATCTGCCAGTCGCGACGCTGGAAATGGACAACCGGGCCTTCACGATGCGAGCCAGGAATGATGTGCATACAGCAGTTTTCGACCTTCGCCTCGTCCAGCGCCAGCCAGACACCGACCACCCTTGTGCCCTGGGGCAGGTCAAAGTAGGCACAGTCCTGGTGCCAGGGCTTTTCGCGGCCGATGCGCGGCGGCTTCAACAGCGCCATATCCTGAAACATCAGAGGCTCGTCCCCGAGCAACTCGCGCAGTACGGCATGCAGTCCCGCGTGCCGGGAAATCGCCAGCAGGCGCGGCTCAATTTGCACAAAATCGCTTAGCTTGCGTATGGCATCCTGGCGCAAGGCCGGCTCCAGCGAGTCCAGTTGTCGGCGGGCGCCGGCTTCAAAGCGAACGTGGTAGTCGCCAGGCACCTGCCCGGCGCAAAGGGCTTCAATGGCCGCCAGCGCATCATTCACCTCTGCCATTGACAGAGCCTGGCGTACAATCAGAAAACCCAACTCGCGAAACAGGCTGAACGCCGCGCCGGAGACGGCAGCGAGACCGGTTACGCCACCCCTGTAAATTTCGCCGGGCTCGTAGAGTTGCGCCGGCGGTTCCGCAATCGCCGGTTCAAAGCCCGCCGGGTCAGTCGGCGCCGTGTTGGCCAGATATGGCTGTGTTTTCACCATTGCCTCGTCCATAATCAATCCTTTATGCGCCGGAGACTCTCGGCATCCAGAACGGTTCGGCCGCCATGCGCGCAAACTGCAGCGCCAGCATCATGCGGCCCCGTTGCGCGCTGCATTCCGGATCGGCCCAGCGGTCAATGCCGGGCGACCCGGGATACTGGCCCGTATCCAGCAATTCATAGCGATCGTTTTCCGGGTCCACCGTGATGCGCCAGCGGCCGGCGTCAAGGGACTTCGTATACATGCCCGCGGACTTGTTGGGCCAGGCGAGGCGCTCGTCGTCAAGCGCTTCTTCCTGCGCCATCTGGGCCAGTAACATGCGTTCCACCAGCCAATCCTTCAGCCTGGCGGAAGCGGCATCATGCCAGAGATTGCGCTTTTCGCCCGGGTCGTTTTCCAGGTCGAAGAGTTCGCCATAGTCGCGGTGGCAATAGACCGTCAGTTTGTAGCGCTCCGTCACGAGGGTCCGGGCATGAAGCGTCGTCGGTTGATGGTGGTTTTCGACCAACACTTCATTGCGCGCCGCCTTTACGCGACCGGCCCATACCTCGCTCTGGTCAATGGCGGTCATGTCGGCTGGCACTTCAAGTCCGCAGGCGCGGAGATAGCTGACCGGCAGGTCGCTCAGCAACTGCAGCGCTTCCGAGCGCGC
>JAGWBD010000149.1:3679-4212 GCA_021296065.1 Anaerolineae bacterium
TTCGTAGTGAAAGGGGCCCTTGGCAATCAGTCCGTGCTGGCCAAAAAAATGACCGTGGTCGCTGGTGAAGACGACCAGCGTGTTCTCCGCCAGACCCAGTGCCTCAAGGCGATCAAGGATAAGGCCAATATATTTGTCCATGCAGCTGACCATGCCGTAGTAACAGGCGATGTCCCGCGCCAGTTCGTCCCGCTCGTGCAGGTGGCAGTGACAGCCATGGAGGCCGTTGCCGCCCTCCTCCAGCCAGGGCGTGAAATCAGGATCGGCTTGCTGCGTCAGGCGGAAGTGCGGCGGATTGACGTCATGCTCGTCGGGCGTCACCTCGGGCACGGTCACTGAAGCCGTGTCGTAAATCGTGTCCCAGGGTTCCGGCACCAGATACTTGGGGTGCGGGTCGAAGAAACTGGACCACAGGAAAAATGGCTCGTCATTGTCAGCGTACTGTTCCAGCAAGGCGGTACTGCGTTCGGCGATCCAGGCGTTGTAGTGGTACCGCTCGGGAATCAGCCTCTTTCGCACCTGGCTGTCGTTGT
>JAGWBD010000035.1:0-6431 GCA_021296065.1 Anaerolineae bacterium
CCCTCCTGCATTTCTTTACGGCTGGCGCCGCTGGCTTCCAGCAGGCGAAGGTGTAACATCTGGGCCGCGTAGTTCCACTCGTACATTGCATTGCTGGCGTCAAGCCCTTCGTAGCATTGCAGGCGAATCAGGTCGCTGCCCAGGGCAGCGGAGAGTACGCGAGCGATTTCCGTCTTGCCTACACCGGCTTCACCCTCCAGAAACAAGCGGCGGCCCAGTCGCAGGGCGAGATAAATCGCCGTGGCCAGACCGCGTTCTGCGATGTAGTCCTGCTGTTGCAGGGTTTGTTGCACAGAGTTGACTGAATCGAACATGCGGCTCCCCAGCATTAACCAGGAGGGCGAGGAATACCTCGCCCTGAATTACCTGGTATGGTAGCGCGTCGTGCTGCAAACGGGAATGCTGCGTTTAACCGCCAGCAGCCTTCACGGCACGCTTGAGGTAGACCCCGGCCATTTCCTGGCGGTAGGCCTCCGGAAAGCTCATGTCACCTATCAGGTCATTGGCGATATCGTCCTTCAACGCCGCCGCCGCCGCATCGAGCGCGGCATCGTCGAGTGAAGACCCGCGCAGCGCGGCTTCTGCCCCCGGTGAACGCATGGCGCGTACCGTTGCCCCGCCCACGGCGACGTGCGCGCCGCTGCAACTGCCACCGTCCCTGTGCAGGACGACGCAGATTCCCACCACTGCGTAACGCGAGGCAGGATGAGGCATTTTGACGTAGGCGCAACCCTCGTGAGGATGATCCGGGATATCGATGCTGGTGATGATCTCGCCTGGCTCCAGGTCGACGGTGAAGAGGTCCATGAAAAAGTCGGATGCAGCTACGCTGCGGCTGCCCGAGGCGCCCTCAATGTTGATGTTGGCATCGAAGGCCACAAGCACGGTTGGCGGGTCGGATGCCGGATCGGCGTGTGCCACGTTGCCGCCCAGCGTACCCCAGTTGCGCACTTGCTGATCACCTACCATGCCGGTGGCCGTGGCCAGCGCACTGCATGAGGACTGGACATCGGCTGAAGCTGCGATCTCGGCATGCGTACAAAGCGCGCCGATCTTCAGCGAGCCGTTGTTGCTGATGCTGCCCAGACCTTCGATACGGCTGATGTCAATCAACAGGGGCGCTTCATTGAGACGCAGTTTCATGGCGGGCAACAGACTGTGGCCACCGGCCAGCAACTTCGCGTCCTCGTTGTCCGACAGCAACTGGAGCGCTTCCGCCACCGACGACGGACGCGTGTAGTCAAATTCGGCTGGCCACATTAGCTGTTTCCTCCATTGCTGCGTGACTGAATGGTCTCCCAGACACGGCTGGGTGTAAGCGGCATGTCGATATGACGCACGTTGAGGTGCGACAGGGCGTCCACCACGGCGTTGACGACGGCCGGCGTGGCGGCGATAGTGCCGGTTTCGCCGGCGCCCTTGACGCCCAGCGGGTTGTTGGGCGAGGGTGTTTCTGTGCGCCCCAGTTCAAAGGAAGGCAGCAGGTCGGCCCGGGGAATGGCGTAGTCCATCATCGAGCCGCTGACGAGCTGCCCGTTTTCGTCATACTGGGCGCCTTCCCACAGCGCCTGGGCAACGCCCTGGGCGATGCCACCATGCACCTGACCGTCAACGATCATGGGGTTAATGACTTTGCCGACGTCGTCAACGGCGATATAGCGTTTGATTCCCACGTTTCCGGTTTCGGCGTCCACCTCGACGATGCAGATGTGGGTGCCGAAGGGGTAGGTGCAGTCCGGCGGATCGTAGTAGGCGGTCTCGTCGAGGAAGGGTTCCATGTCACCGGGCAGGTCCCAGCCGCCGGCGGCGGAGGTGGCGATGCCCATGAACTCACCCACGACCTTCGACTGGTCCGGCGAGCCCTTCACCTGCACAACCCCGACACCCTCGTCATTGACGACGTACTCGACGTCATCGACGTTGGCCTCGAACTCGTGCGCGGCGATGGCGCGCGCCTTTTCCTTGATTCGTTGCAGACTGCGCCAGACAGCCACACCGCCAACGGCGGTACTGCGGCTGCCGTAAGTGCCGTAGCCGAAAGGCGTGCCCAGGGTGTCGCTGTGCTGGACGTGCACCTGGTCCATTGAAACGCCAAGTTCATCTGCCACCAGCTGGGCGATGCTGGTCTCGTGGCCCTGGCCGTGCGATTGCGAGCCGCTGGTAACCACCACGTCGCCGGTGATATGCATGCGCACGTTGGCGCTCTCCCACAACGCGGCGCCCCAGCCTTCGCCAAACATCCAGGCCGACGGCGCGATGCCGCAGATTTCGATGTAGGTCGAAAGACCGATTCCGAGATAGCGTCCTTCGGCGCGGGCCGCAGCCTGCTCGGCGCGGAAGTCTTCGTAACCCGTCATCTCCAGCGCCATGTCCAGCGCCTTGTCGTAGTTGCCGCTGTCGTAGCTCAACCCGTTAAGCAGGTTGCCGCTGGGTTCGTAAGGAAATGAATCTGCCGGCACAAAGTTCTTGCGTCTCACTTCAACGGGGTCCATCCCAAGTTCACTGGCGACCAGGTCCACGGCCCGTTCGACCACGTAGGTCGCCTCTGGCCGGCCAGCGCCGCGGTAGGCATCGACCATGCCAGTATTGGTGTAGACACCAGTGACGTGACAGTAGATGTTCGGAAGTTTGTAAGCGCCGGAGAGCATACGTCCGTAAAGCGTGGTGGGGATGCCTGGCGCTACTGTTGACAGGGTGCCGCCCAGGTTGGCATAAGTCCTGACCTTGAGCCCTGTGATGGTGCCGTCCCTGTTGGCGCCGACCTCGACGTCGGTGACGTGGTCGCGACCATGCGTGGTGGCGATGTAGTTCTCCGACCGGGTTTCCACCCATTTCACCGGGCGTCCCACCTTCTTCGACAGGGCGGTGGTCAACACATATTCCGGATACATGAAAATCTTGGCGCCGAATCCGCCACCAATCTGTGGCGAGATGACGCGGACCTTGTTCTCTGGTACGCCAAAGATGAAGGCGGTGAAAAGCAGACGATGCACGTGCGGCGCCTGCGAGGTCATCCAGATCGTGTATTCACCGTTGACTGCCTCATGTTGGGCGATGCAACCGCGAGTCTCCATTGGCGTGGGGATCAGGCGCTGGTTACGCAGGCGCTGTTTTACTACCACGTCAGAAGAGCCCAGCGCTGCATCCGTGCCGCTCTGGTCGCCGCAGTCCCATTCCATACAGACGTTGTTGGGCGCATTCTCGTGCAATTGCGGCGCGCCATCGAAGGTGGCTTCCTCGGCGTCGGTAACGGCCGGTAACACTTCCCACTCCACGTCGACCAACTCGACGGCGTCCTGGGCGGTGGCCCGGTCTTCGGCGACGACGACCGCCACACCGGCGCCGACGTGAGTCACTTTTTCCACTTCCAGCGCACGCGGCGTGTTCAGGTTGTTGTCCACACCGCCGGCAGGCCAGGGGCAGGGCAGGGGATTAACATCCATGAAGTCCTGACCTGTGAAAACGCCAATGACGCCAGGCACCGCTGCCGCCCGTTCGCTGTTAATGCTGACGATGTTGGCATGGGCATGCGGGCTGCGCAGGATAGCGATATGGGTCATGCCGGGAAGTTTGATGTCCTCCAGATAGCGGGCCTCACCGGTGATGAGACGCGGGTCTTCCTTGCGTTTTACGGCCTTGCCCACTACAGCCATTTAGTCACCTCCTGCCTGCGCCACCGCCGCGACGGCTTTCACAATATTGTGATAGCCGGTGCAACGGCAGAGATTGCCTTCCAGCCCGTGACGGATTTCATCCTCGTCCGGGTTGGGGTTGTCGGCCAGCAGAGCCGTGGTGGTCATGATCATGCCGGGTGTGCAGAAGCCACATTGCAGGCCATGGTTGTCCCAGAAGCTCTGCTGCATGGGATGCAGGTCCCCGTTTTGCGCCAGGCCCTCGATTGTCGTGATATCGCAGCCATCCGCCTGAACTGCCAGACAGGTACAGGACTTGAGCGCTTTCCCGTCCATATGGACGGTACAGGCCCCGCATTGACTGGTATCGCAGCCGATCTTGGTACCCGTCAATCCCAGTTCGTCACGCAGATAGTTGACGAGCAGGGTGCGGGCCTCTACGTCATTTTCCTGTGCGCTACCGTTCACATTAACGCTGATTTTCATGGCTCCTCCGAATAACAGAAGTGTCCAGTCAGGAAGGGGACAATTGCGTCAAAGGCAATGCTCCTCGTGTGCATTCGGGTTCATGCAGGCGCCCGAATCTGCCGGGCGAGATTGCCAAAAAAACGTTTGCTCATCATATTGGCCGCCGCCTTGATCAAGCGCTGCCCTATTCTCGCCAGTTTGCCGGATATGTTGGCTTCGGCATCCCAATGGAGAACGGTGCCGCCACCGTCCTTTTCTTCCAGCCGCATCACCACGCTGCCGCTGATTATGCTGCCCTGACCCTCTCCGCTCACGGTCAGACGGTAACTCGTCGGCGGCTGAATCTCACTCATTTGCACCTGGCCGGGGAATCGACCGCTAACGGCAGCCATCTTGACCTTTGCGATCGCCCTCCAGGCGTACTCCTCACCTTCAAGCGGGACAAACTCCTCCACGCCAGGAATTGCGCTGGAGATGGCATCCGGATCCATCAGGGTGGACCAGACTTGCTCTCGCGTTTCCCCGAAAAGGTATGTGCCTTCCAGCTTCATGCTTTTTCCTGTCAACAGAGATGCATTTGACTGCGAGTATAAATCGCTTTGAAAGGCGCTGCAAAGAAAAGTTGCCCGAAAAATATTCAGGGACGCCATTCCAGTTGTGATTTCAGTTCCGGTAGCTGAACCTGAAGTCGAACAGGCTACCATTCATGGCAATAGTCCCCGTTCCAGGTATACTTCCCTCGTTGAACAGTATTCTATTTGAGCTGGAGACCCAGGATGAGCGAATTTGCTGCGATTGGACAGCCAAAACCGATCATTGATGGCAAGGCCAAGGTCAGTGGATTTGCACGCTATTTGCCGGACATAGACCTGCCAGGCACGCTGCATGCCCGCCTGGTCCCTTCTGCCTACGCCCATGCCAACATCGTCTCCATTGATACCAGTGCAGCGCTGGAGGTTCCCGGTGTTGCTGCTGTGTTGACCCAGGAGGACCTGCCGGACCTTGTACCATCCGGCCGCAACCGACTCCTGCTTGCGCGAGGGCGGGTCATCTTTGTAGGTCAGCCGGTGGCCATGGTGCTCGCGGACACAGAAACCGCAGCCGCTGACGGGGCTGACAGCGTGGTCGTTGACTACGAACCCTTGCCGGCCGCCCTTTCCTTTGAAGAAGCGGTTGCCGACGACGCGCCTCTGGTCTGGCCGGAAGGCATTCCGAAAGGCGGAGACGATGCCGGTGAGCATGGTGCTGGCGCCGGCGGCGGTGATGCCGAAGAAGAGGATGACGAACCTGGTAACCTGGCCGGCGAAAGCACAATTGTGCGCGGCGATATCGAGGCCGGGTTCGCCGGGGCGGACATCGTCATTGAGCACACCTACACCTCGCCGATGGTGCACCAGAGTTCGATAGAAACGCATGGCACGTTGGCCCAGCCGGATCCACTTACCGGTGGCATGAATGTGTGGACCAGTACCCAGGACCCTTATGGTGGGCGTACCACGATAGCGGACGTGCTGGGCATCCCGGAGTCGCTGGTCAAGGTTAAGGGGGCTGTGATTGGTGGAGGCTTTGGCGCCAAGTTCACCGTCTACGAACCTTTGGTGGTGCTTGCGGCGAGGGCCGTGAACCGGCCCGTAAAGCTGGCCCTGACGCGCAGTGAAGAAATTGCGGCGACAACGCCCGCACCGCCACTTAAGGTGAGCCTGAAACTGGGAGCCCGTCATGACGGGACCTTGACGGCCCTGCAGGGCGACGTCACGATGGATGCCGGTTGTTACCCGATGAACCTGGCAAGTTTTGTCGGTTACCAGGTGGGCAACTACTATCCCGTGCCCAACATGGAGATTCGCATCCGCGAGGCCCTGACCTTTAAACCCTCCGCCGGCGCATACCGGGCACCCGGTGCGCCCACCGCATTTTTCGTGATTGACACGGCGCTTGATGAACTCGCGGAAACGCTGGGTATGGATTCGATTGACCTGCGAATCAAGAATGCGGCCAGAGAGGGCGATTTGCAGGCCGACGGGAGCCCCTGGCCGAATCAGGGAATCCGCGAAACCTTGCAGGCGGTCCAGTCGCATCCCCTCTGGCAAAACCGGGAGCAAATCCGGGCAGAAGGACGTGGTGTGGGCGTTTCCCTGGGTGGCTGGATGGGTGGCGTTTCGGCTGCTTCAGCCGTATGCGGCGTAAATCGCGATGGCATGGTGCAAATCAATACGGGCGCCATGGATATCAGTGGCGTCGCGACCAGTTTCAGCCTGATCGCCGCCGAAGCTTTCGGCGTGTCACCGGACAAGGTGCAGATTGTGGAGGGCGATACCGACACGTCGCCTT
>JAGWBD010000035.1:6742-24211 GCA_021296065.1 Anaerolineae bacterium
CGAGGTGAAAGTGCTAAAGCACGTCATTGCACAGGACGCCGGCCGTGCCATCAATCCGATGACAGTTGAAGGTCAAATGGTTGGGGGTGCGGTGCAGGGTCTTGGCTGGGCGCTTTATGAAGAAATGGCCTACGACGAGGACGGGCAGTTGCTTTCCGGCTCGTGGATGGACTACACCGTGCCCGATTCCCTGCAAACGGCGCCCGACGTCGAGACCATCATCGTTGAGGTGCCTTCCGAACACGGACCCTTTGGCGCCCGCGGTGTCGGTGAGCCGCCCGTCGTTCCGACGCCCGCCGCGGTGGCCAACGCAATCGCCCATACCACGGGCTTGCGACTGACAAATCTGCCAATGACGGCGCCGCGCGTTCTGCAGGCTCTTCGTTCGCAAAACGGGGGCTGAAACCGGGAGCCAGCGCGTGGCTGACATAAAAGACTGCCAGTTGGCAGGTTTGCAGGGCGGGCAGCGAGCGGATGACGATCGCTCGCTCGCCCTGCAGTTTGCGCCAATGCTGCGTATGGATGCGCGAGAGCCTTTCCTGCCCCTTGCCTTTGCATACACAATCTTTCACGAAGACTGTGACTCACCCTCTTTTCCGCGTCGCGTACAATTGCCTTCCGGATGCAGTTTTGCGATTGAGTATGCGATCTGGTGGGACTGGGACATCGAGCACCTCTACGAACTTGAGCACATTTGGGTCTATGTGGGCCCCGACGACAGGGTTATCGCGGCCGACGCCAGCTGGCACGGCGAGTGGCGTTCAATGCGTTCATCCGATGGAAGTTTGCCCTTGCTGGACGGACGCGTTTCCCCGTGTTCCGAACCCGGGAAACATGCCTTCGCTCCTGACCCTGCAATTCTGCTGAAGCAAAAGTCGAAAACCGGCCTGGCCTGCGGCCCGCGCGCCGGCACAAGTGGCGTGCACATAACGCCGCTCTTCGCCGGGCGCATTGCGGAGCGCAATGTCATCAACAACCAGCTGGTATGGACCTGGCTGGAACGCAGGCGCTTTGAGCCCGCCTGGAATTTCTCGCAAACCGTCGACTTGCGAGACTGTATCGCCGTGCCCTGGCCCGCGCTGGAAGCCTGGATTCCGGAACGTGTCGCCCATCTGGTGGCTGAACTTGAAGCAAGCATCGCTCCGGCGGAACGCCGTGTGCTGCGCATCGCGCACCGTGGCGCGTCGGCGCTCGCACAGGAAAATTCGGTCGCTGCCTTTCGCCTGGCCGCCGAACGCGGCGCAGACATGATCGAAGTGGACCTGCGCTTCACGGCGGACAATGTACCGGTCGCCGCCCATGACGCGGACCTGCAACGCGTCTACGGCGTGGAAGGCAACATCGCGGACTGCAGTCTTGCGCAATTGCAGCAACTGACTGCGGGACGGGGCGAGCCCCTGCTGACCATGGAGCAGGTCGTTCAGTCCTGCCGGGAACTGATGCTTGGGCTGTACCTGGACGTCAAGGACGTCGACAATGAGTCTGCCGGCATGGCCGTGGTGGAATTGCTGCGACAAAACGGCATGCTGCCGGTGACCGTTTTCGGTTCCTTTCGCGCGGACTGGATGGCGGAACTCAAGGCGCTGTGCCCTGACGCCATGACTTCAATCCTGTTCGCTTCGCGGCACGTGGACCCCGTGGCGCTGGGCAGCTCCCTGAACGCAAATTTCGTACACCCCTGTTGGGAGCGATTTGACAGGCCGCAGGACTGGCTTACGCCGGACTGGCTGGCGGCCGTGCGCGATGCCGGCCTCGGCGTCATGATCTGGCATGAACACCGCCCGGACGTCATTCGGGACCTGTATCAGCTTGGCATCTACGGCATTTGCGCGGACGATCCCCTGGACCTGCTGCCAAAACGCTTGTGCAGTCCTCACTGAATGGACGAATCACGGAAACCCACGAGAAGACAGATTGCCGCCGCCGGCAAGCTGATCGGGCTTGACTTCACTGATAAAGAAATCGACCAGATGGCACAGCGTTTGGGCGATCATGTCGACAATTTTGCGACCTTGCGCGCCGGGCCTTTTGACAATCTTGCCAACCATGATGCCTTCCCTCTTTATTTTGATCCCGATGTGTCGGAGCCGGCAACGCCCCCCGCTTCAGAGCGGCAATATCGACTCGCCGATGCGGCCGAGCCGCAACGGCCCGAAGACCTGGAATCTCTGGCCTTTTGGCCAGTGTCGCAAATGGCCCGCCTGATCCGAAGTCGGCAAGTCACTTCTCTGGAATTGACGGAAATGTACCTGTCACGGCTGCGGAGACATGGCCCACAGCTGGAATGCGTGGTCACGTTGACGGAAGAACTGGCCCTGCAGCAGGCGCGCCGTGCAGACGAAGAGCTCCCCAATGGCGTCTATCGCAGCCCACTGCAGGGGATACCCTGGGGCGCCAAGGACTTGCTGGCCACCAGGCACTACCCAACGACCTGGGGCGCGACGCCCTGGCGGGAGCAGGTGCTGGATTTCGATGCAAGCGTCGTGCAGAGACTTGAGGCAGCCGGTGCGGTGCTTGTCGCCAAACTAGTGCTGGGCGCCCTTGCCAATGGCGACGTCTGGTATGGAGGCACGACGCGCAACCCCTGGAATCCGGAAGAAGGTTCCAGTGGCTCCTCGGCCGGCTCGGCGAGTGCGACGGTCGCCGGTCTGGTTGGATTTTCCATTGGCAGTGAGACCCTGGGTTCGATTGTTTCACCATCCGCCCGTTGCGGGGCAACCGGTTTGCGTCCGACCTTCGGACGCGTCAGTCGCCATGGCGCGATGACGCTATGCTGGACGATGGACAAGCTGGGTCCGATCTGCCGGTCCGTCGAAGACTGTGCGCTCGTGTTGACCGCGATCTACGGCCCGGATGGCCTGGACAAAACGGTTAACCAGGAAACTTTCCGCTGGAATCCGGAACAGGGCATTGAGGCCCTGCGGGTCGGTTACGTGCCGTCAGCGTTTTCTCCCGACGATTCTGGTGAAACTGGTGAAGCCAGCGACAGGGAAAACAACATCAACGTCCTTGCGGCCTTGAGGTCATTTGGTATGGACTTGCACCCGGTCTCCTTGCCGGCAGGCGACCTTGAGAGCATGCGTCTGATTTTGCTGGCGGAGTCGGCGGCCGCCTTTGACGCCATGACCCGCAGCGATCTTGACGACCAGTTGCGCCGCCAGGGAGAATCTGACTGGCCCAACCAGCTGCGTTCTGCGCGATTCATTCCAGCGGTCGAATATATACAGGCCAATCGCTACCGTCTGAAGCTGATGCAGCAGATGCATGCGCTGATGCAGGACATTGATGTGCTGGTGACACCCTGCTACGCAGGCAACGTGCTGGATTTGACCAATTTGACGGGGCACCCGTCGCTGACCCTGCCAAACGGTTTCCGGGAAAATGGCACGCCAACCGCCATCAGTTTTGTCGCCGGCCTCAATCGCGAGGACGATCTGCTGTCCCTTGCCATGGCCTACCAGAAAGCGACGGGATGGCACCGTCACTGCCCGCCCCTGTTTGCCGTAGCCGGGCGTGGCTGAAAAACGTTTTGCCGGTCAGGTGGCGCTGGTCACCGGCGGCGCCAGCGGCATAGGCGCGGGCATCGCCCAACGCCTGGCGGACGAAGGTGCGAGCGTGGCGATCGCTGACGTCAATCCTCCTGCACCGCGGGACGGCGAATCGTCAATATTGATGGACGTAAGTGACGAGGCGTCGGTCAATGGCGGCCTGGCCGCTGTGGTCGACAGGCTTGGCCGGCTGGACATCCTTGTCAATTGCGCCGGCATACCAGGGCCCACCAGCGTCAATGTCACCGACTACAGCGCGGCGGAATTTGACCGGGTACTGGCGGTCAATTTGCGCGGGGCCTTTCTGACAACCAGGGCCGCCATAGGGGCCATGTTGCCCCGGAAATACGGCCGCATTTTGCATCTGGTCTCTATTGCCGGCAAGGAAGGCAACCCGGGCATGGTCGGCTACTCGGCCTCCAAGGCAGGAATGACCGGATTGATCAAGGGCGTTGGCAAGGAATTCGCGACCAGCGGCATCACGGTGAACGGGCTGGCCCCTGCGGTGATTCAGACGCCGATGGTCGCAGAAGTGACGCCGGAGATGCTGGCTTATATGGAAAGCAGGATTCCCATGGGCCGTTTGGGAACGATTGAAGAAGTGGCGTCACTGGCCTGCTGGATTGTCTCTCCCGAGGCCAGTTTCAATACCGGCTGCATTTTCGATCTCACGGGTGGGCGCGCCACCTGGTAAAGAAAAAACGGCGCCCGACAGGCGGACGCCGTTACCCTTCATGGATCAATGCCAAAATCAGGCTTCCTTGCTGCCGCCCGTTGCTTCCGCAATCCAGGCCAGCGAGACTCCGGAAATGATATGGGCGTAAAACTGGGCACCTGAAATATCGAGCGAAAGCACACTGCCACCCGTTATTGCCGGCACAATGATGTTGGGGCTAATGATCCACCAGATGATTCCGTAGATCAGTCCGACCCCCAGTGTTTGCCAACCGCCCGTGGCCATGCTCTCAACCCATCCGGTATAGATGGCGCCGTAAATGGCGCTGCCAATCATTATCAAAATGAAGCCAATTATTGCTGCGCTTCCCTCTCCCAGAATGCCGGCGACCATGGAGACTTCTCCAGATCCCATAAAGCCGAGGTACAGGAAACTGGCGATGATGCCCAACATCCCTCCCCGGTGTAACTTGGCCATCTCCATCAATATTCCCCCTAAACTCCTTTTTCTTGCGGGTTACCCCGACGCAAGCCTACCCTGTGTTGCTTAGTGCCGCAAAGCATTTAGTTTTCAATCCCCGAATTGCGACGCATTCACAACGTCATTGCCGCAGCGATTCATGGTCCTTTGCCTTTGGCACAACAGTTTCGATTTTCAGGCACAGGCGTGAACAGTCCCGACAGACCTTTTGTGGGGCAAACGCAGACTGTTGAATTGCCATGGGCTGCGTTATCCTGTTGCAGACTGGCGGGCCCGAAATGGAGATGGAATGAGTGCAAGGGCGGACATCGGTTTGATCGGGCTGGCCGTTATGGGCCAGAATCTGATTCTCAACATGAACGACAAGGGTTACACGGTTGCGGTTTACAACCGGACGACCGAAAAGGTGACCCGCTTTATCGAGGGCGATGCCAAAGGGCGCGACATCATTGGCACCTACACCCTTGCGGACCTTTGTGCCGAACTCAAACGGCCGCGGCGGGTGATGCTGATGGTCCAGGCCGGGCGAGCGGTGGACGTGGTGATTGAACAGCTTCTGCCGCACCTGGAGCCGGGCGACATCATTATCGACGGCGGCAATTCCAACTACGAAGACTCGCGGCGGCGCACGCTGGAACTGGAGGCCAAAGGCCTTCTCTACGCCGGCGTGGGCGTGTCCGGCGGCGAGGAAGGGGCTCGCTACGGTCCGTCCATTATGCCAGGAGGTTCTACTGAAGCCTGGCCACATATCAAACCGATATTTCAGGCGATCGCGGCAAAGGTCGCCGATGGGACCCCATGTTGCGACTGGGTAGGGCGGGATGGCTCCGGCCATTTCGTGAAAATGGTGCACAACGGCATTGAATACGGCGACATGCAACTTATCTGCGAGGCCAGTCATCTGCTGCAGGCAGGACTCAAACTGGACAATGACCAGATGAGCGCGGCCTTCAGGCGCTGGAACGAAGGGCCGCTGGACTCCTATCTCATCGAGATTACCGGTGACATTTTGGCCTTTCGCGATGAATCGGGTGAACCGGTGGTAGACAAGATTCTGGATACGGCGGGTCAGAAGGGCACTGGCAAATGGACGGCGGTGGCGTCCCTTGATCACGGCGCGCCTCTGACCCTGATCAGTGAGGCGGTCTTCGCGCGCTTTCTTTCTTCACTGAAGGAGGAACGTTGCAAGGCATCGGGCATACTGTCAGGCCCTTGCGGCCTTGCCAACAGTGCCTCGCTAAGCCTCGACGACGTGGAACAGGCGCTTTACGCATCAAAGATCATTTCCTATACCCAGGGTTACATGCTGCTTGGCGCGGTCGACAATGAGCTGGGCTGGGAGCTGAATTATGGCGGCATTGCCCGCATGTGGCGGGAGGGCTGTATCATCCGTTCGGCATTCCTTGACCGCATCAGCGATGCTTGGGACCGAAATCCTGAACTTGGGAATCTGTTGCTGGATGACTATTTCATGGAGCAGGTAGGGAAAGCGCAGGCCGGCTGGCGGCGCGTGGTCGCCTGGGCGTCGCTCTCAGGCATACCGGTGCCCGCGATGTCCAGCGCACTGGCCTTTTATGACGGGTACCGTCACGAACGCCTGCCGGCAAATCTATTGCAGGCGCAACGCGATTACTTTGGCGCTCATACCTACGAACGGGTTGACAGACCGCGCGGTGAGTTTTTCCACACCAACTGGACCGGGACTGGCGGTGCGGTGACCGCCGGTTCATACGACGCCTGAGCGAATAACCGGCAGCGCCATGCCTTCACTGACGGTCAACGCTGCCTTCACCATCACTTTTTTCCTTGCCCTGGCGTTGGCCGTTGCCGCCAGCCCACTGATGATGCAACTGGGCAAGCGCCTGGGCATTGTGACCCGAGCCGCCGGGAGGCGTCATCACGAAGGAGATCGGGCGCGTCTTTCAAGGCTGGGCGGCGGCGCTCTTTTCATCAGTTTCACCGGAACAGTGCTGGTGGCCCAACTGCTGGATGTCCCGCGCCATGACGCCGAGGAACCGCTGCGTCTGACGGGCCTGCTGCTGGGTGCACTGGTCATTTTTTTCACGGGCTTGCTGGACGACCGGCTTGAACTAAAGCCACACTGGTGGTTTGCCGGTCAACTGCTGGCAGCAGGAATCGCAATCCATCATCACATTTTCATTGAAGGCTTCAACAACCCACTGACCGGCACACAAACGGCGGCGTGGCCCTTTGCAGTAACCATTGCCATTTCGCAGTTGTGGATCATCGGCATGACCAACACCGTCAATTTCCTGGATGGCCTCGACGGGCTCTCGCACGGGGTGGTCTTCATCGCCGCCTGCGTGTTGTTTCTGAACAGCGCCATCGTGCTGGAACCGCCGCAACTCAGCGTCAGCCTGCTTCCGCTGGCATTGATGGGCGCCACATTGGGGTTTCTGGTCCACAATTTCTATCCGGCCCGGATTTTCGCAGGCGGCGGCGCTTATCTGCTGGGCTACCTGATCGCCTGTCTCAGCATCATCGGCGGCGCAAAAATGGCGACCGTGTTGATGGTGATGGCCTTGCCGATTCTGGATGCCATCTGGCAAATGGTCAACCGCTTGCTGACCGGGCGCAGCCCGTTCCGTGGCGACCGGGGTCACGCCCATCATCGCTTGCTGGATCTCGGCTTCAGCCAGCGCCAGATTGTGCTGGGTTACTATTTGTTTTGTACGGGCTTTGGCACATTGACCCTGTTGCTGGAAAGCCGCTCTTTCAAGCTGGTTTCCCTCGTTCTGCTGACTGCCATTGTAGTCACAGGACTGGCCTTGTTGCTTTGGTTGGGGCGGGAACGAGTTCAGGGCGCGGCAGGCAGCAGGTCTCCTGGCAATGGCGTGAAAGACACGTCGCCGTAGCCGAATGCGGCCGGCCCGACCACTTCGAGAGCAGCCGGTGTCTTTATTTCTCGTACGGCCGGCATGCCAATGACGGCGACGCGCAGGCCGTAGCGCAGCATTTCTGTACCCAGGGGAGTGCCATCCTCCAGTGTGACGATCGTAATTAAGTCGGGCACGCAACACTGTACGTCGCCGCCACGCCATGCGACCAGATTTTCATTCTGAAAGACGATTTCCATTTCGTCGGCAGGTATGTCAAAGGCCTGCAGGCGCATTCTGCCCCTGGCAAAGCCCTGCACGGTGCGGCGTTCCACGTCCACGATTTTGCCTTCAAACAGGACGCGCCCGTTTCCCAGTCTGGCAACGACGGCTGCCGGGGCCTCCACCTTGTCCTCCCGGGATTGCAAAACGGCCCGACCCATCGCCAGAGCGAGGGAAAGGGTGCCGCGCACCAGGGTCGCCTTGACCTCAGCGCCAGTCATCAGCGACATGACCAGTGCGGCGCTGCCTCCCATCTCAATCGTGAGGTTGCGGGCCCATTCCTCAGCCTGAAGCGGGCTGGACAGCCGTTCAAAGATGGCGATGTTGCCGTGGCAGTCGCCCAGGGCCATTGGGCTGGCCGCGACCCCGCCTATGGAGAAGGTGTCCATTTGCAATTCCGGGAAGGCGCGTCCCATCCCGTCACCGTCCAGCACGGGCAAACCGAGTTGCAGGGCGGACAGCAGAGGCTCCAGGGCATTGGAACCTCCGATCTCGTTGATCACCAGGGCATCGAATTCACGGCCCAGGTGTGAGGCCAGGGCCTGCACCGCACGCGCGACCTCGTTGCCAGCCTCAATCTTTTCGATGCCGACGGTCGGTGCGCCCATCATGCCCACACCGACCACGAGCGTGTCATCAGACAACTGGTCGACAGTAAGGACCGGGCAGGGTTTTCCGCTCAACTGCAACTGCCGGTCCAGCTTCAGGCGACCAATATAGGTATTGCCGCCGCCGCCGGTGCCAAGGATTCCGGCCCCCAGCGCCAACGCAGCCGAGTCTTGCAGACCAACAGTGATGGTCACTGGCCGTAACGATCCTCTACCGGCACGTAGTCGACGTCATAGCCAAACACCCGCGGCCCGACCAGATTCAATCCCGCCTCGGAACGCCAGCGGGGTGTACAGGGAAAGGCGATGACCTCCACGCGGAAACCGTAACGAAGGCCTTCGGTGGTGATGGGTTCGCCGGTTTCGATATCGAGCACGGCGATAAGGTCCGGCACGGTGACGCACACCTCGCCGTCGATGCGCGCGGCGAGATGCTCGTTCTGAAAGGAAAGTTGCAGCTCGCGGCCTACATAGTCGGCGATCCCGCTCATGAAGGCATCGCCTTTGGCAAAACCCGCCTCCGTACGCCGCTGCACGTCGCTGATCTTGCCGCGGAATATCGTAAAGCCGTTTACAGATTCCCGCACAGTGCGCACCGGGTCCTGTTCTTCCAGCCGGGCCCGGCGGATGGTCTCTCCAATCCGCTGTGCCTGGCTCATGGTGCCTGGCACCGCCGCTTCCTTCAACTCTGCAACTGTGGCCGCATAGAGGGCGATCATGGCCATTGCGCCCATGTCGACAGTCACGCTGCGGGCGAAAGTCTCCGTCCACTGGTTGTTGATGGTCTCCATGATGACCGTGTTGCCGCGTTCGTCCGACATGGCGATGGGTGTGGCAGAGATGCCATGAATGGTGTGTGTGACCATTTGCAACTCCGGGAAGGCGCGACCCATGCCGTCACAATCCACCATGGGCAAGCGCAGTCGCGCCGCGGCGTAGACCGGCACGACCGAGTTCAGACCGCCCGCCTCAATGCTCATGGTGGCGCGAACCGGTTTGCCAATGTATTTGCCTACCGAGAGAAAGGCGTTGACGATGTCGTCGCCGTTGGGCATCTTCTCGACCATCACGGTGGGTGCGCCCATCATGGCGGTGGGCACGATGAGGTCCTCGTCATCCATTTCGTCGAGGGTATAGAGTTCGACCGGCCCATAGCGACGAATCGATTCCCGCGCCATCACCTTGCCGATGTAGGGGTCGCCGCCGCCACCGGTGCCAAGCACTGCGGCGCCCAGGGCGATATCCTCCAGGGCAGCTTCATCGATGATGCGCATCACTCGGCCTCCTGCAGGTCGCCAACGGCCTTGACCATGATGCGTGTGGCGTTGCCGGGCAGGTAGGCCAGCGGGACTTCCTCGACTTCCACGATCTCCACGCTGGCAGGGTCTGCTCCTGCGGCCGTGGCACGGGACGTGGCTTCAGCGCGGGCTTTTTCCAGCGCCTGGTCACGGGTCATTTCAGCCAGGGAAAAAATCTGGTCACACTCGCCGCCAACCTGCGCAATGGCAGCGCCGATGGCGTTGGCCACCGGGAAGTGATTTGGCCGCACCAGTTCCGAGGCGCCGACGATCTTGCGGCGGACGAGAATGCTTCCACCGCCGACCACGATGACCGGCACTTCCGCCGCACTCGTCTTCATGCGGTCCACCGCAACGTTGACCATGTCTTCGATGCGCTCTTCGACCCTTGAGACAAAGCCGGAATCCAGCGTGGATACCCGGCTGGCATCTCCGATATCTTCATGCCCGGCCGCTACAACGACGTCAGTGGCGGTGAGTTCATCGCCGCCGAAGACCCGCGCGCGGGAGGTGAGTTCGTAGCCCACGCTGCGCGGACCGACCTGCAAGGGTTGCCTTTGGACGAGACTGCCGCCGCCAAGTCCTATGGAAATCGTGTCCGGCATGCGGAAGTTGGTGCGAACGCCGCCTATCTCAACGGCCAGGGCGGCGACGCGCGGGAATCCGTGTCGCAACACACCGATGTCGGTAGTGGTGCCGCCAACGTCAACGACGATGGCGTCCCGCAGGCCGCTCAGGAAGGCCGCGCCCCGCATACTGTTGGTGGGACCGGAAGCGAAAGTGAGCACGGGGTAGGCCGCAGCGAAATCAGCGACCATCAGCGTGCCATCATTCTGGCTGATGTAAAAGGGCGCGGTGATTTTCATGTCCTGCAGCGCGGAGCGGAAGCCATTGATCGTCTGGTGCGCCAGTTGCCGCAAACAGCCGTTCATGATGGCGGCGTTTTCGCGCTCCAGCAGGCCAATGCGCCCGATGGAGCTCGACAAGGTGATGGTCGCTTCCGGGATGACTTCACGCACGATGGCCGCCGTGTCTTCCTCGAAGCGGCTGTTAACCGGCGAGAACACGGAAGAAATGGCGACCACGTCGATGCCCTCGTCGCGAATCTGCGCGGCGATGTCACGAATTTCACTGGCGTCGAAGGGTGATATTTCGCGGCCGTCAAACTCATGTCCGCCATGGGCCATGAATACCAGACCGCCTACGGCCTCACTCAGGTCCTCCGGCCAGTCCACCATGGGGGGCAGGCATGCCGTCGCCGGCAACCCGAGACGAATACATGCCGTGCGCGTGAGATGGCGTCGTTCAACGACAGCGTTGGTGAAGTGGGTCGTTCCAATCATGACGCCATCGATGGAGCCAATGGCAAGTTTGCTGTCCTGCAGCAGGGTGCCGAGTGCGTCGGTGATTCCATCGGTCACGTTGGCTGTCGTGGGTGTTTTGACCGAACCAAGGACGCTGTGACCGTCCATCAGCACGGCGTCGGTGTTGGTCCCGCCGACATCAATTCCTATGCGCACGCTTGCTCCTTTCAGGTGTTGCCGGTCAGGTTGTGTGACCCTCGCGACTCTCAGTTACAGGTAATCCGATGCGACCTCCCGGCAAGGGTCGCCAGGGGACATCGTAGCCAAAGGCCGATGGCCCTACAGTCGCCAGCGCGGCTCTTGTGCAAAGTTCGGCAGGGGCCGGCACGGCGATGACCACCACACGCGTCCCGTAACGCAGCATCTCAGTGGAAACCGGCTCGCCGGTCTCGGCGGTAACAATACAGATTAAATCGGGCACCGTCGCGACCACTTCGCCATTGCGCCAGGCGATCAGGTATTCGTTCTGGAAGGCGATTTTTAGTTCATCGCTGCCGTCAAACGCGACGCAAGTCAGGTTGCCCCGCGCAAAGCCACGCACGATTCGCCGGTTGACGTCATTGATTTTGCCGCGAAAGATAATCTTTCCCTGCAGTTCCTCTGCCACGACCGCCGGCACATCATCGCCCTGGGATTTCAGGACGGCGCGGCCGAGTTGGCGGGCCAGGCTGAGCGTGTACTTGACCGCCGTTGCCCGCAACTGGACCCCATTCATCACATAACCGGCCATGGCGCCGCGCGCGCCCATGCTGACGGCAATATTGCGCGCCATGCGTTCACCCCACTTTTCGCTGGCCGCCTGTGGCACCAGCGCAAAGCGATGGGCCACGTCCACGAGGGCGTAGGGCGCGGCGCTAATGTCACCGTCAAAGACGAAGGCGGACATCTGGATTTCCGGGAAGGCGCGTCCCATCCCGTCGGCGTCCACGGTCGGGATGCCCAGTTGACGGCCGGCAATCAGTGGTTGCATCGAGTTGGCGCCGCCGATTTCGGCGATGACCACGGCATCGAAAGTCCTGCCTGTGTGAAGCTGCAACTGGATAATGGCTTCCGCCATTTCCCTTCCCTGCGGAATCTTTTCGATACTCACGGTAGGAGCGCCGATGTTGCCGCAGACCACGAGGCAGGCGTCGTCGGGCACCTGCCCGGGGTCCAGCACCGGCTGGGGACCGAATTCTTCCAGCACGGAACGCAGGTGCAGGCTGCCCAGATAGGGGTTGCCACCACCTCCGGTTCCCAGAATACCGGCGCCAATCGCGATCGGGTGAATGTCTTCGACGCTAACCTGATTGAGCATCAACGCACCTCGGGATGCAAATGGCAGGCGACCTGATGTGCCAGATCGACTGTCACCAGCGGCGGCTCGTCTGTTTCGCAGCGATCCAGGATTTCGGCATGACAGCGCGGTGCAAAGGGACAACCCCTTGCCGGTCGCCCGCTTGTGGGATCGCCGCGCAACACGATTTGTTCATTTTGGGAGTCTGGTTCAGGCTCCGGAATGGCGGAAATCAGGGCCTGGGTGTAGGGGTGACGCGAATCTTCGAAAGTCGTACGAACCGGGGCCCGCTCAACAATTTTTCCCAGGTAGAGCAGGGCCACCTCGTCGCACATGTAACGCACAACGCTCAGGTCATGCGAGATGAATAGATAGGTCAATCCGAACTGGTCCTGCAATTGCTGCAAGAGGTTGAGAATCTGTGCCTGAACCGAGACATCAAGGGCGGAGGTAGGTTCGTCCAGTATGAGCAACCCCGGGCGCACCGCCAGTGCCCGCGCGATACCAATCCGCTGTTGCTGGCCGCCACTGAACTCATGGGGGTAACGAAAGTAGTGTTCTTCCTTGAGCCCGACGACGTGCATCAAATCCTGCTCGCGATCCCGCGCCCCGTTGTTACTGATGCCTTCATGAATCCAGAGGGGCTCTCCAACGATCTGCCCAACGGTCATCCGACCGTTTAGCGAAGCAGAGGGCGATTGATAGATCATTTGCATATCGGCACGGCTGGCGCGCAACTGGCGCGCATCCAGGGCCCTCAGATCCTTGCCGTCGTACAGTATTTCTCCGGCCGTAGGCTCCATGAGGCGCAGGATACACTTGCCTATCGTCGTTTTGCCTGACCCGGATTCGCCCACCAGCCCGAGAGTCTTGCCGCGCGGCACGGTCAGGCTAACGTCATCGACGGCGCGTACGATGTGCTCTTGCCGTCCAAACAGACCGCCGCGTTGCACGAAATCCTTACGCAGGTTTCGTATCTCCAGCAGGATATCGCTCATGCGCCCTCCGGATAGAGGTGGCAGAAAGCGAGATGGTCGGAGCCAATGGCACCAGGCCCTGGCACCTGACTGGCGCAGTGTTCCAGTACCTGCGGGCAACGCGGATGAAAGCGACATCCTTGTGGCGGGTCGATCAGGTTGGGGATTAAGCCAGGGATGCCCTGCAGTCCACCGCGGCTGGTACTGCCGGAAGGCACGGCGCGAATCAGCCCCTGGGTGTAGGGATGCGCCGGCTGGTGAAACAGGTCCCTCACCGGTGCCTGCTCGATAACGCGGCCCGAATACATGACGGCGACCTTGTCACAAGTGTTTGCAACCACGCCCAGATTGTGGGTTATTAACAATACGGTCAGACCGAGCTGGTGCACCAGGGAACGAATGAGACGCAGGATTTGCGCCTGTATGGTGACGTCCAGGGCAGTTGTAGGCTCATCGGCGATCAGCAGGTCGGGTTCACCCGCCAGGGCCATGGCAATCAGGACCCGCTGACGCATGCCCCCGCTGAACTGGTGGGGATAGTCGTTGATCCGCAGTTCGGCATCCGGTATGCCGACCAGGCCCATCAGTTCAATGGCGCGGCTCTGGGCTTCCTTGCGCATTTGCCGTGCAGAGGGCAGGAATCCGCGCCAGCGACCTGGCACGCTTTTGACATTTGCCTGCTGGTAAAGGACCGCGTCCACAAGTTGTTCACGGATGGTGAAAAGCGGATTCAGGTTGGTGGTTGGGTCCTGAAAGATCATGCCCAGGTGGCGCGCGCGAAACTGCTGCATGCTGCCGGTGGGCCTTTGCAGCAAATCTTCACCATTGAAAAGAATTTGGCCGTTGGTGATTCGACCCGGCGGCATGCTGATGAGACGCGGGATGGCGAGGGCGGTCATGGATTTTCCACAACCGGTTTCGCCAACCAGACCCAGGACGTCACCGCGTTCGAGGGTCAGGTTGACGCCAGCCAGGACCTTCGCCACGCCGTCAAAGGTGTCGAATTCAAGGTGAAGGTCCTGGATGTCCAGCAATGCCTCGCTCATGCCATTCTCCACCTAGCGCCGCGCTCGCGGGTCGAGCACATCACGCAGACCATCACCCAGCAGGTTCCAGCTGAACACCAGCAACCAGATGGCCATCCCCGGAAAGGTCGCCACCCACCACTCATCGGTGAAGTAGTGACGACCGTCCTCGATCATGGCTCCCCACTCGGGCGTCGGGGGTTGCGCACCGATGCCGATGAAACCGAGTGCTGCGGCTGTCAGCACGGCGAAGCCGAAATCGGTGGTCATCTTGATGATGATGGGCGAGACGGCATTGGGCAGGATGTGGCGAAAAAGGATGCGCATGTGGCTGGCGCCGATGCCGTAGGCCGCCTCGACAAAGGCCTCCTCACGAAGTGAAAGCACCAGGCTGCGAGTCAGCCGCGCGAAGCCCGGCCACCAGACCAGGGAGATGCCAATCATGGCGTTGATTATGCCCTTGCCGAGGGCGGCGGAAATGGCGATGGCCAGCACCAGGGCCGGGACGGTCAGGAAAATGTCGGTAATGCGCATGAGCACATCATCGACCGCACCGCCGAAATAGGCAGCAATTGCGCCGACAGTCACACCGATGGTGGTTGCCAGCACGATGATGGTGATGCCGACTTGCAGGGCCAACCCGGTGCCCATCAAAACCCGGCTAAAGATGTCCCGACCTACCTTGTCTGTGCCGAAGGGGTGTTCAGCACTGGGAGGCAGTAATTTGTCCAGAAAGTGGGTCGCTCCCCCGGCATCTTCGGGGAACGGTACCAGGATGGGCGCCGCGAAGGCGATAAAAATGATGAAAAGCAATATGGCCAGGCCAATCATGGACAAGGTGTTGGAACGGAAGCGGTACAAACTGCGTCGAAGGTTCTCCCTGTGCGCAGAACGCGCTTCCGATTGCAGTTCCTGAAGGGTCTTGCTGCTGATCTCAACCATAGCGGATCCGTGGGTCCAGAATGCCGTAGGCCACGTCGGTCAGGATGTTGACGAGGCTGAACAAGACACCGTAAACAATGGTGATGCCCATGATGGGCTGGAAATCAAGGCTCAAAGAAGCGTGCACGGCATAAAGCCCGATGCCGGGCCAGTCAAAAATGGTCTCAATCAATATCGCGCCGGCCATCAGCCAGCCAAAGTTGAGTGAAATCACGGTCAGGGTGGCGATAAAGGCGTTGCGCAGCACGTACTTGCCGATGACGACCCGCTCCGGGATGCCGATGGCGCGGGCCGAGCGTACGAAGTCGCGCTCCAGGATTTCAATCATGCTGGCGCGCGTAATGCGCGTGATGCTGGCCAGGGCGCCAAACGAAAGCACCAGTGCCGGTACCAGGATGTGATTCAGCGCGATGCTGAAAGCGGCGAAATCAAGGGCCAGCAGACTGTCCACCAGGTAAAGGCCGGTAACCTGAGGCGGCGGTGACATGATGACCGGGAAGCGCCGCCCGATTGGCACCAGTCCGGCATAACGTCCAAGTACCGTCTGCATGATCATGGCCAGCCAGAATGCCGGGAAGCTGACGAAAAAAAGAGAAATGACGCGGGCGACGTGGTCGGGAAACTGGTTGCGATACATCGCCGAAATAACCCCGGCCGGCACACCAAGAGCTGTTGCCAGCAGGACCGCGGCCAGTGTCAATTCCAGCGTTGCCGGGAAAAACACACTCAGGGCTTCAGTGACGTCGCGTCGCGTATAGAGCGAGCGTCCCCAGTCCCCCTGCAGGACGCCTCGCATGTAGCTCAGATACTGAATCGGCAGTGGCTGGTCCAGGCCGAACTGCTTGCGTAAGGCTTCCTGGATCTCGACCGATGCCTGTGGGCCGGCTGCCAGACCGACCGGATCGCCCGGCACAAGACGCGAAATGGTGAAGGTCAACAGGCTCAGCCCCAGCAACAGAGGAGCAAGCATCAGGAAACGCCGGGCCAGGTAAAGGCGCAGGTTCACTGGTCAGTCCAACCGGGGCGTTTTTGGCGGGAACGCCCCGGAAACCCGAAACAATGCGACCGCGGCATCAGCCGCAGTTGTCCATCCACAAATCCTGGAAGAGAACTGTGATGGGATAGAAGGGCGAAAACACGAAGCCCTTGACACAGTCGTTGAAGGCCGTGAGGCTGTCTTCGGTGTACATCCAGATTGAAGCCTGCTCAGTCGTGATCAGCGTCTGGGCCTCGGCGTAAAGTTCCAGTCGCTGATCCTGGTCGCCCAGGGAGCGTGCCTGGTTCAGCAGTTCATCCACGCGTTCGTTCTGGTAGAAACTGCAGGACTGGAAGCTGCCGGCGCCGCTGGTCCACTGGCTGGAGTGGTATTGATTGTAGAGATGGGCATGAGGATCGGAAAAGGGCGGCAGCGTGTAGATATTGATGAGATCCGGCCCGGTGGCGGGGTCGCCACAGGAAGCGACCATGTCCGGCCACAAGGTAGGCACCATGTTGAGCGTGATGTTCAGTTCACGGAGGGCCTCCAGCAATAGCAAACCGGGGATTTCCTCACGCGTGAAGTCGGTGACGTAGACGTAGTCCAGCTCGAAGCCACCTTCCGGCCAGGGAGACGGGGCCAGATACTCACGGGCCTTGTCGAGATCGTACACGGCAATGTCCAGATCCGGCACGAAGCCGGGGAAGTTGGACGGCGTGGGACCGGGCAAGAGGGTTACCTTGACGTCCTGCACTTCCGGCAAGGCAGGGTAGTTCATGGCGTGGGCGATTGCCTTGCGCACGTTGACATCGCTGGTGTATTCGCCCTGGTTGTTCATCTTGATGGTGTTGATAAAGAGGCCGGATGATTCGTCGAGGAAGAAGCCTTCTGCCTCGACCACCTGTTCCTTGTCACTGGCCAGAATGGTGTCGGCGATGTGAGTCTCGCCGGCCAGCAGTGAATTGAGCTGGGTACTGCCCTCACGCTGAATGATCCAGAAGAAACCGTCCAGATTGTCCTCACCGGTCCAGCCAGCCCAGTAGTCCTGCACAGCAGTAAACTCGTAGATGTTGCCGATTTCCCAGCGTCCCTGCATGAAGGGACCGGAGCCAGCCGCATTGCTTTGCATCCACTCCTGACCATTGTCATCTACGCCGGCGGAGTTGACGCGATTCTCTTC
>JAGWBD010000036.1:0-964 GCA_021296065.1 Anaerolineae bacterium
TCAAGGTAGTAACTCAGGTCGGCGGCGCCATTGGCGCCCGAGGGCGTGGGCAGGCACAGAAAGATCGCGTCCGTTCCGTCGATGACGTCGCACAAGTCGTCGACGAAGTGCAGGCTGCGGCCGACCTTGTCGGCGATGATATCGGCCAGGCCGGGTTCATTGACGTATCGCTCGATGGCATCGCGGCGGGCGCTGCGGAAGGCTGCCAGTCTGTCAGGATCAACGTCGCAGGCCCATACGTCATGACCATATTCCGAGCATATGGCGGCGTGGGTCAGGCCTACAAAACCGGCGCCGACAACGATGACTTTCACAACTTCCCCCTGACCATGCGGGCTGCATCCCGGGCCAGTCTATCACAGAGTGTCCGCATCAGGTCGTTGCTTCCTGCACAAGGCCCGCGACGCGACGCCCCAGTTCGACGGCGTAATTGGTGCCGCGGTCCCATGGGTAGACCTGGCTCATGTTGGCCAGGAAGAGGCCGGGCCAGGGCGTTTTCAGATCAGGTATCATCTCACTGTGGTTAACGCCGGGCACGGGCTGGGCGTAAGGCGCGCGAAAGACCCATGCCTTGCGCAGCCAGTCCGGCCGAAAGTCCGGGTTTATGAGGTGCAAGACCGATGTGAAGCGCCTCACCAACGCCTCTTCATCCAGTTGAAACCAGAGGTGGTCCGGAGGAACATAGTCACCGCAGTAGACCAGCACGTCCCCACCGTAGTGGCGACGGTCCATCCAGTTGCTGTGCTCCACCAGCGCGAGAAAGGGAAAACGGCTGCGCTCACGGTCCGGGCTGGTGGCGGGAAGGTTGAGCCAGTAGGTGCCGTCCGTCAACAACGAGCGTTTGAGGGCCAGCACGACGCAGACTCCGCCAATGCTGCGAAGCGCCGAAAGTTGCCGGCCGTAGGGGCTGTCGAGCAGTCCTTCGCAGAGGCGCAACATGAGCTGTGGTGACGTGGTGCTCAGG
>JAGWBD010000036.1:1179-18547 GCA_021296065.1 Anaerolineae bacterium
ACCGATCAGCAGGGGGTGCCACAGGCGCTGGTAGGCTTCCTGACCCATGTGTCGTTGCAGCCAATCGTGGGCTGTTTCCCGTTCCAGCGCGCGCCAGTCCCGCGTCAATTTGAGTCGCAGTCCGGTCAGGCCCATGCGCAGGCTGGCAAGCGGGGAAAGCGGCAGCAGCAGGGCAGAGGGCGAGATCTCGGCGCGGTAGATGCGGCCATTGATCCAGTAACTGGTTTTCGGGCGCGGGAAGATCAGCTTGTGGCTCAGGTCCATCTCCTCAATGAGCCGGAGGACGTGGCGATCGCCTTCAAACCAGTGGTGATAAAATTTTTCCAGATGCCAGTCCCAGCCCTCGTCGCGGAAGCCGGCTGCCAGACCGCCGGCGTCATCCCCGCTCTCGAAGAGTTGCACCTGATGGCCCGCGAGCGCGAGGTCGCGAGCCGCGCTTAGGCCCGTGACGCCGGCGCCAACGATGCCGACCTGTAGTGGTGTCATCATGACTGGAACAGGCGGGATTTTGGTTCAATGCAGGGCGGAAGGCCTTGCGCAAAAGTGGTACACTGTGTGCAGGCGCGCTGCCACAGACAAGGATATCCATGAGCGATCATCCCGAGCACGAGGACTCTCCGGACTGGTTGCGACCGATTGAGGACCTGGCCAACGAACAACTGGGCGATGGCTCGGCCTGCGAACAGGTGCACCCCATCGTGGCGCGCTGGTTCGAACAGTTGATGCAGGGCGATCCGCCACTTTCCCGCGACGCGGTGCAACAGGCGGTCTCGTGCCTGGCCACGGAAGTATACTACAGTACGCCGGAGGAAGTGGCCGAGGCGCTTGAGAACACGCTGGACGAGGAAGACATCATCCTGTGGGTGGAACAGATCCTCCTGATCGGTCGTGCCTTCGAGTGTGCCTTGCGCCGTGGCGAACTGGACGACCTGTAACGCCAGGGGTTGCGGGCCGCCCGAGTCTCTGAACTTCTGCACTGTTTCACAGAATTCATTACCGTTGGTAGCCAGGTAAGTGCCCATGTTCAATCCGCGCCATTGCGGTCTGTATTTCAGCATGGAACAGGTACGACGCGCTCGCAAGTATCGCGGCTCCGATTCCCTGCGCAGCGCCTGGGAGGCCCTGCTGCGGCGGCGGCCGACCAGCCAGCCTGCGCAAATGCAACAGGATGCCCTGTTGTATCGACTGAACGATGACCTTGCGGCAGGTGAGCGCGCCCTGGCCATGCTGCAGTCCAGCGAGGCAACGACTGCAAGAGGCGTTGGCACTTTGGCGCAGAACGTTAATCTGCTGCTTCAGACGCAATGTCACGAACTGCTGCACGATCACCCTTCCTTTTCCGGGCGGTCTGCCTGGCTGCGAGACTATGCGCAGCGCGTGGAGGCTCGTCTGGAGCAGGAGGAAGGCCTGTTGCACGTCGAGGATATCTGGCTCAATTTGCTGCGACTGACCAGCGCCATCGCGCTGGAGGACGAGAGTCGATTCAACCAGGCTTGCGACCTGTTTCGCGATAGCGTGCGCCAGGACCTGCACTTTGATGGCTATATTCGCCGCGCCGCGGAAGGACGCAGGGGCGAGAGTCTGGGGCGCACGTTGTTGACGGCCCAGGCGCTATGCCTCTGTGCAGAGGCCGCCAGCCTGGCGGGTGAACCCCTGTGGCAGTTCGACGTTCGTGGCGTGTCCGCGCTGACCCCCACGCCCTACCTGCTCTATTACTACTGGTATCCCGAGCGCTGGCGCTGGGATGGCGAAATTGAAGGGAATGAGGTCCCGCAGGAAGGCGACGGGGCGCCCCGTGCGGACGAGGCCCGCGCGCTCTTCCGGCGGCACGCCGGGCTGTGGGAACTGGCGCAGGCGCGCAGCCCGTCACCGGATCGGCAGGAGTTGCTGGATGAACTGCGCCCGGTCTTTGACGTTCAGGGCGGCGGACCGCTCACCCTGACTCATTCAACAGTAAAGGAACGGTCGTCCGGGCGTAAGCGCATTTTTGGTCGCCTGCGTCTCTGAATCCGCCTGTCTCGCTAAATGGCGCCGGTCAACAGAAGTCCGGCGATACTCAGATAGATGAACAGCCCGCTGGAATCCACCAACGTGGAAATCATTGGCGCTGAGACCACCGCCGGGTCGATGCCAAGACGGCTGGCCAGCAGGGGGATCAGCGAGCCCATGACGTTGGACCAGGTGCAAATGACGATGATCGAAATGCCGACCACCAGCGCCAGTTGCAGGTCGCGATCCCAGAGCCAGGCGCGCGTCCCGGCGACCAGGCTGAGGGCAAGGCCCAACAGCAGACCGCCCAGCAATTCGCGGCGCAGCACGCGCCAGAGGTCACTGAAGTGCACGTCGCGGATGGCGAGGCCGCGGATGATGGTAGAGACGGTTTGCGCGCCGGTGTTACCGCCCGTGCCGATCAGCAGCGGAATGTAAAAGGACAATTGTACGACGGCGGCGAGGCGCGTGCTGAACTGGCGCAGCACGGCGCCGGTCAGGGTATCGGCGACCATGAGCAACAGCAGCCAGCCAAAACGATTGCGCAACACGCGCAGTAGCGGCACGGTGAAATAGGGTTGGTCCACGCTGCCGCTTTCAACGGCGCCGAAGCGCAGGATGTCCTCGGAGTTTTCCTCCACGAGCACGTCGATGATGTCATCAACCGTGATGATGCCCAGCAACCGGCGTCCATTGTCCACGACGGGGATGGCGAGGATGTCGTATTGCGCCACCTCATGGGCCACGCGCTCCTGGTCAGTCTCCGGCTGGACGCTGATGACGCGGGTTGTCATGTGGTCGCCAATTACGGCAGACGGCGCCAGGTTGATCAGTTCGCGCAGGGAGATGACGCCCTGCATATGCCCCTGGTCATCCAGCACGTAGAGTTCGCTGACAGTTTCGGCGATAGCGTCCATGCGCCGTACCTCGGCCAGCGCTTCTGTTGCCGTCATGTCTTTTCGCAGGGCGACGTAATGTTCGGTCATCAAATGGCCGGCGCTGTCTGGCGGATAGCGCAGCAGCCGTTGAATGCCTGCGGCCTTGTCCCCTTCCATGGCAGCCAGCAGGACGTCCTGCTTTTCCGGCACGTCCTCGGCGAGAATTTCGGCCGCGTCGTCCATTGGCAGGCGGCCCAGCAAAAGGGCGGCATCGTCAAGGGGAAGTTTGTCAAGCAAGTCGCGCGTGGCGTCGCGACCGATCTCATCAAGGACACTGGCGGCCAGTTCATCGTCCAGCATTTGAAAGACTCGGTGCTGTTGCACTGAATCCATGCGCTCGAGCAGGTCGGCGACGTCGGCGGGGTGATGATCTGCCAGCAACTGACGCAGACGCGCCATTTCACCTGCGTCTATGGCTTCATCAACCCTGGGCTGCAACTGTTCATGGGGCGTGGCCATGATACCTCCAGTCTGACATCTGGACGGTCCGACGCCACCGCTTCAGTTCAGGCTGTCAGGAAACCAGTCCTTTTCGTCGTCAAGGTCACTGTCCAGGTCGTCTTTGTCTAGGTCATCGTCGTTTTCGTCGTCATTGTCAGGATCATCCGGCATGTCTTCGTCACCGGCGATGAAAAGCGGATCATCGTCTCCGTAGAGCGAGCCTTCATCGTCCTCGTCGAATTCGCTGATGTCATAGCCTTCATCTTCAACGGGTTCAAGATCTTCTGCAAGGTCTGTCTCTACCTCAAGCAAGTCCTCGTCGCTCGGCTCGGCAAATGCCTCGTCGTCAAATTCGGGGTCCGGATCAAGGGCCAACAAGGGTTCGGGCTCGTGCATCAATTCTCCAGGGAATGTGTCGTACCTTGCCAGGATTATTCAGCGGGCATCAATCGGCCTGCTGCACCAGTTGCAGAAACCAGGCGTGAAAACGCAGATCTTCCGTCAGTTCAGGGTGAAAGGCAGTGGCCAGCAGGTGATCCTGACGCACGGCCACGATGCGGCCGTCCTCAAGGCGCGCCAGCACCTCAACATCATCTCCCACCGCGGTCACGACTGGCGCACGAATGAAAACGGCGTGCCAGGGCGTATCGCCCAGAGCCGGGACCGCCAGATCGGTCTCAAAGCTGTCAAGTTGGCGGCCGAAGGCGTTGCGATCCACGCTGATGTCCATCAACGCCAGGATGGGTTGCGCGTGATTGTCGAGCTCCCGCGCGAGGAAGATCATGCCGGCGCAGGTGCCCCAGGTCGGGCGGGAGCAGGCAAACTCGCGCAGCGGCTTCACCAGGCTGGCGCTGGCAGCCAGTTTGCCGATGGTGGTGCTTTCGCCACCGGGAATGATCAGCCCGTCCAGCCCGTCCAGTTCTTCCGGCAGACGCACCTCGACAGCCTCCGCGCCGGCGCGTCGCAACATGTGCACGTGTTCGATGAAAGCGCCCTGCAGGGCCAGCACACCAATTTTCAACATGAAGTTCGTTCCGGGACCTGGTGTCTGGCGCAATGGTATGCAGGGTCATGGTGCGGTCAAGTGCCCGTAAGGACCAATAGACAACAAAGTGACATGCGTTGCCCCCTGTGGGGTAATTCGGTAGGCTGGACTCGTTGTCGCAATGGAGGTGGGCCAATGACCGAGGTTGAACTGTTGCTGAACTGTCGCAATACCCTGGGGGAGGGGCCGATGTGGAGCGTGGCCGAGCAGGCGCTCTACTGGGTCGATATCCTGGGTGAACAGGTGCACCGCCTCGACCCGGCCAGCGGCGACCACCGGCAGTATGACGTGGGTCAGGAAGTGGGCGCGGTCTTGCTGCGCGCAAGCGGCGGTTTTGTACTCGCGATGAAGAATGGTCTTTACGCCTGGGAACCTGGCAGCGCGCCGGTACTGATTGTCGACCCGGAGCCGGACAAGCCGGCCAACCGTTTCAATGACGCGGCTGTGGACCGCCAGGGGCGAGTCTGGGCCGGGACGATGGCCGACGGCGAGGAGCCGGTTGGCGGGCTGTACCGACTCGACCCGGACCGCAGCCTGCACACCATCGATCCGGAGGTGTACATCTCCAACGGCCTGGGCTGGAGCCCGGACGACCGCATCCTTTATTTTTGCGACAGCAAACTCGGCATCCGCGCCTGGGACTTTGATCCGGAAACCGGTGACGTCAGCAACGAGCGGCCCTACGTAGGCACGACTCCGGATGGCGGCTTGCCGGATGGACTGACCGTCGACAGCGAAGGCTGCGTCTGGGCGGCGCATTGGGGTGGCTGGAAAGTCGTTCGCTATGATCTGCAGGGACGGATCATCGATGAGATTGCCGTGCCCGCCTCCTGTACCAGCAGTGTCATGTTTGGCGGTCCCAACCTGGACGAGCTCTACATCACTACCGCGCGCACGGATATGCTGAAACACGGTGGCGAGCAGGAGCAGGCAGGCGGACTTTATCGGGCCCGGCCCGGCGTCAGCGGCCTGCCGGAACCGGCCTGGGGCGGCTGACATGCAGGCAACGCGAGATTTTCTGGGCAATATGGGCCTGCCTTCCGGCGACCCGGGAGAACTGCCGGAATCCACGAAGCGTTTTCCCGACGGCGCGCAGTGGCGCATCGAAATTCCCAGTTGCGAGGGGCCGGAAGTGCTGCGCGCCGTGCTTGAGGAAGCCGAGGCGCAACAGACGCGTATCCATCGCGTTTCACAGGGCAGCGGCATCATGTTGCAGACGGACGCTGAAATACGGGAAATGGCCCAACTGGGGCGCGAGGCGGGCATCGAAGTCAGTCTCTTCGTCGGGCCACGCGCCGCCTGGGATACCGGCGCGCAGGTGGTGGCCAGTGCGGGCAAAAACCTCGGCGCGCGCCTGCGCGGTATGGAGCAGGTGATTTACGCAGTTGAAGACATTCGACGCGCCTGCGCCCTGGGCCTGCGTTCGGTGCTGGTGGCGGACGAAGGCCTGCTGTGGCTGGTCAACGAGATGAAGCGCGCCGGCGAATTGCCGGCGGACCTGGTGCTCAAGATTTCGGTTCAGATGGGCCCGGCCAATGCGCTTTCGGTGCGCTGGATGGAGCATTTGGGCGCCGGCACCTACAATCCGCCCACTGATCTCTCCCTGCCTCAACTCGCGGCCATTCGCCAGGCCTGCGACATTCCGCTGGACGTCTACGTGGAAGCGCCGGACGACTTTGGCGGCTTCGTGCGGTACTATGAGATTCCCGAAATGATTCGCGTTGCAGCGCCCATGTACGTCAAGCTGGGGCTACGCAACTCACCTAACATCTACCCCTCGGGCTACCATCTGCAGGCGACCGCAATTGCGTTGGGACGGGAACGCGTACGGCGCGCCGCCTTTGCGCAGGACATCATCCGCCGCTACTGTCTGGAGGCCGTGACCTCGGCGACCGGCGCGGCGGACCTGGGCATTCCGGTGTGAAGGGGCTCAGTCGGCGTGGCGCAGGCGCGGGTCCATGACGTCGCGCACCCAGTCGCCCAGCAAATTGACGCCGAAGGCGGTGAGCGAAATGGCCAGGCCGGGGTAAATCGACATCCATGGATAGATGTAGAGGAAACTGCGCCCCAGGGCCAACATGTTGCCCCAGCTGGGGACTTCCGGCGGTACGCTGAGGCCGAGGAAACTGAGACCGGCTTCATAGAAAATCATGGCCGACATTTCGAATGTCATCAGCGTGACGAGGGGGCCGACCAGGTTGGGCAGCAGATGAAGCAGCATGATGCGCCAGGCAGGCGCGCCCAGGCCGCGCACGGCGGTCACGTAGTCCTGTCCTCTGAGACGCAGCACTTCACCGCGGACGAGCCGGGCGAACACTGGCGCGTCCGTGATGCCAAAGATCAGGATGACGGTGAGGAGAAGGCGACCGAAAACGGGCGCGACGATGATGACCAGCACGAGATAGGGAAATGAAAGCAGCAGGTTGACGGCGCCGGAAACAAGGGCATCGACGCGCCCCCCCAGATAGCCCGCTGACAAACCGAGCGTCACGCCGATGGCGCTGGCCAGCAAAACGCCGAAAAAGGCGACCGTCAACGAGACGCGGGCGCAATAGATCACGCGACTGAGGATGTCCTGACCCAGCTGGTCGGTGCCCAACAAATGTCCCGGCAATCCCCTTTCCTGCCAGGTTTCCGGCCGCTTGGCGTTCGTCAGACTGCCTTCTGTCGGCCCGAAGGGCGCCAGCTGGTCGGCAAACAGGGCTGTCAGCACAACCAGTGTGACGAGGATCAGACCAAGTATCGCGCCCGGATCGTGGAGCAGTCGGTGCAGCCCGTAGGGCATTGATCTGCCCCGCCATGGACGCGGCTGCCTGGTCGAGAGAACTTCTTCGGCACGGGGGAGCATGTCAGCGTTGCCGGGCCCGCGGGTCGATCAGGTCATAGGCGATGTCGGTCAGCAGGTTCAGGCTGATGGCGAAGGCGGCGATGAATATGGTGATCGCCTGAACCAGGGGGAAGTCGCTGTCGTTGAAGGCGTCGTTGAGCAGCGTGCCGAGACCCGGCCAGGCGAAAATGGTCTCAATATAGACGGAACCGCCGAGCATGTAGGTGAAATTGACGCCGACGACGCTCACCAGCGGGATCAGGGCGTTGGGGGTGACGTGGCGCAAGGTGATGACGATTTCGGAGACGCCCTTGGCGCGGGCGGTGCGTATGTAATCCTCGCGCGTGATCTCAAGCACGGCGGAGCGCAACAGGCGCACCATTTGCCCCATGCTGGCCACACTCAGGGCAACGGCCGGCAGGACCAGGTGCTGCAGGCTGTCTCGTCCGAAGGTGGGAAAGAGACGCAAGTTTACAGCGAAGACCAGAATCAGGATCATCGCCAGCCAGAAGGACGGGATGGTCTGGCCGGCCAGACCGATCAGACGCGCGAGCAGGTCCAGCGGTGAGCCGGGAAAAACGCCGCTGATGATGCCCAGCGGCACCGCAATCGCCAGGGAGAGCAGCAACGCCGCCAGCGCCAGTTCCATGGTCGCCGGCAAACGCTGCATGATGAGTTCCATATTGGGCAAATGCAATCGCAGCGATCTGCCGAGGTCTCCGCGCAGCGCGTCGCCCAGATAGCCGACAAACTGTTCAGCCAGCGGCCGGTCAAAGCCATGGGCCACGCGGAAGGCCTCGCGCTGCTCGGGCGTGGCGTTGCGGGCCACCATCAGGCCGACAGGATCGCCGGTCAGGCGGACGGTGAAGAACACCAGCACCAGCACCCCGATGATCAGGGCGACGGACTGCAGCAGGCGCCGATACAGAAACCCGAAGATCGTGTTACTCCCTGCCAGCCGTCAGGCTACACAGCAAGTTGGCCTGGCCCATGAAAGTCCTAACCGTCTACTCCCACCTGATTCAGGTACCAGGTCTCGGTCGGCAACGGCCTGTAGCCGGTGACGCGGCTGTTGGTGGCTTCAAAGATGTTCAGCGTGTAGAGGTAGACGAAGGGCGGGTCGTCGAAGAGGAAACGCGAGAGTTCGCGGTAAAGGGCGGCGCGTTCATCGCGGTCGATGGTGGATGACAACTTTTCGATGTAGGCCGTGATCCTGTCATCGACCCAGCTGTTGTAATACAGGCCGGGGTAATGGGCGCCTTCAATGCGCGGCAGACCTTCACCGGCGGGCGTGGACCAGCCGTCGACGAACATTGGGCCGGTGCTGCCGTAGTTCGGCTCAGACCAGAACTTGCCGGTCGTCAGAAACTCGAGTTCGACGTCCACGCCGACTGCAGCGAGGTCTCGCTGAATGGTGAGACAAACCTCATTTATATTGGTGTAGGCATCGGCGGGGCAGGTCAGTCCAATGCTGAATCCCTCGCCATAGCCGGCTTCTGCCAGCAAATCCCTGGCGCGTTGCGGGTCGTAGGGCCAGGGCTCCAGTTCCGGGTCATAACCCAGGTTGCCAACGGCGGTAAAGCCGGTTGCCAGCTGGCCATGGCCGCCGAACAGGGCCTGCAATATCCCCGGCCGATTGATGGCAAGGTTGAAAGCCTGACGCACCAGGCGGTCCTCGATTGGCGTGCCGGCACCTGTGTTCAGGTTCTTGAAGGCAACGTAGAAAACGCGGTCGTTGGGATAGGAAATGACGTTGACGTTCGGATTGCTCTCAAGCAGGGTAGCCTGTTCAACATTAAGGCGGTTGACGATGTCGACCTCGCCCGTCTGCACCGCGGCCATACGCGTGCTGCCGTCGGGGATGACGCGCATGACAACCCGTTCGACCTTTGGTTCATCCGGATTCCAGTAGTCGGGGAAGGCCCGCATGACAATGCGATCGCCTGGCAACCATTCTTCCAGCATGAACGGGCCGGTGCCAACCGGCGCTTCCTGAAACCCTTCCAGGCCGACTTCTTCCAGATAACGCGGTGGCAAGGCGAACCAGCCCTCAACCAGATCGATGACAAACAGCGCATCGGGCTCGGGCGTCGTCACCCGTACTGTGTAGTCGTCCAGCGCCTCCACGCTCTCCGCCGAGGAATAGTACTGGGGGTATTCGTTGCCTGGCGTCAACCCGTATTCCCAGGCCGCCACGATCGCCTCCGCGGTGAAGGGTTCGCCATTGTGAAAGGTGACGCCCTCACGGAGATAAAAGGTGTACTGCGTGGAGTCGTCACTGATCTCCCAGCGTTCCGCCAGTCCGGGGTGCAGGGTCCCCGTCTCGTCCAGCCAGAGCAACCCGTCATAAAGCTGGCGCGTGACGGCGATGGTGGTCACGTCGGAGGCGTTGGCGATGTAGAGGGCGGTCGGGTCGTTGGGCAGCGCGATGACCAGTTCGCCCGATGGCTGGGCCAGCGTCAGCGTGGCAGGAGCGAGCAGCGTCAAAGCCAGCAAGAATCGGATTGCGGTCCGCATGGAGTTCCTTTCCCGAATGCAGTCAGCAGCGACAGGTTGATAAAGTGGATTGTAGCCAGGGATTGCCGGAAAGCATAACCGGCCTGCCAACGCAGGCCGGTTATGTATTCCTTTTGCCGGCTTGCCCGGCCGTGGCAGACCCGGCTAGCCGTCCACGCCCACGTCGTTGGTGTAGAAAGTCTCGTTGGGCAGGGGCTGGTAGCCGGTGACGCGATTGGTCGTGGCCTCGAAGAGATTGAGCACGTAGAGGTAGATGTAGGGCGGGTTGTCGTAAAGGTAGTGTGAGAGTTCGCCATACAGCGCGGCTCGGCTGTCGCGATCGACTGCAACGGCAATTTGCCCAAGGGAATCCACGATGGCGGGGTCTGTCCAGGTGCTGTAGTAGTAGTCGGGCGTCAGGGAACCTTCGAGGCGCCAGAAGGCCTCGCCATTGGGGGACGACCAGCTGTCGACGTACATGGGCCCCGTTGCCGCATAGTGGGCCTCGGACCAGTAGGCGTTGGTCGACTTGAACTCAAGGTCGACGTCAATGCCTATGTTGCCCAGGTCTCGCTGCACGGACAGACAGACTTCGTTGATATTGGTGTAGGCGTCGGTCGGGCAACCCATGCCAATTTCGAAGCCGTCCGGATAACCGGCCTCGGTCAGCAACTCCATGGCCTGCTGCGGATCATGGGCATAGGGCTGCAGCGACGGGTCGTAACCCAGGTTGGAGGGGATGACAAAGCCGGAGATGGTCTGCCCGTGGCCACTGAAGAGCGCCGCGACAATGCCTTCGCGGTCCACCGCCAGATTCATGGCCTGCCGTACCAACTTGTTCTCCAGAGCTGTGCCCGCGCCATTGCCGACGTTTTTGAAGGCGACGTAGTAAACCCGGTCGTTCGGGTAAGTGACGATGTTCACGTCCGGGTTGGTTTCCAGCAGGACCACGTCGTCGGTATTCAGCCGGGTGACAATGTCCACCTCACCGGTCTGAATGGCGGCCATACGCGTGGTGGCGTCGGAAATGATGCGGAAGGTCAGGCGCTCCACCTTCGGCTGCTCCGGGTTCCAGTATTCCGGGAAAGCCCGCAGTTCGATTCGATAGCCCGGCGCCCAGTTCTCCAGCATGAAGGGGCCGGTGCCGACAGGCGCCGCCTCGAAGGCTTCCAGCCCGACTTCCGCCAGATAGGCCGGCGGTAGGGCGAACCAGCCGTTCGCCACTTCGCTGAGGAAGAAGGCGTCAGGTTCGCTTGTCGTGACTTCAACGGTGTAGTCGTCGACGACGACAATGTCGTCGGCCGAGGCGACCGAGTCATAGTAGGACAACCACTGGTTGGTGGGCGTCATGCCATATTCCCAGATTGTGCTGACGGCGTGGGCGTTGAAGTCTTCGCCGTTATGGAACTTCACGCCTTCGCGCAGATGAAAGGTGTAGGTGCGGCCGTCCTCGCTGATTTCCCAGCTCTGGGCCAGGCCAGGCTGAATCGATCCATCCGCTCCGTAACGCACCAGGCCGTCGTAGAGCGGGCGCGTCGCGCTGATCGCGGTCACGTCGGAGGCATTACCGATGTACATGGCCGTGGGATCATTGGGCAGGGCGATAACCAGTTCGCCCGAGGGTTGTGCATGGATGGTCCCTGCGGAAACGAGCAGGATGACCAAAGTTGGCAGGAAATACCGAATAAAACGCATTTTGCAGGCGCTCCCTTCATACCGATTGAAGTAAAGTGGACTTAAAGACCTTAGCAGACCATTTGACAAAGGTCAAATGCAGCAGGTCACGGCTCCGCCGCCCATTGCTATACTGGAACTTCGCCGAGGCGTGGAAAAGCATGTACCTCCTGGTCAAACAACAGCAGGTGGCGCGGCAGAACCTTGACCGCAAGATCTTCCTCGAGGGCCTCGCCGGCACGGGCAAAACGACCGCCGGCATTGAGCGCGTCAAGCAATTGCTGCAGGCCGGTGTGCCGCCTTCCGCTATCCTGGTGCTGGTGCCGCAGCAGGCCACTGGCCTGCCCTGGCAGGACGCCTTGCGCCGATCACGGGCGCCTGGCAGCGCCGAGGTGCGCGTCACGACCCTGGGCACACTGGCGCGTGAACTGCTCGAACTCTTCTGGCCGCTGATCGCCGCAGACACGGGCTGCGCGCAGCCCCTGGCGCCGCCGCGCTTCCCCGGTCTGGAACTGTCGCAATACCTGATGCGCCGTTTCGTTGGCGGTGAAATCGAAAGGCGCGATTACTTCCGCGGCGTGACCATCAGCCGCAACAGGCTGTATACCCAGATCGTCGACAACCTCAACAAGTCGGCGCTGGTGGGCTTCCCGCCGGAGGAAATTGGATCCAGGCTGAAATCGGCCTGGCGCGGCTCGTCGGAACAGGCCTTCATTTACGACGACGCCCAGGCCTGCGCCAGCCTCTTTCGCGCCGCTTGCCTGCGTCACAATCTGATTGACTTTTCCTTGCTCATCGACATCCTGCGCAAGAACCTGTGGCCGCTGGAAAACGCGCGCGGCTATCTGACACGGCGTTACCGTCATTTGCTGGTCGACAATCTGGAAGAAGACACGCCGACGCTGCACGATTTGCTGCGGGACTGGCTGCCACAATGTCACTCCGCCCTGCTGATCCATGACAATGAGGCGGGTCTGCGCCGCTTTCTGGGCGCGGACCCGGCGCAGGCCCACTCCCTGCGGGCGCTCTGCGATCTTGGCGTCACGCTGGACCGGCGCCGCGCCATGTCGGTCGACGTCGCCGCCCTGCATCACGCGCTGGCAAAAACGCAGGGGCGGGAAGCCGGTCCGATGCCGAAAGGTGGCAATGGCCGCGCTGCCATTCGTTGGCCCGGCAGGGCGCGCTGGCACCCGCAGATGATCGACTGGACGGTTGAGCACGTCGCCCGCCTGGTGCATGAAGAGGATGTTGCAGCGCGGGAGATTGTGGTGGTGGCGCCATTCATGCCGGACGCCCTGCGCTTCGCCCTGCAAACCCGGCTGGACGAACGCGGCGTGCCGCATCGCTCGCACCGCCCGTCGCGCGCCCTGCGCGACGAACCGGAGGTGCGCGCCCTGCTGACTTTCGCGCGCCTTGCCCAACCGGCCGCGGGGCTGGCGCCCGACCGCTTTGACGTGGCCAGCGCCTTGTTAAGCGCCATAGAGGACCTGGACCCGATTCGGGCGCGTCTGCTGGCCGACGCGCTCTATCGCGATGGCGGTTTGCTGCCCTTCGAACACATCAGGGATACGCGCCTGCAGCAACGCATCACTTTCCAGTTGGGCGAAAAGTACGATCGGCTCTGCAGTTGGCTGGCGCGGGTGCCGGCGGAGCAGCCGCTGGACCTGTTCTTCAGTGCCTTCTTTTGTGAAGTGATGTCCCAGCCGGGTTTCGGCCTGCACAGGCGAGAATCTGCTGGCGCGACGGTCGCCAACCTCGTCGACTCAGCCCGTAACTTCCGCCGCCTGCTGACGGAGCTCGACCCCGAAGCGTCGGTCACGGCGGACTACCTGCGCATGGTGGAGGAGGGCGTGCTGGCCAACCAGTACCTGCGCGACTGGGAACTGGACCGCAGCGAAGGCGTGTTGCTGGCGCCCGCGCACACCTTTCTGATGAGTAACCGGCCGGTTGACTACCAGTTTTGGCTCAACGTGGGCAACAGCGGCTGGGGCCGACGCGTCTACCAGCCGCTGACGCACCCCTGGGTACTCAGCCGTCACTGGGAGCCGGGGCGCAAGTGGCTGGATGCCGACGAGGAAGCGGCGGGCGCGGAGTCATTGGCGAACGTGGCGCTGGGCCTGCTGCGCCGCTGCCGCAAGCGCGTATATCTGGGCATCAGCGAGTATGGCGAACGCGGGATGGAAGAGCGCGGTCCCTTGCTGCTGGCGCTGCACAATATGCAGCATCATTTGAGTTCCGGGGCTGCGGATGTTTAGGCCGCGCCCGGCCCAGGCGCGCGTCCTCGCATGGCAGGGCGGCAGGATGGGCGTTTCAGCCGTGCCGGGCAGTGGCAAGACGGCCACGCTGGTGGCCCTGGCGGCGCGTCTGGTGCGCGAGGGTGGGCTGGCGCCGGACCAGGAGGTGCTGATCGTCACGCTGGTCAACTCCGCGGTGAACAACTTTGCGGCGCGACTGGCGCAAGACCTGCAGGAGAGCAGCGACCTGCTGCCCGGACTGGTGGGCTATCGTGTGCGCACCCTGCATGGCCTGGCGAACGACATCGTGAAGGAACGACCGGGGCTGGCCGGTCTGGCCGAGGACTTTCGCGTCATCGACGAGCGCGAGGCGAGCGACATATTGCAGGAAGCCGTGGACGCCTGGCTGCGTGGCAACCCTGAAGCCGCCAGGGACTGGCTGGGTGAGTCATTTCAGCAAAACCGCCGGGTGCTGCAGCAGAACTGGCCGGCGCTGCTGCGCGACGTCGCGGGACGTTACATCCGCCAGGCGAAGGACGAGGAACTGGACGCCGGTGACCTGCAGGGTTTGATGCAGGCACAGGGCTTGTCACTGTCCCTGGCCGGGATTTGCCAGGCCGTTTTCGAAAGCTACGAGAGCGGCCTGCGCTACCGCGGTGGCGTCGACTTCACGGACCTGATTCGCCTGGCGCTGCGCGTCCTGAAGAGTGACGCGGACTATCTGGCGCGTTTGCAGCGGCGCTGGCCCTGGATTCTTGAGGACGAAGCCCAGGACAGCAGTCTGCTGCAGGAGCGCATTCTGCGCCTGTTGACCGGCCCGCAGGGCAACTGGTCGCGCGTCGGCGATCCCAACCAGGCGATCAACGAGTCCTTTACCACCGCCAGTCCGCATTTTCTGCGCGACTTTCTGGAAGAACCCGACGTCGCCCGCTTTGACATGCCGGAGAGTGGCCGCAGCGCGCCGGCCATCATCCATCTGGCCAATGGGCTGATTGACTGGTCGTTGCAGCACCCGCAGCAGGAAATGCGCGAGCGAAGGCCGTTGGCGCCACCATACATTGAGCCGGCGCCGCCAGGCGACTCCCAGGCGAATCCCAACGACGTGGAAGGTTACCCGCACCTGCATCATGAAGCGTTGACTGCCGATGACGAGCGCGCGCTGGTCGTGCGCTCCCTGGGTCACTGGCTGCCGGAGAACCCGGAGGCCACCGTCGCCGTCTTGCTGCCGACAAATGCCAGCGGCAGCAGGCTGGTCGAGCAGTTGCGGGCGGTGGGTCTGCCTTACCGGGAGAACCTGAGTTCCACCGACGGCACGCGGGCGGTGGCCGGTTCGCTGTATCGCGCGCTGGAGTATCTGGCCAACCCCCAACACAGCGCCCACCTTTCGCAGGTGTATCGTGTTTGGCGGCGTGACGAGCGCGACCAGGAAGAAGCGAGGCGCAGCATTCAGCGGGTGAGCGGCGAGATTCGCAGGCTGCGCCGGACGGAAGACTTTCTTTGGCCCGCGCCGGGCGACGACTGGCTGGACGAATTCTGCGGCTCGGATGCCGCCCTGCATCAGCACCTGGAGGCCTTCCGCGGTGACTTGCGGCGCTGGCAGGGTGCGGCTGACCTGCCGGTCGACCAGTTGCTGCTGACCATCGGCGGCGACCTGTTCCGCTCCGAGGCGGAAATCGCGACGGTCTGGAGCCTGGCCGTGCATCTGCGGCAATTCGCCGAGTTGCAGCCGGATACCCGTCTGCCGGAATTCACCTCCGAATTGCGCCAGATCGCTGCCGGCCGGCGCCGCTTTCTGGCCATGAGCGAGGAGGACAGCGGCTTCGACCCCGAGCGTTATCGCGGCAAGGTGGTGGTGACCACGCTGCACAAGGCCAAGGGCCTGGAGTGGGACCGCGTTTACCTGATGTCCGCCAACAACTACGACTTTCCCTCCGCCATGCCAGACGACCAGTATTTCGCAGAGCGCTGGTTCGTCCGCGACAACCTGAACCTTGAAGCCGAGGCCCTGGCCCAGCTGGCCGCGCTCACGGCAGGCGCGGACTACCGCGAAGGCGAGGCGACGCGCAAGGCGCGCGCGCTGGTGGCGGCGGAAAAGTTGCGGCTGCTCTACGTCGGTATCACCCGCGCGCGCCGTGAACTGGTCATCACCTGGAACACGGGCCGCAAAGGCGACCTGGGCGAGGCCCTGCCCGTACGCGCGTTGCGTGAGGCCCTGATGACGGAGCATGCGCCATGAATTTGCCGGAGGACTTCGTCTTCAGCCAGGGCAACCTGCAGGACTACGTCGATTGCCCGCGGCGCTTCGAACTCAAATACCTGCGACGCCAGCGCTGGCCGGCGGCGGAAGTCGACGACATGGCGGCTTTCGAACGTCACCTGGAGCAGGGCGACCAGTTCCATCGCCTGGTGCAGCAGAGCCTGCTGGGTCTGCCCGAAGAGACGCTGCGCTCGCGCATCAACGACGATGAGGTCGCGCGCTGGTACGACGCCTGGTTGGCCAACGGTCTTGCCGAAGTCCCTGCGCAGCGCTGGCCCGAGTTGACCCTGACCGCAAGGCTGGGCAAGTGGCTGCTGCTGGCGAAGATGGACCTGGTGGCCATCGAGCCTGGCGGCGCGGCGCTGGTTCTGGACTGGAAGACCGGTCGGCACCAGCCGCGACCGGAGCGTCAGGCGCAACGGCTTCAGACCCGCGTTTATCGCTACGTGCTGGCCGAGGCCGGGGCGCGTCTGAATGGCGGCGAGGCAATCGACCAGACCCGCATCGAGATGCGCTACTGGTACGCGCAGCACGAGGGCGACGTCCTGCGCTTTCCCTACGATGAGGACCAGTACAAAGCGGACGGCCGCTTCCTGCGCGACCTGGCGCGCGAAATCGACAGTTGCGAGGTCTTCCCGCTCACTGAAGAAGTGCGCCGCTGCCGCTTCTGCGTCTATCGCTCGCTTTGCGACCGCGGCGAGCAGCCGGGCTCACTGGCCGAATGGGAGGGCGACGAGGACATGGCCCTGCCGACAGACGCGCTCGACATCGACGCGCTGGACGAGATCGCGTTTTGAGCTAGCCGATCACAAATGTTAATAGGCCTGTGATATGATGCGGCGCGCTGCACTTGTGGCCGCGTCTATTGGGCAGTGGAAAACCGCATTTTGGGGAGGGGAGTTGTGTGACTCGAAAGATAAGTTCACAATACTATGCAATCTTTTTCCTCTTCTATGCGATCATCCTTTGCTTTCTTAACAATTTGATCTTTGGAGAGTTTATACCTTCAGGGACTAAAGGGCTGTGGATTCTTGCTTCTTTTGCTCCCCTGCTGATTACCGAACTACTTGTACGCACAATTGCCTCTGCGCCTTACGATTCAGCGGCTAACTCCGTTGTGGCCTTGGCAACATTGTTGTCACTCAGTGGCAACGAGCAAATTACAACACATACAGACAATATTTTGCGGGTCTTATCGTTTGTGCTGCTTGTGTTATTCGCACTTTCATTGTCAGTAATCTGGCTCGAAAGAATACGAAGGAGGGAAAGTCTTAAAAACTCCATATCCGTTTTCACGAGCCAACTGGGGAATGCCAAAGCGATATTTACCGTCATTCACTTTTTTGTTCTATATGCCCTGCAAATTGGTGCTGATGAAGTTTTTTATTTGGCTGCGATATGGGTGGTGAATGTATTTGGACGTCCACTTGAGTGGATTGTTGACTCGTCAAGACGCATCTATGAAAT